>JAEYAR010000042.1 GCA_023404715.1 Bacillota bacterium | reverse complement strand
GTAATCGTATCGCCCGGCTTTGCCGGGCGGGCGGGGCTTTTTCCGGAGCAAAACGCAGTTTTGCGGAGCGAAAAAATTACCCGTATCCTCGACAAAGTGGCGTACGCCACTTTGTCGACACGCAGAGGCCCATCCGTAAAGGGAGGGCCTTTTTATTTCGCGATTCGCGTTATTCCGTTCAGTCATCGTTTTCGGGTGTAAATGCCAAGTGTTGTAAGGCATATCGCAAAGCCATGGACATCAGCTCATTTCTTGAACGGCCACTTTGCTGCGCTAGCTTATCAAACGCCTCCTGGATCTCCCGATCCAACCGCAAAGTCATGACGATGGATTTATCCTCTTTCTTTTCGGAACTCTTGGGTCTGACGACGAACTTGTCTTCCACGATGGTGCCTTTGTTTTCTCATTCTGCATCGATTATAGCGTAATTACAAAGTGCGGTCGCTTAAAAACAATTCCTTGCTCGTCATCTATTTCTTTTCGCCTTGATCCAAAGATAGCAGATCAGCCCCAGCGCCGCGCCGTAGCCCAGGACGCCCAGCAGCGGCACGCCCAGCAGCCGGGGCTGCATGTCGGTCGTGCACAGGATGCTCGAACCCAGCAAGAGCGCCGCGATCACGAGGCCCGCGACCAGCTTATCCACGAGGGTAAAGAGCAGGGCGCGCAGGCTGTCCGATGCGTGCATGTCCAGATTGAGACGGGTCTGGCCGCGCTGCGTCTGGCGCAGCACGTCCGCCGCCAGGGCGGGGATGTCGAGCGCCTTGCGCGCCGAGGCGTAGAGCGCGCGTGCGCTGTGGCGCAGCTCCTTCTTGAGGTCAAAGTCGCGCAGCATGCGGCCCGACAAGCGGCCGGAGGCGACGGAGACGATGCTCACATCGGGGCTGAGATCTGCGACGACGCCCTCCAGCGTCGCCATACCGCGCGCCAGCATCGAAAGCGCGGAGGGCATGGCGATATGGCTTTCCTTCATCACGTCCATCAGGTCCTCGAACATGCGCGCCAGGTCGATGCCGCCCAGGTCCGCCGAGCCGTACTTGGCGAGCAGCTCGTCGATGTCCGCATATAGCCGCCCTTGGTCGACGCGGCCGTGGATTTCCCCGATGGACATCACGGCGTCCTTGACCGCGCCCACGTCGCCCAGGGCGACGCCCTCGACCATGCGGCCGATCAGCGCCTGGTCGCGGTGGGAGAGGCGGCCCATCA
Organism: Bacillota bacterium; assembly: GCA_023404715.1. GTDB lineage: Bacteria > Bacillota > Clostridia > Christensenellales > Aristaeellaceae > Beduinella. The sequence continues at coordinate 4,884 of JAEYAR010000042.1, read as the reverse complement.
TGCCCATGTCGATGAAGACGATTTTGCCCTCGCGGATGCGGATGTTCCCTGGGTGCGGGTCGGCGTGAAAAAAGCCGTCGTCCACCACCTGCTTGACGTAATGATCCGCAAGCTTGCGGCCGATCTCCGAGAGATCGTAGCCCGCATCCAGCAAGCGCTGCTTTTCGTCCACGCCGTAGCCGTCGATGAACTCCATGACGAGCACCTGCGTCGTGGTGTAGGCGCGATAGAGCTTCGGACAGGTGACGAAGGCGACCTCCTCGCTCAGCTGGCGGAATTCTTCGAGGTTGGCGGCCTCGGTCAGAAAATTCATCTCCTGCTGCGCGACGGCCCAGATTTCGTCGAGCACCTTGTTGAAGTCCACCAGCTCGCTGGCGCCCGTATACTTGAGCACGCGCACCGCGCGGTGCAGTAGGGCGATATCGCGCGACATCGTATCGTAAATTCCCTGGCGCTGCACCTTGACGACGACGCGCTCGCCCGTCGCCAGCGTCGCGGCATGCACCTGCGCGATGGAGGCGGAGCCGAGCGCGCGCTCATCGAAGGAGGAGAATATTTCGCCCAGCCTGCGGCCGTAGGCCTCCTCCACGATGCGTTTTACCTGCGCGAAGGGCATGGGCGCGACGCTGGAGCGCAGGCGCGAGAGCTCCTTGCAGTAGGCGCCCGGCAGCATGTCGGAACGCATGGACAGGATCTGGCCAAGCTTGACGTAGGTGGGGCCGAGATCCTCTAAGATGCGCCGCAGCTTTTCGGGGGTGACGCCCCGAACGATCTCGTGGCGCAGGAGCACCTCGGTAATCTCCTTCAGCCGCGCCTTGTTCTCGCCGTCACTTTGCCGCCGGTTCATGGGCGCTCCCCTCCATTTGCGAGAGCAGCTCCTTGAGCTGGGCGATTTGCTCCGGCGTCATGGAGGCAACCGCATCCCTAAGCGAATCGGGGTCGGCGGAGACGACGCTCACCGTGACGCTTTCTTTGATCTTTTGCTTAATACCGTATTTGAGCTCCTCGTTGAGCACCTGGCCCTGCGCGACGGTGAGCTCGCCCTTTTTGACGAGCTCGTCGAGCAGCGCCTGTGATTTTTCCGCCGTGACCGCGACCGCGCCGATGCCGGCCAGGATCAACCGGCGCATGTTTTCGCCCAATGAATCCATCGGATCGTCCTCCCTTCGGTACGAGACGTTTTTCCAACAGCAGTCGCGATCAGGCGTGCGCCTGCTTGTAGGCCTCGAGCGCCCGCGCGAGCTGGTCGGGACAAGAGGTATTGCCGCGGCACTCGATGCCCTTGAGCATATGGATGACGTCATCCACCTTGTGTCCGACGACCAGGCGGGCCACGCCCTGGGTGTTGCCGGTGCAGCCCCCGTTGAAGCGGCACGCGGTGACGACGCCGTCTTCTACCTCGAAGTCGATGCTCTGCGAGCAGGTGCCGTGTGTTTTATATGTTTGCATGGGGAAGCGCTCCTTTGTAACATTTTCTGCGCCATGGGCGCTTCTTTTTTATTTCGGGATGCGGGCGCAAAATCCTGCCTGCGCCCATCAAACGGAGGGGATAAGGCCTGGGACGGTAGGAGGCGTCAGGGACGCTGGCCCCTCCTTCGGCATACGATAAGTTGGATTCAGTTTGAGCGAGAGGGAGGGCGCGCCATGGAAGGACAGCTGATCGCGTCCGACAGCGGGGCAGGGGCGCTGTACAGAATGGATGCGGAGGGGGTTCGGCGCGCGCCCCTGTCGGGGGCGTCTGCGCTTTGCGCGGGCAACGGCTCGATTTACTGCGCGTCGCGGCGGGAGGACGTCATCTGGCGTCTGAGCGCGGGGACGCTCTGCCCGCAGCAGCTGTTTGCCGGAGGGCCGGGTGTGAGCCGCCTGCTTCTCTCTGCGGACGGTACGGCGCTCTACGCGCTGTGCCAGGACGCGGACAGCGTGCTGATGCTATCCACAGCCACCGGCATGCCCATGCTGCTCACGCGCGCGGGTCAGCAGCCGCGCGGCATGGCGCTGGATGAGGGCGGGCGCTGCCTTGCGGTTGCGGGCGGCGGCACCAGCGACGTGCTTACATTCGACGCACGGACGCTGCAACCTACCGGCCGTGCGGCGCTGCCGGGGCCGGTGACGGACGTTGCCTTCGGAGGAAGCATGCTGTACGCGATCTGTCTCGCGGGAGAGGCGAGCAGCCGCGTCTTTGCGCTGCGCCCGCCGTACGGCAAGCCGGCGTGGAGCGCCGGCCTGTGCGGGTTGCCGGGCGGGCTCTGTCCGGTGCGGGGCGGCGTGCTCGCGGGCACGAACGGCGTCAGCCGCGTATCGCGCGGCGCCCCCGTGTGGCATGCGCCGATGGAGGGGCTGTGCGAGCGCGTGCTGACGGGCGGCGGTCGCGTGCTGTGCGCGGACGCGCTGCAGGGCGGCGTATACGCCGTATGCCCGCAAACAGGGAGGAGCGAACGCATCCTTGGCGCGCAGGCGGACGATTTGCTTTGGTATACGGGGACGTCCGGCGGGCAACGATAACGCCGGAGGGGATCTTGTGCAGGCAGTCAACTTGGGCGTTTGGGGTTATTTCGGACTTTGCGCGATCGCGTCGCTGCGGCGAAAGGGAAGCGGGTTGCGTTCGATATCGCGCCTGAGCTTCGTCCTTTTGGCCGTAGCGATGACGACGACGTACCTGTGCGTGCTCGCAAGCGGCGAGTCGATCGTAAACACGCTGCTGCCGCTGCACCTGTGTTCTCTGTGCGCTTTTTTAAGCCTCTTGTTTTATGCGCGCCCGATTGGGGGCGTATACCACTTCTTGTGGTATCTTGGGATGCCTTGCGCATCGCTCGCGCTGGCCTTCCCATCCATCCTGCGCGTGCCATGGCAGGGGCCGCTGGACGCGGCCTTCTTCGCTACGCACGCTCTGATCGTGCTCGCGCCGCTCTTGCATGTCGCGAAAGGCGACCTGCCCAGGCCCAAAGCGGCGCTTGGCACATTGGCCTGGGGAAATGCCTTTGCGGTCGCGGTCTATATTTGCAACCGGCTGCTCGGCACCAATTACCTCTTTTTGATGGCGGCGCCGCTGGGCACGCCGCTGCAGCTCTTTGAATCGCTCGGGCGCATTCCCTATCTGCTGACGATCGAGGCGATCGGCGCGGGCGCTGTCGGCGTCATGTACGCGGCGGCGCGGGGGCTTGAAAGGCGCCGGCGGGCGTGGTATAATCAGAGCAGGTGCGATTCCGATCCCAGCGGCAGCGCCGTGAGGTAAGGAGGCGCATCGGGAAGACCGATTTGACGCGAGGAGCGATCTGAGCGGAGAAGAGAGGGGATGCGTCTATGCTTTTATACGCCTTGGGCGGCGGCTGAGAGAAAGCCGCTGTTTTTGTGTTTTTTTCTAACGAAAGAACGGGATGAAAAGAGGAAAAGCGATGGAGCGGATCGGGTTTGTGGGCATCGTGCTCGATGACAACAGCGTCGCTGCGCGCGTCAACGAGATCATCTCGCAGTATGCGGACATGGTGACGGGGCGCATCGGCGTGCCGGACCATGAGACGCGCCGCGCGGTGATCGGCCTGATCGTCCGGGGGACGAACGAGCGCGTCGGCGCGCTGGCGGGGCGGCTGGGCAATATCCCTGGCGTCACGGTCAAGAGCGCGCTGACGAGCAAGGAACCGTAGATCAGATGAACATAAAGGAGCATATGAATATGAAAAAGTTTATCGCTGCCGCGCTGGCGCTGTTACTATGCCTTTCGCTATCGCTGAGCGCCGTAGCGCAGGAGCCTGTGAACGTGCTCGCGCTCAAGGGGCCAACCGGCATCGGCATGGCGCTCATGATGGAGGAGAACGACGGGACGTACGCCTTTACCCTTGCGGGCGCGCCCGACGAGGCGGTGGCCGCCGTGGCCAGCGGATCAGCGGATATCGCCGCCGTGCCAACCAACTTGGCCTCGACGCTGTACGCGAAGACGGCCGGCAAGGTGCAGCTGCTCGCCCTCAACACGCTGGGCGTGTTGCATATCCTCGAAAACGGCGAGACGGTGCAGCGCGTCGAAGACCTGGCGGGGCGAACGCTCTACGCGACGGGGCAGGGCACCGTAGTCGAGTATGTGCTGAACTATATTCTGGCGCAAAATGACCTGTTGGACAAGGTGAACGTCGAGTATAAGGCCGAGCACAGCGAGCTGGCGACGCTGGCCGCAGCCGGGCAGGTCGATCTCGTGTTGCTGCCCGAGCCCAACGTGACGAGCGTGCTCATGAACAACGCAGACTTTCGCGAGGCGCTGGACGTGACGGAGCTGTTCACTGCGGCGGCGCAGGCGGCCGGGCAGGAGGATACCGTGCTCTCGATGGGGTGCGTGATCGTACGCCGGGAATTTGCGGAACAATACCCGGAGAAGGTCTCCGCATTTATGGACGCGTACGCGGCCTCCGTGGCCTTTGTAAACGAAGACGCACCCGCGGCAGCACAGATGGTGGAGGCGCAGGGCATCTTGCCCAAGGCGGCGGTGGCCGAGCGGGCGATCCCGAACTGTCATATCGTCTTCGTCGAAGGCGCGGAGATGAAAGCGCAGATTCAGCCCTTCTACGAGATGCTGTTTGAGGCCAATCCGGCCTCTGTCGGCGGGGCGCTGCCGGCGGACGACTTCTACTATGCGCGCTAAATCCGGCAAACCGGCCTGGGCGGGGAAGTGGATCTCCGCCCTTTTTTGGCTGTGCCTCTGGGCGCTTTGTTACCGGGCCGTCGGGCAGGATTTGCTGCTCGCATCGCCTCTGCAGGTAGCAAGGCGGCTGCTGACGCTCGCCGGAACGGCAGCTTTTTGGCAGACGGTGTTCTCGTCGCTGCTGCGCACGGTGCTCGCCTACGCGCTGGGCGTCGCGGCGGGCCCCCCCCCGGGGGGGGGGGGGAGCGCGGCGCGGG
>JAEYAR010000032.1 GCA_023404715.1 Bacillota bacterium | reverse complement strand
GCCTTAGGGCGCCGTTTTTTCTTTAGCCTTTTTTAAGGTTTCCTTTAGGGCGTCTTGTGATGTGCGGGCTATAATGCGAGGCGAAGGAGGCGAAGGGCTTGAAGATATTGATACTATACGCGATGGCGGGCGGCGGGCATAAAGCCGCGGCGCTTGCGGCCCGGGAGTACCTCGTCAGGGCGTTCCCCCATGCGCAGGTCCGCGTAGAGGACGGACTTAAGGCGCTGGTTAGGCTCTGCGGCCCGGTCAACTGGGCGTGCTGCGAAGCATATAAAGGGGCGGTGAAAAGGGCGCCGTGGATCTACGCGGCAGGTTACCGCGCGGCGGACCGGGAGGGGCTCGTGGGGCGGCTGATCCCGTTGACCAACGCATACCTCAGCCGGTGGCTGTATCCGTCTTTAAAGGCGTTTGAACCCGATGTGGTGATCAGCACGTTCCACTTCCTGGGACAGATGGTCTCCAGACTGATAGAGAGCGGCGCAGTCGATACGAAGCTGATTCAGCTTGTCACGGATTACGCGCCCTGTAGGCCGTGGGTCTGCAAGCGGGCGGACGCTTATGTGGTCGCGGACCGATCGATGATACCCCAGATGGAGGCGCGCGGCGTTGCGGGCGCGGCCGTGTACCCGCTCGGCATCCCGGTGCGCGCCGCCTTTTTCAGCAGGCCGGATCAAACGCTTCTGCGTGGGGAACTGGGCTTGGATGCGTCGCTCCCCACACTGCTGCTGATGGGCGGAAGCTTTGGGGTGAGGCGGCTATTGGCGGTCTTCCGGGAGCTTTTACAGTTGCCCGAAGCGTTCCAGATCGTCGCGATCGCGGGGAATGACGCGGCGCTCCGAAATGCCCTGGAGCGCGCCGCGTCCGACGCGCACAGGCCCACGCGAATCTTGGGGTTCAGTACGCAGGTGGAGCGCTATATGCACGCAGCCGACCTCCTGATTACAAAGGCGGGCGGGTTGACGGTGTCGGAGGCGCTTGCCTGCGATCTGCCCATCGTCTGTTACGACGCCATTCCCGGGCAGGAAGAGAACAACGCCCGATTCCTGCAGCATGCGGGAATGGGCGTCTATGTGCGCGACGGAAGCTGCGCGCAGGCCGTTGCGGCGTTGCTAGGCGACAGGGAAAGGCTTTACGCGATGCGCGAGCGATGCAGGGCTTATGACAAATCGAGCTGCGAGGAGGCGCTTGCGCATCTGGTGGCGCGGCTAACCGGACAAAGCGGCGTTTCAGGCCTTGACGTCCGCCGGCCGGCTGCGTCGCTGTGAGCCGGGCCGCGCAGGCTCAGTCGTTAAGCACCAGCCTTGCGCGATAGAGCATCGCGACGAGCAGCGGAATGAGCGCGATATGCAAGACGATACCCGGCACGGCGGACGTGACCGCGCCTGCGATAAAAGCCTCCAACGTAAAAGACGTGCTCTGCAGGCCCGCGATCAGATAGCGCACGGCGCCCCATACGGCCCGCCCGGCGACCATCGCCGCGATCAGCGAAACGTAGAGGAACAGATTTCGCTTGGGCAGGCGCTTGTACAGCAGGCCGGAGACCACGCCGTAGGCGGCGAGCTCAAAGGCCATGGCCACGCCGGTGGGGAAGAGAGGCGGCATGCCGAAAACGACCGAACGCAGAAGCGGCGCGACGAACCCGACGGCGAGCCCCCAGGGCCAGCCGCATACGAATCCGCACAGGAGCACGGGGATGTGCATCGGGCAGAGCATGCCGCCGATCTCCGGGATCTGGCCGGTCAGGAACGGCAGCACGAGCGCGATGGCGAGGTATAGGGCGGAGAAAGCGAGCTTACGGACCCGCAGTGCATTTTGACGCATCGAAAAAAATCCTCCTTCGCATTGGGGCGTTATCATTCCGTATAGACGTAGAGGCCCGAAGCGGCCTGGGCAGATTCCTGCAGGAGCTGCCGGAGCGCGCGGTCCGCGTCGCAATCGGCCAGCAGCTCAGGATACATGCGCTTTGCCAGATGCAGCGCCGCCGCCAGTCGGCCCGCCTGCGTCTCAAGCAGCTGGCGAGAGATGAGGATGACCCGGCGATTCCTGACCGCGTCTGTCTGCGCCCAACCCGGGCGGGTGACGAGGGCATCGTAGACCGCCTTTGCCGCCGCGTCGCCCACCACGCCGTCGCCCAGCACGCCGGCCTCTACGCATTTCACGATCGCGCCGGGGTTCTTGCGGATCACCCATTCGTCCGTTACGGCGAGCGCGTCGTCCCTGCGCTTGGCCGCGACGTTGTACGCGCCCGCATCCAGGATCAATTGGTTTTCGCCGGCCGTGCGGTTCACCGTCTCGTAGTCCGCCGCGCGCTCAAAATAGACGTATAGCCGGTGGCACTCGAAGAGCGTGCCCAGTTGAGCGCCCAGAAGCGCGGCGTAATAGTCCAGCATCGAATCGGCGGCCGCGCCCGCGTCGTCGGCCGCGTACTTGGCCGCGCCGTCGTCGGCGCGGGTTTCGGTGATCGTCCTGTCCGCGTCCGCCGGGTCCTCAGGCGCGATCCGGTTGCCTGCGGGCGGCGCGCCGTCCCGCTGCCCGCCGACGGCTTCGCCGTCCTTAGCGGCAGGGTCCGCGACGGTTTCGCCCGCCTCTTCGCTCGCCCTGGCGGGCGCGTCCTGCGCATAGGCCCGCCTGTCCGACTGTGGATCCTCGTATGCGCTCGCGGCAGGGTCGATTTCCCGAGCGCCGTCCGCCGCGGACGGCGCGGAGGCGGGAGCCGCTTCCCCGTCCGCCCCCGTGCGCAGGGCGGGGACGTCCCGCGTTTGCGTATCGACGCTTGGCGCATCGGCCACTTCGCCGGACGGTACGCCGATGAGGCGCCTTCTGCAGCCGGACAGCGTGAGAATCAGGGCGGCCGCCAGCAACAGGGCCAGCGCTTTTCGCAGGCGTTTCATGTGCATCCCTCGCAGTTGTTTTCCTCGGGTACATCCAAATGGTGTACGTAACGGATATGGAAGCGCTGCCTGCGCTTCGCGCGGGCCCAGACGGTTTTCGCCGTCTGATCCAGCAGCGCCTGCATCCGCGCGCGGGCGTCTTGTGTCATCTCGTGTTCGCTGTAGCGCGCTTCCTGCCAAAGGAGGACGGCCTGCGCATAAGCCTTTGCGTAGGCGTCGCCCATCAGCGCGCGGACCGGCGCTTCGTAGGCGGAGAACTGCCGATCGTCCGTTTGCAGCCCGGCGATCTCGAGCCACTCCATCAGCGCGCGGAACTGGCAGGCGACGGCGCGGGCGCAATCCGCCGATTCAAAGTCCGCGCGCCTCGCCTGCACCTTGCGCCTGCACGCGTCCGCCCAATAAAACGGTACAAACGGACCGACCAGCAGCGCGAGTATCAGCAGCGCCAACAGCGCCGTCTTCCAATGCGAGGTGCTTCTCGGCCTGGACAGATGGGCTACGTAGTCGTAGACGCGCGCATATTGCGTGTAATCCGCCTGCGCCAACGCCTCTTCGCGGGCAGGCTCCTCGCGCAGCGGCCGTTCGGGACGGACGGGGTTGTAAAAATCCTCCTCCAATGCGCCGGAAATCCCGGCGGGTAAGCTCTCGCTCGCGCCCAGGCGGTCGCGCAGGGCTTCGGCAAGACCTGTGAGCCGCGGGTTCTCGCCGGGATAGATCGCGGCCGTCAAAAGCAGCAGGAGCGCCGCGGCGGCGAGAAGCAGCGCGCACGCGCCGGGCAGCGCTCCGCCGGCCGAGGCCGCCTCGCCCGCGCCTGCGCAACGCAGGAGCAGGATGCCGAGCACGGCGAGCAGGGCGGCGTTCCATAGGACGGACGGCGTCAGCCCGAAATAGACCTGCGCCAGCGCCGCGAGCAGAAACGCGCCGACCGTCAGCGTGCCGGAGCGCCGCCGCACGAGCAGCCCGCCTGCGAGCGCGGCCAGGGCGGCCAAGGCCGCGCTACCCAGTCGCCGCGCGGACTCGCCCGCACCGGGGGAGACGGGCAGCATGTCGTATACATAGGCATTATGCCGCGCGCTGGCGGCAAACAGCGCGTTGACGGCCCCTTTCAGGCCATCCGCGAGCTCATCCGGCAGCAAAACCGCGATAAGGACGGCGCATAGGATCAGCGCCCCGTTTGCGATGCGCATGGATCGCCTGCTCTTGCCTGCGGCCCACTGCAGGAGGACGAGCGCGATACCGGTGAACGCCGGGGCGGTCGAGAGCGGCTGATCGCACATGCTTTGAAACAGCCCCCAGAGCGTAAAGAACGCGGCGAGCGAAAGCGCCAGCAGGGCGCCGCGCGCCGCCCTGGACGCCTGCGGCTCGCCCTGCTGCGCGCACGCGCGGAGCCAAATGCCGTCCGTCTGCCGCACCCGCAGCCCTCCTTCACTCACAGATTCAAATCGCGTAAATCCCATTCGTACGCGTACGGATCAAAGCGCTGAACATGGCGGCGTTCCGCCGTCTCTCCGTCCGCCGCCACCCCGGACGGGCACAGCACGGTGAGCGCGCCGGGAAGGGGCGGGATATCCGGCGGCATCAAGGCGCTGACGGCGGCCACGTGCGCGGCTTCGCATTTCTCGGGGAATGCGCGCAGGCACCCGGCCAGCGTCGCCTCACCGGCGCGCACGGGGCACGAGAGGATATGGGGAATCAGCGCCTCCGCGTCCTCGATCTGAAGGCATTGGGGGGCCGTGTCCGGACGCTGGAAGAGGACGCTGTGCCGCACGCCCTCTTCCGCAAGCGCGCGGGAGAGCGACAGCAGCACGGCCGCCATCGCGTCGATCGCCGCGGGGGAGGCGAAGCCTCGCGGCAGGGCCGTTTCGAACAGCAAAAGCGCCTGGTCCCCGAGCGGCAGACCGCGCTCTCGCACCATCAGGCGATCGGTCTTGGCCGATAGCTTCCAGTGAATGCTCCTGACGTCGTCGCCGGGTATATATTCGCGCACGGCATACGGCTCGCTCGGGTCGTGGCCGGACGCGGCCATGGCACAGGCGTCGGACGTAAGGGGCGAAAACGCCTGACCGGTCAGCGAGACATGCGGCCGGAACAGGCCGGGCAGGATCCATACGCTGCCCTCTGCGGCGCAGCCGACGGCGATCTCGGCCAGGCCAAACGGATCGGATACCCACAGGTCCGAGAGCGCCACGCGCAATTGGCCGCAGTGCGCGGCCGTCAGCTCGAAGCGCATCGCGGCCGCCTTTCGCGCGGCTGGCGCGCAGGCGAGGTCGCATTGCGAGCGCTCGCCCGTCAGCACATTTTCGCACAGGACGCGGCAGCGTACGCGCAGGAGGGGCATCGGGCTTTTGTTGAGTACGCGCAGCTCGCAGCCGCAGGTGTCGCCGCGCTGGCTGCGGGCCGGAATCTCCAGCTGCGCGCTCACACGGCGCGCGGCGAGGGCGCTGAGCAATATAAACACAGGCGGGAGCAGCGCGGAAGCCGCCAGCAGGAAGCGCGTGGCGAGCCCGTTTTCAAACAGGTATAGCGCGAGCGCGCCGAGCAGCCAAAGGGTCCATAGAAGTCGGCTCTTCCACATATCCGCCCCTATGCCCGGCTGTCCGGCGCCGGAACGCGCGTAAGGACGTCCCCCAGCAGCTGCCGGACGGTGATGCGCTCGGCCCGGGCGCGCGACGTGAGGAGAACCCTATGGGCGCACACGTCCTGAAATACGGCCTGTACGTCCTCGGGAACGGCAAAGTCCCGCCCCATCAGGTATGCCCGGGCCCGCGCCATGCGGCTGACGAACAGCGCGCCGCGCGGGCTGACGCCCAGGTCTGCCTGAGGGTGCTCGCGCGTGGCGATGGCCAGGCGCGTGATGTAGGCGAGCACGCTGTCCTTGATCGCGACGTCCTGCGCCGCCTGTTGCATGGCGAGCACATCCGCGCGCCCCACGATCTGCGCTACGGCGTCCAGCGGGTTGCCCGTCCGCCGGTCGCGGAGGATCTCCATCTGGCTCTCGTAGTCTGGATACCCCATCTGCAGACGCACGAGAAAGCGGTCCATCTGCGCGTAGGGAAGGGGTTGCGTGCCCGCCGTGCCTACGTTGTTCTGCGTGGCGATGACGATGAACGGACGCTCCAACGGGTAGGTGTTGCCGTCCACGGTGAGCTGCCCTTCCTCCATCGCCTCCAGCAGCGCGGATTGGGTCTTGCTGGAGGCGCGGTTGATCTCGTCGCCCAGCAGGATGTTCGCGTGGAGCAGAACGCCGGGCCGGTACTCGAGGGCGCCCGTCTGTCTGTTGTAGACGGAAAAGCCCACGATATCCGAAGGCAGCACGTCCGGTGTGAATTGCACGCGGTGATAGGCGAGCCCCGTCGCCTTGCCGATGGCGACGGCCAGCGTCGTCTTGCCCACGCCGGGCACGTCGTCGAGCAGGATATGCCCGCCCGCGAGCAGCGCCATGATCACCTTTTCGACGACATCGTGTTTGCCGACGACGACCCGTTCCAATTCGTCGACGAGCCTTCCGAGCTTCTCGTGCATGGATGCGTTCTCTCCCATCTTGTGTTTAGACGCCGGGCTGTCCATCGGCGCTTTGAACCGTGATGCGGCCCTGGGGCCGCGCGTATTCGCCGCCGATGACGCCGCCGAGCCTTTGGTTGACGTACATCCAAACGACGTCGGTCACCTTGGCCGCGGTGATGGTGCTCAGCTCTTCATCCTTCATGGCGCTTGTGTAGTAGGCGTCCATACCGTTGAAGACGGCGTTGCTGGTGACGAGCGCATAGGTCGCCGCCTCGTCGAAGGGCTGTCCGTGCACTTGATCGATCGTGACGCGATTGACGGAGCGGGCCGTAAACCAGTGATCGCCGTACGCCTCGCCCGCGTCGTACGCCCTGGCAATATCCACGGTGTAGGCCATGCCGGCCACGTGGGGGAACGCCGCGCAGGCGTCGGCGGTTTCCGCCGTATACGGCAGTGCCTGGGTCGCGCTCTCCAGCGTTTCCAGCAGCTGCGCGCCGGTCAGGTAAAGGACGGCGACCCGGTTGGGATAGGGCAGCACGCTTTCGATATCGGTCGAGCAGACGTCGCCCGCATAGATGGAATCGCGCAGGTTGCCGCCGTTCCACAGGGCGACCACGTGGTCCGCATCCACCTGAAGGCCGGTGTTACCGTTATCGATTTCGTCCTCGTCGTAATAGCCCGCGATGTCGCCCTCGGTAGCGAACCACAGCAGCGCGTCGGCCCACAGGTTGCCGATGGGGGTTTCCACGGAGCGGACGGCGGCCTGCGAGCCGTTTAGCGTCGCCTCGCACGTCGCGGTGCGGATGTCTGAAACAGCCGCCTTCTCACCCTCGATCCGCTCCTGCAGCGCATCGTCCGCGGCGACGTCCGCGAGGCTTAGCTCTACGTATTCGACCGCGCCGGTGGTATTGTCGAGGATGGCCGCGCCCACGGTGAGGCCCGCATCCGCGGGCACGTCCAGCACCACGTCGGCGCCGGCCGCCTCGACGGTGACGCCGCCCGCGTTGGACAGGCATACGGTGAAGTCGCAATCCGTCAGGGCGGCGAGCTGCTCTTTGGCTGCGGCCAGCATTGCGTCCCCCGAAAGGAACGTGAGGCCCGCGACGTTGGTATCGAGCGCCGTTTCCTGGGTCGCCGGGTCGGTCAGTCCGACAAAGCCCAGCTTGAGGCCGTCTGCCGTGACGATCGTATGGCGCGCGCCCATGCCGCCTGTGAACGTATAAAAGGCATTGGTTCCGGCGACATTGGCGCAGACCGCCGTAAAGCGGGCGGGCGCCTTGGCCGCGCGCTGGGCCCCCTCCCCCTCGGCCTCCTCAGCGCCGCCAAGCAGCTCGGACAGGTTATAATAGGTGACGAGCGTGCCGTGCGGGGCCGCGCCCAGCGTGCCCGCGCCGAAGCTGAACTCCGCCCCGCCCAGCGCGACGACGTCGTAGCCTGCGGCATCCATGAGGTTAAAGACGGTTAGTCCCCGGTCGTGGCTGGCGTAGACCGTGCCCTGCAGGAAGTTGCCCAAGTCCGCGAGCACGACCTGCGCGCCCTTCGCCTCGTAGCCGGACCGCAGGGCGGCGACCCGCGCGTACACGTCGATATCGCCCCGGACGTTTGCGGTATACAGGATGACCGTCTTGCCGGACAGCTCGCCATCCGCCGCGAAGGCGAATGCGGGCAGCGAGCTGGCGAGCAGGCACAGGGCAAGGAACACGCCGAGGAATTTTGCATGCTTTTTCATATGTCCTCCTACTGTGTGGTGCGTGGGCACGCCCGCGCGGAGTCGTTAAAACGCGCAAAAAGGCACCCGTATTTCTACTGAAATACCGATACCTTCATGATATCCTGTTAAAAGGCGCGAGGGGGGAAGACGCAAACCCGGCTTCTGCCGGAGGGGCAGGCTTATGCATGCCCGATGTACAACCCATTATAGCAGGGCTTAGGTGCCGCGTCAATCGGGCGGCGGACGTAAATCCATCGTCTATGCGCCCAGCGCAGCGCGGATCAGGGCGACGTAGCGCCTTACCTTTTCCGGAGAGCTGTGGATCTGGTAAACGTCCCGCTGAGCGATCTCGAGCGTACAGCCTTTGGCGGCGGCGGCGGTCTTGCGAAAGCACTGGGTTACGGCATCCTCGTCCAGGGCCGCGCCTACGCCGAGCAGCGTCGCCGGAGGCTTGCGCAGATAGGTGATGCCCGTGCCGCGCAGGGCCTCGCCCATCGCGTCCTCGTCGCACCAGGGGGAGATGGAGACCTTGCGCAGGTTGGCTACGTGAGATAGGCAATTCCGCCAGATGGGGTGCGTGGCCTCGCAGCAGCCGTAGGATATAAGGCCGAAGGCGTCCATCAGCTTTTTGTAATGCGGAAAGACGAGCGCCTCGTACATCGCGGGGGAGGCGCCGCTCATCTCCTGCGCGTCCATGTACAGCCAACAGTCCTCGAGCGCGGCGCCCGCAAGATCGTTGGGCAGCTCGTCGGTAAAGCAGTAGCTGCCCTGGTTGAGATGCTGATCCCGCGCGCAGGCGCGCAGATGACCTCCTTGCGCGAGCATGCGAAAGAAAGCGAGGTAATCGTCCGTCAAGCGCCGCATCATGCTATCGAAGCGTTCTTCGTCGTCCACCATGGCCATGTACATGTCGTCCATATTCATGATGTGCACGATATCCTGCGTGGGGCATGCGACGAGGCAGCCGCCGGCCCGCCGGACGGGCAGCACGTCGCCGAAGATCGCCTCGGCCTCGGCGCGCTCCTGTTCCGCGCCGGCCTCGTCCACGCTGAAGACGCTATGGCCCAGCAGGTGTTCGTCCGCCTCCAGGTCGTGCAGATAGGGGATGAAATGGTGGCCCACTCCGCCCGTTTCCCGCCTTCGGGGCGTAAGCCCGAAGGGCAGGAAGGTAAGGCGGTCGCGCACGGCATAGTATGCGGGGACGAGCGTATCATCCTCAAAGAGCGTAAAATTGGCCAAGGGGCGCAGTAGCCGCCTTTCGATGGCGCGCGCGGCATCGCCCTCGCAGCGCATGAGCGGGGGCAAGACGTCCTGCTCGAACGTGTCCAGCTCGATGCGGATCATGGGGCGCGCTGTACCGCCCTGCGCGGCGTAGGCCAGCCAATCTTGGTAGAGCTGCCGGTTGCGCTCCGAGGCCGCCAGCTCCGCCTGCCTTGCGGCCAGCTCGCGAAGCCGTTCCCGGTCCTTTTGTGATAGGCGCATGGTGCAAGTCCCCCTTTTCATGGTGATGTAAGGCAAATGATTCCTGCGCTCATTGTACCGGAACGCGGCGGGAGCGTCAAGGCGCAATAAAACGCACATAAGGTGGCGCCATATACATGTAACAACAGGAGCCCAACCTAATACTATATTCTGAAAGTTGATCCGTCCACTTCCTCCATACAAGGCTGATGGAGAGGCATGGCGGATTTGAGGCATGCAAGATTTCCGGAAAACACGTCAATCAACTGCTCAACAGTATGCGAGAACGTCATTCCATGGCGGTAGGCCACCGCATAGGGGCGCGTGGCGTCGATGCCTGAAAGCCTATAAACGTTAGGGTGAATGCGCAACATGGGCGTTTCAAGAAGAATTTCGGGCAAAAAGCCTATACCGAGGCCACAGCAGATCAGGGAATGCACCGTATCCCAGTTATTGGTTTCATATATGATGTTGGGCGAAAAGCCTACATGGTGAAAGAGCCTGTTTTGCATCTTGGCGATCTTTTGTTCTGGGGGTTGGAGGATAAAGAACTCGTTACGTAGGAGCGCCAGATCAATATAGGGCAGGCTTGACGAGGAAACGGCAAAAGCATTGGCGGAATGCTTGCGTGGCACGCCTAAAAGGATCTCCTCAATACTAATCGTTCGATAGTTCAATTCAGGCCGTGCGGGGAAGGCGGGTACAAAACAAAAGTCTAAGTTACCTTGTACTACGTCTTCTTCTAGTTCTACAGACAGCTTCTCAATAATTTCCAGCTTGATGTCGGGCAGATGTTTAGCGTAATAGGTGTAAACGCCGGGAAGGTAATACTTGCTGTAAAAGGGAGAGACGCCAAAACGCACTACTTCTCGATGCTTATCTGATAACTTAGCCAATCGGGTAAGCAGATATTCCTTGTCTTGCAAGAGTTTGCGGCCCTCCTGCACCACAACCGCACCGGCAGATGTAAGGGAGAGCGCGTTTCCGAGTCGAGTGAAAAGCTTAACCCCGAGCTCATCCTCCACCTTTTTGATAGCTTGACTGAGTGCGGGTTGGCTAATAAACAGGCTGCGCGCCGCTTGTGAAATCGTCTTTTCTTCGGAAACCGCGATGATATAACTGAGCGTTTTTAGGTCCATTCGTATCCACCCCTTCCATAAGAAAAATCAATAGTTATATTGTATTATAGTATTTGACATTGTGCAATACTGCATATAAAATAATATAAAAAGAACGAAAAAGTATCATCAAAGAATACCGTGGGAGATTCTCAGTATAAAAAATATTTTTACCAGAGGAAAGAGAGGATGCTGTGAAAATGAGATTCAAGACCAGGCATAGGCTGCTTAAAGAGGCGAAGGGCGTGGCCTATGTGCTTCCGGCGCTGTTTTTCCTGGCGCTGTTCACGCTCTATCCTATGATCGATGCGGTTCGAACGAGCCTATACAATTGGAATCTAACGGGACGCAAAAAGTATATCGGGTTTTATAACTATAAAAAACTATTTCTCTCGCCGGAGATTTGGCAAGTCATCGGCAATACGATGCAGTACGTTGTACTTGTGTTACCAGCAACGTTGATCCTGGGTTTTTTACTGGGCATGCTTTTGCGTCGAGAGACGAAGCATAATGTTGTTTTTCGCACGATGATTTTTACGCCCCGCGTCACCAGTTTGGTAGGCTTATCGGTTGTTTGGCTATTTATGTTCAACCCGCAATATGGAATATTGAATACCGTTCTTTCCGCCTGCGGGCTCAAGCCCTTGCGTTGGATTAACGATGCCAGCACGGCGCTTCCCTCTCTTGCGCTTATCACAGTATGGCGCATGTTAGGCTATTCGACGGTGGTCTATCTGGGGGGTATACAGAACATATCATCCGAAATCTTAGAGGCCTCTTATATCGATGGGGCCAACCGCGCACAGACTACATGGCATATCGTGCTGCCGCTTGTGTCCCCGACGACGTTCATGCTCCTCATTTTAAATACCATCGAAATCATGAAATTATTTACTACCATCCAAACCATGACCGGAGGAGGCCCGGGGAATGCGACGGCCAACTTGGTGATGATGCTCTATGAATACGCTTTTCGCCGCTATCAGGTGGGCTATGCTTCGGCCATCGCGATGGTGCTGTTTTTGCTAATTCTGGTCATCAATCTGATTCAGCTTTCGCTAGAGCGCTTCGTCAACTATGACACTTGATGTCGGGATTGCGAAAGGAGACGGGAAAATGTATGCGAGCAAGAAAGAGCGTCCCGTAAAGATGGTAAACAGGCGTTTTCGAATGGATGGGTGGGAGATTGCGCGTGTCGTGCTGCTGGCAGCGCTATCGTTCCTCATGATCTTTCCCCTAATTTGGATGCTGCTATGTTCATTAAAATCGCCTACTGAGGTTATGAACAAGGATGTTTTTTTGCCGACGGCGCCCTATTGGGCAAATTATGCAAACGCCTTCCGCGCAGCGCCGTTTGGAATCTATTTTCGCAATAGCGTTTTGATGGCGACCTTAACGATTCTATCGCAGATTCTTACCGGGTCGCTGGCTGCCTACAGCTTCGCCAAGATGAAGTACAGGCTCAATAAGCCGTTGTTTTTCCTGTTTCTATGCTGCATGATGATACCTGTGGAAGCGACGATCGTCGGAAATTATCTGACGATATCCAGCATGGGTTTGATGGATACTTTTTTCTCGGTCATTTGCACCTCGTTGGTCAGCATGTTCGGCGTTTTCCTGTTCCGCCAATTTTATATGACCATCGATAACGCGCTGATGGAAGCGGCCCGCATAGACGGCGCGGGGGATTTACGCATCTGGTTGAGCATCATTCTTCCACTGAGCAAGAGTGCCATGGCGACCGTTGCAATCATCGGATTCATTGGCAGCTGGAATAGCTATCTTTGGCCGCTCATCATCACCAATTCGATGGAACTGCGCACGGTGCAAACTGGACTGCGCGCGATGATGGAGGGCGAGATAGGCGAGGACTGGGGAGCCATTATGGCGGCTGCATCAATGATCAGCATGCCGATCATCGTACTGTTCGTTTGCTTACAAAAGTATTTCGTGCAAGGAATTACGAAGGTAGGGTTAAAGTGAGCGAATTTGGCGCGGCGCGCGTCCGCGTTCAAAAATAAAGGAGGTTACTCATATGAAAAGGATACTGGCTCTGGTAGTGGCTCTGGCATTGACGTGCGTATTTTCTCTGACGAGCGTCGCCTTAGGGGAGGATGTGATCACCTTGGATTTCTGGGTGCGCCTATCTGACGATTTCTCGGATGAGATCGCCGCGTTTGAAGCCGACCATCCCGGCATCAAAATCAACCAAGTAAACGTCGGAAAGGATTATGACGACCTTGTCGCAAAGTACAATGCCGCGACGGTTGCGGGCAATATGCCCCAGGTTGGCATCGTTGGCCAGCGTCACGGCATCCCGCAGCTTTACGACGCAGGATGGCTGATTCCTATTGAAAACTATATGACGCAGAATGAACAGGCTGACATTCTGGAAAATTACTGGGTGAGATACACCTATCAGGGAATTCGTATGGCGGTGCCCTTTGGGACCTCCATGCCGATGGTACATGTCAATATGACCATGCTCAAAGAATTGGGTTATGAAGAAGTTCCCACGACGTGGGATGACATGGTGAAGGTCGCCTATGAAGCCGTGAAGGATACGAACAACGATGGGCTAACGGATATCTATGGCATGAACTTTGCTAGCGACATACCATGGTACATCCAACCTCTGGTTTGGGGGGCGGGCGGCACCATCGTCGATGAAAAGGGTAACGTGACGGTGGATAGCCCCGAGATGCTGCTGGTTCTTGAACGTATCGCGAAGCTTGTGAAAGACGGCGTTTTCCCGGCCAATCAGCACGCCACCATTAAGAACGACTTTACAAACGGGAATTTGCTATTCTTCTTTACTTCTTGCGCGACCAAGGGCAGCCTGGAAACCGCGATCGGCGATGCGTTCGAGTATGGAATCAGCTATTTCCCCTCTGATAAGACGCTGGATGTTTGTATTGGCGGCAACGGACTGGCGATTTTCAAATCCGACGACGTGCGCCAGCAGGCGGCTTACCAGTTCATCATGTACTTGATCAGCCCGGAGTGTACCGTTGATACGACATTGGCCGACGGCTACGTGCCGTTTACACACAGCCAGTTCGCCTCCGATCTGATTCAGGAGCGCCTGAAGGACCCGCTATGGTCCCGTGTGTTGGATCAGGTACAGTATATCCAAGGACAGGGCGTCAACCCTGCCGACTCCACTGTTTGGAATACGCTCAATAAGCTGGTCTCGGAAATCGAGGCCAATCCTGATATGGATATCGCCGCGGCTCTGAAAGCTTTTCAAGCTGAGGTGGACGAGTTCGTCATGATGTATTGACGCTGATCCTTGAACAATAGAGGAGTCAGGCGTGCTTTGCATGCCCACAGCAAGACAAGGAGAAAGTAACCGTTATGGAGTTCATCAATTATGCGCACCGTGGCGCCAGCCAATATGCGCCGGAAAATACGTTTTCCTCTTTCTATTTGGGCTGGCAGATGGGGGCGAATGGCATTGAAACCGATGTTCAGCGCACCAAAGACGGTATGCTCGTTCTTTTCCATGATGACGACATGATGCGCATCGCGGGGCGACCGCAGGCGATACACGATTTCACCTATGAAGAGCTATTGCAAATCGACATGGGAATTCATAAAGGCGAGCGTTTTATTGGTGAAAAGATCCCGACACTGGAGGAGTTCCTGCGCCATTTCGGTGCCAAACCGTTGTATTTTGCCATTGAAATCAAGGCGATGGGCGTTGAAAAAGATACATTGTCACTCATCAATCGCTATTGTAGGCGTGAACGTGTCGTCATCACGTCCGGCATTTGGGAGGCCCTGGTGAATGCGCGTAAGTTGGATTCGGATATCCGTCTGGGCTATCTGGCCAAGACGTTGGATGAGAAGCTGATCGCGGATGCAAAGCTGGATGGGATCGGGCAGCTCTGTCCCAAAGCCAGTCTGCTTACCGAAGCATGGAATGAACGCCTGCGCCGAGAAGGATTCTCCGTGAGACCATGGGGGATCGACAATGAAGAGACAATGCGGCGTATGCTGGACATGCAGGTAGACGGCATGACCATCAATTTTCCGGACGTACTTCAAAGCGCGCTTCAAGCGTGAACTGAAAAGTGAAAACATCGCCGGCTATGCGTCCATGGCTGGCGATGTTTTTTCGGTCTTGCGCTTCCATCTTTCGGCAGCGCCTATTGCTTTTTAAACTGATTAGGCGTCAGGCCGACGAGCTGTTTAAATTGGCGGATAAAATGATAGACGTTGGTGTAGCCGCATTTTTCCGCCGTCGCGCACACGGAGCTGCCATGCAGCAAAATCGTGCGCGCACGGTCGATGCGAATGCCGATCAAATCGCGGTTGGGGGTGATGCCGAAGCATTTGCGATAAAGCTGGTAGAAGTGAGATTCGCTCAGATAGACCTGCGCTGCCATTTGAGCGATGGGCCATTCGTATTCCGGGTGCTCCAGCATGCGGCACCGTAGCGCCTTGAGCGCCTCCACGGTGTGGTAGCTCGTTTCGCTGGCGGCTGCCTGCAGGTCCAACTGCATAGCGAGGGTGACGAAGAGCTCCTCGACCTTTAGCCGCAGATAATCGCTGCGGTATTTTCCTTTGTCGTGATACGTCGCCGCGATCTGGCGAAAGATCGCCGATATGGCGTTGGGATCTTCCAATTTGTACAGCCGGTTTGGCGCAATGCCGTATTTACATAGCAGCGCCGGGATATCGCCCTCTATGTGAAACCAGTGGTGCAATAGCTCCTCGCGGCAAAGATAGTAATGCGGCACGTTGGGCTCTAGGATCAAGACGGAGCCGTGCTGCGTCACGTGCATGCGCTCGCCGATGCGCAGGTCGATCTGGGACAGATATTGGGCGACGATATAGACGGGGAGCCCGCAGCTGCGCTCCAGCTCCACGCCCTTTTTTTCTATCCAGTTGCACTGCGCGTCGGTAATGCGTAGCATGTCGCTCCCCCTCTCGCTCTCCGCCAAGCAGAGTATATACCGGATCATAGGATTAGTCAACTTTATTGTGGGATAGCGCATTGTAAAGCGGCCGGCTTTTCTTTATAGTAAATGGGTAATCACTCCGAGAGTGGGCGCCTGATTTTGTGGAGATAAACGTATTTTTTGCTTTTGCTTCGCCTGGCCATTGAAAGACAAGGCGCAAATGTCGCCCCGGAAATGCCGGGGTGGATGTGCTATTTGTCAATTTCCTCCGCGGGAAAGCGGAGGGGGAAATAGAGAGTCCATGAAAAGAAAGGATCTGTTCACATGAAAAAGACGATGGCAATCCTGTTGACCCTGGCGCTTTTGGCAACCATGGGCGTGCTGCCCGCGCTGGCGGAGGAACCGACGAAGATCGAACTGTGGACGCTTTTTACAGGAGACGACGGCGTCACGCTCTCGCAAATGGTGGATGATTTCAACGCATCGCAGTCGCAGGTGCGGTTAACCCATGTCGCGATCGACCGCGAGAACCTGTATACCAAGCTCGCGTTGGCCATGAGCGACAAGTCGGCCCTGCCGGATTTGTTTGTGACCTACTCCTACGACGTGGCCCGCTTTGTGGAGCTGGGCTATATCCAGCCGCTGGACGATACGCTCAGCGCTTTTGAAGGCTTCGACTTCGCCATCGACAGGTATCACGACGCCTGTGCGGCGCTGAACTTTCTGGATGGAAAGCGCTACTGCGTCTCCCTCGATTTTCCGACCTGGGGCATGTACGTAAACGATGCCCTGGCCGCGCAGTACTGCCCGGAGGTCTTGGAGGACGACATCGTCACCTGGGATGAGATCAGGGCGGTGGGGCAGCGCCTCCAAGAGCAGGATGTTCAGGACGTGAAGGTCATGGCTGCGAGCTGGGCCCGCAACGACTTGCTCGCGACCTATCTCGATCTGGCGGATACCTATGCTTCCGACGACGGCGCGGCGCTCGCGCTCGACCGGGACGCCGCCGCCCAAGCGATCGGCCTGTGGAAAGAATGCTACGACGCCGGATACCTGTGGCAGGAGGGGGACGACGCTTCGACCCTGTTCGCGCTTGAGGAGTGCATCTTCTTTACTGGCGGCACGTGGAACATGAACGCCGTCAAGGAATACGGCTTTGACTTCTCCTTTATCGCCGGGCCGCAAACGACCGCGGAGGATACGCCCACCCTGTTCGGCGCATCCCATGCCTTCATGATGCCCGCCAACGATTATACCGAGGCCGAACGGCAGGCCGTCGCCGCCTTTATGTACTATTTCTACGCGCATTCCATCGATTGGGCGCAGGCAGGCTCCATCGTCGCCTCCAAAGAGGCCGCGGCCAGCGACGCGTATCAGCAGCTGCCGCAGGCGTTCGTCAGCAACCGCTATAGCATCTTAAACCCCGACTATACCTATTCGCAGATTCTGTTCGACGTGCTGGACAGCCTGGGCTGGGAAGCCGTCTATGGACGCATGAGCGCCGAAGAGTTTGCGCAGACCTGGGAGAAGCAAACCCTGGAAAAGATCGCGGCACAGTAAGACCGATTTCGCAGGGAGGGGAAGATTTCCCTTCATTTTAAACGAGGCCGTCGACTTGGTCGGCGGCCGTCACTTTTGACGGGAGGGTAGAACGATGACATTGTCCAAGCAGCGCGCGCGCAGGCGGCTGAGGCTTTATGCGCGCTGGGTCCCTCTGGCGTTCTTGCTGCCGCACCTGTTCGTTTTCCTTTGCTTTAACGTCTTTCCGATTGTAACCGGCATCTTTGCGTCGTTCACCAAATGGACGCTGGGGAAATCCCCGGTCTGGGTGGGATTGTCCAACTACGCATCCCTCCTCGCCAACCCCGATTCGATCTACTACTGGCAGCTGCGCTGGGGGATGCTAAATACCGTCAAGTTTGTCGCGCTGTGCGTCCCCTTCCGCATCCTGGTGCCGCTGACGCTGGCACTGTTGCTCAGCACGAAGTGCAGGGGGCATAAGCTCCTCCAGTCGTGTTATTACCTGCCGTCGCTGCTCTCCCTCTCCGTGGTGATGGTCTCCTGGCGCTACATGTTCGACAGCAACGCCGGCATCGTCAACAATTTTCTGAACTTGGGCAAGCTGCAGTGGACGACCGCCTCGCCTTATAACTGGATCGCTTTGATCCTCATCACCGTTTGGTGGGGATGTGGAAGCAATCTGATCATCTATCAATCGGCTCTCGCCGGGGTTTCGGCGGATATTTTAGAGGCCGCCTCAGTGGATGGCGCCAATGCTTTGCAGCGCTTCGTCCACGTGACCCTGCCGTCGATCCGGTTCCCGCTACAATACACGCTCGTCGTCAGCGTGATCGCGGAATTCGGCATTTGGGGACAGCCCGACATGTTCAATGGCGGCGGGCCTACCCTGGAGGTGGTGAGCGGCGTCAACCGTCAGGCAAACAAAATGATCATGCAGTATATCGCTGAGAGCGGCTTTGGCAGCTCCGGCGTCAACGCTGGAATCGCATCGGCCATGGCGCTGCTGCTGGGCGCCGTCATCTTTGCCGTATCGCTGCTTCAATTTAGCGCGATGCGCAAGGGCGATTGAGGAGGGTCTCCATGAACGTAAGCGTCTATCGCGAGGGACGGCGCGCGTCCAGGCTCGCGCGCGAATGGAAGAAACATCTGCTGTCGCTTGCCCTGTTTATCGCAGCGGCCCTGTGGCTCTGCCCGCTCTTCTTTGCCTTTTTTGCCAGCTTCAAGACCAATGTAGAGATGAAGCGGTTCTCCAAATACATGAACGTCCTACCCATTGATTGGACCGGGGCCAACTATGCCTTCACCTGGAACAACGCCGCCGCGCCGTTTCTTCGGATGGTATGCAATTCTTTCGCCGTCTCGCTGTGCACCGTACTGTTGGTGCTCGCGATTTCCTCTACCTCCGCCTACGCCTACGAGCGGCTGCGGTTTCGCGGGAAGGAGCAGCTCTTCTGGCTCCTCTTTGGGCTCAGCATGATCCCCGGCGTCGTATCGCTGGTGCCCCAATACTATCTATACGACGCACTGGGATGGACGAACCGCCTGATCTGTTTGGTCACGCCCTACTTGGGCAACGTATTCAACATCTTCCTGCTGCGCAACTTCATGCACGGCATCCCCAAGGAAATGGATGAATCCGCGCGGATCGACGGCGCGAACGACCTGTCGATCTATCTGCACATCATCGTGCCGTGCATGTACCCGGCCCTGATGGTGGTGGCGCTGTTCACCTTTACAGGCTCTTGGAACGATCTGATGTGGCCGTCGCTCGCGATCACCTCCCCCGATAGGCTGACGCTGACCGCGGGCATCCGGCTGATCAACGACTCGTACGGCGGGTATTACGAACGCGTGCTGGCAGCCTGCATGCTGGCGGTCATCCCGACGTTCCTGCTCTACCTGTTTGCACGCAAATATTTCATGCAGGGGCTACAGCTGAGCGCCTCTGTAAAGGGTTAATAGAAAAGAGAATGATCGATGATGGCATTGATGCACGTGAACTGCTACTCACAGGTGCTCCGTCAACACATCTCCCTGGACGTGCTGCTGCCGTCGGAAGGCGACGGCGAACGATTCCCGCCGGAGCACCGCTGGCCCACGCTGTACCTATTGCACGGGCTTTCGGACGACCATACGGTATGGCAGCGCTGGAGCGCGCTGGAGCGCAAGCTCAGCGGCATCCCGCTGGCCGTGGTCATGCCCACGACCCTGCGGGGCTTTTATACGGATATGAAATACGGCCCGCAATACTTCACGTTCATCGGAGACGAGCTCCCGGGCCTGTGCGAGCGGCTCTTTCACCTATCCCCCCGCAGGGAGGACCGCTTTGCCGCGGGCCTCTCGATGGGCGGATACGGCGCGTTTAAGCTGGGTCTACTGCGCCCCGACCGGTTTTCCGCGGTGGCGAGCCTGTCCGGCGCGCTCGACGTCGTGGGCAGCACGGACAGCGCCTTTGACTATGGATCGATCCTGCCCGAGTATCCGTGGATCTTCGGCGCACGCGAAGAGGCGATTGGAAGCGAGAACGACCTTTTCTACGCGGCGCGGCGCGCCGCCGATAGCGGCGCTCAGCTTCCGCGGTTCTTCATGTGGTGCGGAACTGAGGACAAGCTGTACCGGGAAAACGCGCTCTTTTACCGGCGCTTCGGAAAGGCGCTCGGCATCGAATATCGCCAAAGCGAGGGCGCGCACGAGTGGAAGGCCTGGGACGAACACATCGGGGACGTTTTGGCGTGGCTTCCCTTGCGCACGCGCAGCTTCCCCTCGTAAGGGGCGCTTATTTGCCGGCACGCGTAATAAGCCCGAGGTCTATCAGGGCTTCGGCGACGATCTGCGCGACGGTGCGCGCGCCGTACAGGCAAAAGTGAGTCCGATCCTCGATGCCCTCGGGGTGCACGGGGTCCGCGCCCGGAGCGATGTTGACGAAAAGGCGCCCAGCGTCGCGCGGCCCCAGCGAGCGCAGCAATGCGCGCGTCTTTGTTTCGAGGTCGATGAGCGCGATCTGCTCCCGGCGGCACAGGGTACGCACGGCCAGCGGATATGCGCCGTGCGTATACAGCAGCGAGCCGTCGCCTAAAAAGTAGTTACGGCTGACGCTCGTAAGCAGCACCGCAGTGGCGCCGGCGGCGCGCGCGGCGCTGACGTAGACCTTGAGCATTTGCGTGAACGTCGTCTCCGGCTCCGTGTGGCGTTCGGGGTCGTCCTTTTCGTCGTTGTGGCCGAACTGAATCAATAGCAGGTCGCCGGGGCGCATCTGCCGCCTCGCAGGCTCAAAAAGCCCCTCATCGAGAAAGCTTTTGGAGGAGCGGCCGCCCTTGGCCAGGTTTTCAATCCGCGTGCCGGGCAAAAAGGGGGCTAGCTGCCCACCCCAGCCGTAGAAGGGGGCGGCGCCGTCCTCGACCGTAGAGTCGCCGATGATAAAGATCTTTTGCATACACTTCTCTCCTATAGGGGGTATGATTGGGCATTGTACCATAGATGAAATCAAATTTATAGCATGAAAAATGCCGCCATCCGAGTGGATGGCGGCGCAGACTGTCGACAAACCTATCGAAGTCAGACAAACCAAAAGCCGTCTGCAAGACTGTATTCGTATCCGACGGCTTTGCCGGCGGGGCGGGGATTTTTCCTCCGCAAAATGCCATTTTGCGGAGGAAAAAGTCACCCGTAAACTCGACAAAATGGCAGACGCCACTTTGTCGACACGCAGTGCCGCCATCCGAGTGGATGGCGGCGTTTGGGTTGGCGAAGGACTTAGCGCTGGTTCTGCTGGTTGTTTTGATTCTTCTGGTTCTGATTCTGCTGGTTTTGGCGCTGCTGCTGGTTGCTTTGGTTTTGCTGGTTCTGCTGGTTGTTCTGGTTCTGGTAGCTCTGGCTGTTGTTCTGGTTGTTCTGGTTCTGCTAGCTCTGGCTGTTGTTCTGGTTGTTCTGGTTCTGGTAGCTCTGGTTGTTGTTCTGGTTGTTCTGGTTCTGCCAGCTCTGCTGATTGTTTTGGTTCTGCGGATTAAAGCTCATGGTCGTCGCCTCCAATTCATTTTTCAATCTTATCTTTTCAACCTCGGGGGAAAATTATGCGGCGGCAGCATAAAGTGCGGCGTTTTTACAAAGCCTGATTCAAAAAGAGAGAAGGAACGGCTATGCTGCTGGTTCAAGGCGGGATACTGCACACGATGGAACGCGAGGGCGCGCGCCGCGCCGACCTGCTCGCGGTCGATGGGAAAATTGCGAAGATCTGTGAACATATCGACCCACCGGAGGGCGCGGACACGTTGCGTGCGCAGGGACTGCACGTCTACCCCGGGCTGATTGACGCGCATAGCCACATCGGCATCTCCGAAGAGAAGACCGGCCGTCAAGGCGACGATTGCAACGAAAACACGAATCCCGTAACCCCCTGCATGCGGGCGATCGACGCCATCAATCCGATGGATTCCGCTTTTCATAACGCGATCGCCGCGGGCATCACGGGCGCCATGGTAGGCCCTGGCAGCTCCAACGCGATCGGCGGCCAGTTCGCGTTCGTAAAGACCGATGGGCGGCGCGTCGACGACATGATCGTGCTCGCGCCCGCCGCAATCAAGATCGCCTTCGGCGAAAATCCCAAGGTGGCGTTCGGCATGAACGGCAACATGCCCGCGACGCGCATGGCGATCGCCTCGCTCATCCGCGAGGAGCTCTTCCTGGCCCGCCAATACTTTGACGACGCGCAAAACGGGGGCGTCAAACCCGTCTTTGGCATGGAGTGTTACCGGGCGTTGTTCGAGGGAAAGATTCCCCTCAAGGCGCATGTACACCGAGCGGACGATATCTTTACGGCCATCCGCATCGCCGAGGAATTCAACCTGGGCCTGACGCTGGATCACTGCACGGAAGGCCACCTGGTCGCGCAGGAGATCGCACGCAGCGGTTTCCCCGCGATCGTCGGACCGTCGCTGGCCTCAAGAAGCAAAAACGAGGTGGCAAGCTCGGATTTCAAGACCCCGGGCGTGCTGCATCAGGCGGGCGTCAGGGTGGCGCTGACGACGGACCATCCGGTGACCCGCATTCAATACCTGCCCATCTGCGCGGCGATCGCGGCGAAGGAAGGACTGGGCGAGGAGAATGCCCTGCGCGCGATCACGCTGGACGCCGCGCGCATCTGCCGGGTCGATGCGAGGCTCGGCAGCTTGGAGGCGGGCAAGGACGCCGACCTGGCGATCTTCGACGGCAGCCCGCTGGAGGTGCGCTCCTCCGTGCGCTTTACGGTCATCGAGGGCCGCGTCGTCTACCGCGCGGATGAAAAGCGCTGATAGGCGTCATTGTATAGAATACGGCCCGCCGACAAAAGACTTGCCGGCGGGCTGAAGCTGTGCTAAGATGGATTCATGGAGACGATAGCGATTATACATACCGAGTTCCCTGAAAAGTTCGGCATTCCGCGCCAAAGCGGCCTGGTCGAAGACCTCGTGGCGACGGTCGTCTTCGAGCCGCCGTACCGCAACCCCGACGCCGTGCGGGGCCTGGAGGGCTTTTCGCATATCTGGCTGATCTGGTCCTTTTCGCAGGCGCAGCGGTCGCATTGGTCCGCGACGGTGCGTCCCCCGCGCCTGGGCGGCAATGCGCGCCTGGGCGTCTTTGCGACGCGCTCGCCCTTTCGGCCGAACGCCATCGGGCTCTCCAGCGTGCGTCTCGAACGGGTCGAGATGAGCGCGGAGCTGGGCCCGGTGCTGCACGTGCGCGGGGCGGACCTGCTCGACGGCACGCCCATCTACGACATCAAGCCCTATCTGCCCTTTACCGATAGCCATCCGGACGCGGCGGCGGGTTTTGCTGCGCAGGCCGACGCACACGCGCTGGAGGTGGAGTTCCCGCCTGAATGGCTCGAGCGCATCCCGCGCTCGCGCCGCGCCGCGTTGCTGGGCGTGCTCAGGCAGGACCCGCGGCCCTCATATCAGGCGGATGCCGCCCGCGTATACGGCGTTGCGTTCGCGGGGTATAACGTGCGCTTTACGGTGGAGGGGATGCGCCTTCGGGTTTGCGATGTAGAAAGGATCGGCGGCGCATAGAAAGGACGCCTTCGGCGTTACAGAAAGATTGGGTTGCTCCAGGCGCGGCGGCCTCTTTCGTCCATGACCACGGCGCGGACGTAACGGCATCCGGGTTTAAGCGGGTACTCGGCGTATGTCAATGGGCCGCTTGGCGCGGTGACCTTATGCCACCACGGGGTCTGCGTGCTGGCGAAAAGCACGTACCGGGCGGGGCTGCATACGACGACGGCCTTGCCGTCCTCTACATAGAAGTCGTCGATGTCAGGGCCGCAGGTCGAGTAGAATGCGCCCTGACGGAGCGCTTCGACGATAGAGGCGGGGCTTTTATGCGCGCGGACGCACACCCAGCCGTACCCGTGCTGGTTTTCGAGATGGCCGTCGTCCGTGGCGACGCCGAAGATGCGCATGCCACGGCGTAGCAGCTCGTCCCAGATAAAGCCGTTGTCGTAGTCCATATCGTTTTCCAGCGCGCAGCCGCTGTTCCACACCTCCATGGCCGTGACGCCCTGCAGGCGCTCGAACATCCTTGCGGGCGTACCGCTCCACTGCGGATGCGCGTAAATGACGAGATTGCCCTTGCGCAAGAGCATGTCGACCATGGGTTGATAGTCCTCCGCCGATTGGAAAGTCGTGGATTCGACCTTTTCATCCTGTTCGAACGCGTTTCCATCCTCCGGGAGCGGCCCGATGGCGACGGTGTGAAAGCACGTGCCCTGTGCGGGCCCGACGCCGTTGCCGTCCGTTTCGATGCCGGGCAGCACGAGAAGGCGCGCGTCCGGCGCGTAGTTGGCGTAATTATAGACGCGGTGGTCCGTAAGCGCGAGGAAATCATACCCTTTCCTCGCGTGCAGGCGAATCAGCGCATCGGGAGCGAGTTCTCCGTCCGAGCGCGTCGAGTGGCTGTGCAGACCGCCCTTGAGCAGGGGCTTGCCCGGGGTGAATGCGGCTTGATGAATCATGAGCGCGTCCTCCTTTTGGGGAAATGCTTTTTGCTGCCCCTACTATAGCACGCGTTGAGCGCAATGGCAACCCGCAATGCACCGGCGCACATGTAGGCGCGGCCTTTGCCGCCCCTATATCGCGTTATGCCTGGACATCGGCGGCATTCTGCGCGTGTTCATCCTGCAAAAGAACCTCATGAGAGGCCTCTAGAGCAAACTGGAGCAGGCGAGAGATGCCGTACAGCGCGTTGCACGGGCCTACGGCAAGCTCCATCTCATAGCTGCGCAGCACCAAGTCGAAGAGGGCTTCGACGGCGTCCAAATCCGTCGCAAGAGATTCGAAGGTATAGGGGACGTTCTGATGCGAATCCATATAAGTTCACTTCCTAATACTCTGATGAATGCAGTATAACATACTTGTGTAAGTTGGTAAAGAGCTAAGAATGCCGAAATGTCTTGTGCAAGTATGTGCGATTTGACAAGGAGTTACTTATGTCTAAAACATCTTCCAGCGTTAAGAACAGATATGCAGCAAAGGCGTACGACCGAATTTCTGTTTTTGTTCCCAAGGGCCAAAAAGAGCTGCTGCAACAGACGGCGGACCGGGCCGGGGAATCGATCAATACATATGTAAACCAGGCCATTCTGCATCGCATGGGCTTGACGGCATGGCCACAAAAAAGCAACGAAGTCGAGGAGGGGGAGGAAAATATGGAACGGTGGATCTACCCCTGCCTGCCGC
Organism: Bacillota bacterium; assembly: GCA_023404715.1. Lineage (GTDB taxonomy): Bacteria > Bacillota > Clostridia > Christensenellales > Aristaeellaceae > Beduinella. The sequence goes on along the minus strand of JAEYAR010000032.1, from coordinate 16,946 downwards.
TGCGCGCGGCGGCATTTCCGGGCGCGGACGACCCAATTTGGGAGCGGGCCGAGAGCATGCGCCTTTCGGTGACCGAGACGGGCGATGCGCCCAATCTGCCAACGGAGGCGCGGGCCTTCTACGATCCCGAGGCGCGCATGCTCTACTTCCGTTTTATCGGGCAGGACGACGAGGCGCATTCGGACTATACGCGCCGCGACGAGCCGATCTACAATCAGGACGTGCTGGAGGTCTTTTTGTGCGACGGGGACGACTTGCACCGCTATAAGGAGTTTGAGGTCAGCCCGTTCAACGTGCAGTTCGACGCGGACATCACCTACCACGCGCCCCATCAGACGACCATCGGCCTTTCGTGGGACCTCGCGGGCTGGCAAAGCGAGACCCATTACGACGCGGCAGGGCAGCGGCTTACCTCCGTTTGGGCGATGCCCCTTACGGGGTTCGACCACGCGCCGGCGCCCGGAGATCGCTGGCGCATGAACGTATACCGAATCGACCATAGCGCGCGCGGGATGGAGCTCATGGCCTGGTCGCCGACGGGCGAACCGAACTTTCACGTGCCGGATCGCTTTGGATGGATCGAATTTCAATAAAAAAGAATGACAATTATGCCGAGATATGGCAATGGATGCCGCTCCTCGTTCGTCTTGTATACAGACGCGTCATTTTACCTTAAAAGAATCGTAAAAGATGAGAGGAGTGTTCGTGTGAAAAGCATCAAACGCACGCTGGCTGCGGCGCTGGCGGCCGGTCTGCTCGTTTGCGCTGCCGCTGCGATGGCGGAGACGAAGACCTGGAGGGAAGAGATCACCGTCGTGACGGGCACAAACGTCTATACCGCCTTCGAGGATGAGCTGCCCGCCGATATGGCGAAGGCGTTCCCCAAGAGCGTTTGGAAGGGCTATGCGTGCGTGAGCGGCATCATCTGTCAGGCAGAAGCGCAGGATTGGCGCAAGGCGCTCGTAGCGATGGAGAAGGACGGGGCCGTATCCCTGGTGGGCCTCACCGGGATGGAGGGCGCCTCCTGGCAGATCGCGGCGGTGAGTGAAAAGGCGATCCTGCCGGGCCGGAGCTTTGCGTTCGCAGGCAGCGACCGCGACGACCTGTCTATCGTGTACCCCTGTGAGGATGGCGGGGAGGAGACCTTTACGTTCGCCGTCCGCAGGCAGGAGGGCGGGGCGGTCAACCAGTTTATCATGGAGCAATATACCCGGACGTACAAGGACGGCAGGCGCGTGAGCGTCTCCGGCAGGGGCTCCCAAGGAAGCTTCTTTGACGTGAAGACGACGCTGGCATCCGGCGACCCGATCGAGGAATACATCCCCTGCATTACATCCACCTATCTGGAGGACCTGGACGCGCAGGCGTTCCCCAAGACGATTACGCAGGTACGCGCCTATGCGCAGGGCGCGCCGGCTTTTACGGAGGAAAAGCAGATCGCCGCCGTCAACGTGGCTGCGACCGGGCTGAACCTGCGCTACGGGCCGGGTACGAGCACGGACTCGATGGGCAAGTATTACAACGGTACGTTGGTGCAGCTGCTCAGGCGCATGCCCGATACCGCCAGCGGCGGCGGCTGGTGGCGCGTCAAGGTAGGCCAGATGGAGGGCTACATGAGCGAGGCTTATCTGTCGCAGCCCACGACGGAATCGATCGCGGCGACGCTGCAGCGCGGGCATCTGCCCGTGGCGCAGGCGAAGAAGGACATCGAGCTGCTCGCGGGCATGACCGCCACGCCCTGCGAATATACGAAGGTCAAGAAGGGCACGTTCATGCACGTGCTGGGCTATACGGATCAATGGCTGCACGTATCCGTACCGCAGGGCGAGTTCTCCTTTATGATGGAGCTGGACGCGCCGACGGGCTACGTGCGCGTGAGCGATGTGGCGCAGGGCCCCAACGCCTATCTGGCGGAGGATAGCAGCCGGTGGTAAGGCCGGGAATTAAAGCGGCTTAAACGGAAAAACAAATGGCATCAAACAGAGCGCCTGGGCTTATCCCGGGCGCTCTCAGTGTTGAAAAACCCGAGTTGTTCCGTTGGGGATGTATGAAGGGGAGGACTCCCCTTCATCTGGGATCGTATCGACCGGCTCTGCCGGTCGGGCGGGGCGTTTTGCGTAGTCAAATGCGTAGCATTTGCGGAGGGAAACATCTCCCGTAATCTTCGTGCAAAATGTGCATTCATTTTGCACGAGGCCGTCGACAAGGTCGACGGCCAGAGAGCGCCTGGGCTTATCCCGGGCGCCCTGTTATTTTTGCCCCTGAATGGTTGTTTTTGGATGAATCATTTCCATCTCGCCTGGCTGTATGAACTTGAAAAAGGATTTTTGGTATGATACAATATACTTATTGTTGTAACCTTCGTGCGAAAACAGGGGGATGAAAATGAACGGCGTTTTCATCGCCGGCAGGATAGAAGGCTGATTATTGTGCAGAAAAGGGCGGAGTATGCTTACCTCCTCAAGATGTTTGCGACCTATATGACGGTAGGCATCATTCTTCTGGCGCTTATCGGGCCTCTTTGTCTTGTCTTTCTGAACGATCAGGAGGAAAAGCAAAACCGGCTGTATGCAGACGCATTGCAAAGCATGGTCGATGACCTGGAAGAGAATTTGTTGTACTTGCGCGACATTTTTCTATCCGATGGCAAGAACGATTACATGAACAGGGTCAGCGTCATGCGGGGGCAAATAACGCCCAGCCATGTCTACGCGATCAAGCGCGCGCAGGAATATATAGCTACGCTGGTGTCGTCCAACAGCTATTTGGCAGACGCGATCGTACAATTCCGGCACAATGACGTCATACTGACGGGAAAGAGCGTTTACTATTCCCCCGCGGAATTCAAGCAGTTCTACGGTCTGTATTTAGGCGATCAAGGCGTCGAGTTTTCGATCGACGAGAGCCCCGCCGGCATGCCCAGCATTCGATACTACACGATAGACCGGCTTGAAAGCTATGACCAGTCGGCCGATATCGCCTTTTGTTATTCCATCCCGATCAACGCGAGCGTAGCCTATGGCAACATCCATTTTTTAATCCGAATGGAAAAGCTGTTGAGCTATATGCCGGAGATCTTTGTACAAAACGGTAAGGTCACCCTGAGCGACCGCCAAGGCGAGCTTATCATGCGCAAGGAGTTTTCGCAATTCTTGGCGGGGCAGGGCAAGACGGCTGCATTCGAATGCGCCTCCAAGAGCGGCGCGTTGCGCCTGCTAGCGACGGTTCCCGATTCCGTCCTGCTCGACATCCTCAAGCCCTTTCGCGTATTCATCCTCTGCTATTTGATGGGGTTGCTGCTCGTGTCTCTGTTGCTGGCTTTGATCGCGGCGCTGCGCCAATATAAGCCGGTTCGGGAGATTTGCCGCCAGATGCAAAAGGACGGCCTTTTCTCCATGGGCGAGTTTACGATGGAGCAGCTATCCGCCTATATCAAGCAGATGCAATCAAAGCACGCGGACGTCATGCAGACATTATCTGGCTATGCCGAAAACCTACGTATCGCGCAGCTGGGCGATCTGCTGCGCGGCAGCAGTTCGATCGATAAATGCAGCATGATCCGCCTACCGGAGCGCTATTACGTCGGGTACAGCGTGGTAAAGGAGGATGGACAAAGCACGCTGGAGCATCTCTTCGCGATCAACTGTTATGACGACAGCCTTGCGCAGTATCAACGCATCGTATTCAGCGAAGATACGATGGCTTTCATCATCCCGGCGCAGGCCAAAGCCATGGAAGATGTTTGCGGCCGCGCCGACGAACTGTTTCAGCAGGTGGGCTGCCGCATCTACCTTTATTTCAGCGACGAACAGCACGAGGCCCAGGCCGTTCACAGCGCCTTTGAGCAGGCCAGAATCCGTTCTATTGAAGGCGAGCAGCAAGCGCAGCGGATATCGATGTCCATGCAGATGCAGCTGCTGCAGCAGGTCATGGCCGGCAACGCGGAGTCGGCCTGCGAGCAGATCAACATGCTCATCCGGGGATTAAACCATGACGTAAACGAGCTTGCGGAGCGCTACAGCATCTGTTCGTTTACGCTGCATATGGCGGCTCAGCAGCTTGGGAACGCCGTTTCCATCCCTCCCTACGATATCGCAAGAGCGCCCGGGGAATTGGTCGGTCAGCTCGAGCAGGCCGCGCGGTTGCTTTGCGAGGAGCAGGCGCGCAATCAGGCGAAGGGCGAGAACCAGCTGCGCCAGCAGATCGTTTCTTATCTGGAGGACAATTATCATCGGTACGATCTCTCCTTGCACGACGTGCGCGAGGCTTTCGGCATCTCCGAAAGGGCGGCTTTGGCGCAGATCACCGCCATCACCGGGCTGGGATTCAGCGCTTATGTGCAAAAGCTCAGGCTCGAGCGGGCGGCGCAACTGCTGTCAACGGGGAACATGCCCATTCAAGCGGTCTACGAGGTCTGCGGCTATAATACGCTGAGCGCGTTTCATAAGGCGTTCAAAAAGCATTACGGGATCACACCCGGCGAGTTCAGGAAGAGCGCCGTTCAGTCGAGCGGTCATTGAGCGAGAGGGAGCGTCGATAGCGCTCTCTTTTTGCTTTAGCGGGATGGCTCCCCAATGCGCGCAGAGGGCCATATGCTGGGAAAAGGCGGCGAATTTCACGCCATATGCACAAAATTCAATTGCCGTATGCCAATTTCCACAATTCATACCGCTGGTTTTCAATTGAATATCCTACTTTTCCCGTTGACGGGGGCAGCTTCCCGGACTTAAAATCGACATACGATCAAACGCGGACGAAAAACCGACGGATAGGAAGTGAGTGGCGGTCATGCGTGTTGTGGCGAGGAAGTCAACCCCGGCAGACGGCAGGAGCAGAAAAAGTCTTCTTCTTCAGATGAGGCGTCATTGGCGCATCTACGTGCTGATGTTCATCCCATTGGTCTATCTCATCGTCTTCAAGTATGTGCCCATGTACGGCGCACAAATTGCGTTCAAGCGCTATTCCGCCCGGTTCGGGATCTGGGACAGCCCGTGGGTCGGCCTGGCGCAGTTTGAAAAGTTCTTCAACTCCTATCAATTTGAGCGCGTCATCACCAATACGATACGCCTGGCGCTCTATTCTCTGGTCGCGGGCTTTCCGTTACCGATACTGCTGGCGCTGATGATGAACGCCGTGCGCAGCAAAGGCCTGCGCAGTTACGTTGAAAACGTGACCTACATGCCGCACTTTATCTCCACGGTCGTCATGGTGGGCATCATGGTGCAGTTCTTCAATGTCCGCACGGGCGCATTCAGCTCGTTCTATACCCTGCTGACAGGGCAAAAGATGGTCGACTTGATGAGCATTCCCACGGCTTTCACGCATATGTACGTCTGGTCCGGCGTGTGGCAGAACATCGGTTGGGATTCGATCATCTATATGGCCGCGCTGTCATCCGTCGACGATACGCTGCACGAGGCGGCCGTCATCGATGGCGCCTCTCGCTTTCAGCGGGTACTTCATGTAGACATCCCCGCGATCGTGCCGACCATTACGATTACGTTGATTTTGCGCTGCGGCGGCCTGATGAATATCGGTTTTGACAAGGTGTATCTGATGCAAAACGAGCTGAATCTGAGGACCTCCGAGGTCATATCGACCTATGTTTACAAGGTGGGGCTCGCGTCATCTACGAGCGATTTTTCCTACTCTACGGCGATCGGCCTGTTTAATTCCGTGGTCAACATGATTTTGCTGGTGATTGTCAATACGGTCTCTAGGCGCGTGGGCGAGACGAGCCTTTGGTAAAGGGGGGATATGCAGTGGTACGCAGCAGGAATCCGATGAAATACGCAAAGGCGGACAGAAGCTTTCACATCATTGTAAACGCGCTTCTGCTCCTCATCTCGTTATGTATCCTGATCCCGCTGATCAACATCGTCGCCTGCTCCTTTTCCGATTATCATGCGACGATCGCAGGGCGCGTGGGGCTGTGGCCGGTGGACTTCAGCCTGGATGGCTACAAAGAGGTGTTCTCCTACAAGGGGATCGGCACGTCTTACATGAACACCATTTTCTATACGGTCGCGGGCACCTTCGTCAATATCGTCATGACCATGGTGGCGGCATACTCCCTTTCGAAGAAGGGCGTGCCGTTTCGCGGGCTGGTGATGGGGCTGTTCACATTCACCATGCTGTTTAGCGGCGGCATCATTCCCAACTATATGCTCTATAAGGATTTGCACATTCTCAATACCCGCCTGGTCATGATCCTGCCCGGGGCGATCTCGGTGTACAACATGTTCATCGCCAGGACGTTCATCCAGAACATACCGCAGGAGCTATGGGAGGCGGCGGACATCGACGGCTGCACGGAGTTTCGGTTTTTCGCGAGTATCGTGCTTCCGCTCGCCGTAACGGTCATTACCGTGTTGTCGCTGTATTATGCGGTCGGTCACTGGAACTCCTACTTCGACGCGTTTATGTATCTCAACAAGCAGGAGCTCATGCCGCTGCAGGTCAAGCTGCGCGAGATTTTGATCCTCAATACGATCGACGCGGACAAGCTGATCGACTCGGATACGGCCTCCGCCAGAGAGGGCATGGCCGAGATGCTCAAGTATGCGCTCATCATCGTCTCCAGCGCTCCGGTGCTTTGCCTGTACCCCTTTGCAAAGCGCTACTTCATGCGCGGCGTCATGCTAGGCTCGCTCAAGGGCTGATGCGGCCGGCTTTCCCCGTTTTTATCCGGCGGATGCCGGAAATAAGATAAAACTGGAGGTACCCCATGAAGCTCAAGAACCTGCTATCCCTGATGCTTGCCGCCGCGATGCTGCTGACCTGTATCCCGGCCTACGCAGAGCCCTCCCCCGAAAGGGAGACGCTGACCATCCTGATGGCCGACGATTCCCTTGTGACCGACTTCAAGGACAACGCCTTTACCCAGTATCTCGAAGAGGCGATGAACGTCAACCTCGAGTTCATCCTGCTGCCCCAGTCCGAGGCGGCCACCAAGCTACAGATCATGATCGCCTCCGGCGAGGAGCTGCCCGACATCATCAACTACAACCTGGATGTTTCCACCGTCTACGCCTATGCGCAGGCCGGCGCGATCATCCCGCTGGACGAATACTATGAGACGCAGAGCGTCAACATGAGGGGCGTGGTGGAGGCGCATCCCGAGTATAGGATCATGGAGGCCATTCTGGCGCCGGACGGCCATCTGTACTCCATTCCCTCCTACCTGTCCGAGCTGCACAGCTACGTCGCGGCCCGCTGCTGGATCAACGAGACCTGGCTGAAGAACCTGAACCTGCAGATGCCCACCACGCCCGATGAATTCTATCAGGTGCTGAAGGCCTTCAAGGAGCAGGATGCCAACGGCAACGGGGACCCCGACGACGAGATCCCCATGATCGGCGCCTGGACGGGCATGCGCTCCACCTATAACGTGCTGATCTTCCTGATGAACGCCTTCTGCCAGGCGGACTTCATGAACTTCCTGACGCTGGAGAACGACACCGTGGGCGTGGCCTATAACACCGAAGGCTGGCGCGAGGGCCTTAAGTTCGTCCACAAGCTGGTCGCCGAGGGCCTGATCGACCCGGCTTCCTTCACGCAGGACGGCACGCAGTACGGCGCCGTCTGCGACAACAACGGCGAGGGCTGCATCGTCGGTTGCTATACCGTGCAGACCATCAAGCCCAACTATACCGAAGAGTTCACCGCGCTGCCCCCGCTGACCGGCCCGGAAGGCGTGCAGGGCGCGCGCTACACCCCGGCTACCGCGAGCAACCGTTGGTTCGTGACCTCCGACTGCAAAAACCCCGAGCTGGCCTTCAAGCTGGGCGATTTCATCTTCAACGAGGATGTCTTCAAGCGGATCCGCCTGGGCGTCGAGGGCGAGGATTGGCTCGCGCCCGAGGAAGGCGCCGAATCCATCTATCCCGGCTGCGACGCCGAGTATATCTCCGTGAACGACATGTGGAACGATCCGCAGAATCACACCTGGCGCCAGTCCGGCCCCATCTTCTCCGTGACCACGCTGCAGGGCGAGGCGGCTACCGAGACGACCACGCTGCGCTCCATTAAAAACGCGCAGGGCGTCATGGAATACATTAAGTACGCCTACCCCGAGGGCACCTACATCCCCTTCATGAACTACACGGAGGAGGAGAACTATCAGATCAGCGATATTCTCAACTCCCTGAACACCTACGTCTCCGAGTGCATGGTTCGCTTTGCCACGGGCGACATGGACATCGAAAAGGAATGGGATGCCTACCTCGCTGAGCTCGATAACATCGGCCTGCAGACCTACCTCAAGGTGACGCAGGACGCGTATAACCGCACCAAGTAATAGGAATATGTAGGGCCGCTGCGCAGCTGCTCCCCGGCGGAGTGATCGACCGGGGCTGCGCTGCGGCTCGGTTTTGTTTAAAAGGAGGGCGCGAAGCGATGAACCGTGATCGCTCTGGCATACCGGAGCTTTTAAAGACGTTGGATGGGCAGGCCGTCATGACGCCTGCGCAGTGGGCGCGGCGCAGGCAGGAGATTCTTTCCTTGTATCAGGATGCGGTTTTCGGCCGGATGGCGGAAAGAAGCGAATTTGACGAACGCTTTGAGATCGTGCATGACAGGCCCGCCCTGGACGGCAAGGCGACCGACCGTGCGGTGCGAATCCATTATGAGGCGAAAAACGGCAAAGCCGGCAGCGTTCGCGCGCGGCTTTTGATCCCCACGGGGGCGGTAAAGCCTGTGCCCGCCTTCATCGTGATCCTGTGGAAGGATCCGACGCAGCTCGACTGGCATACGGATTTGAAACCCGGCTATTGGCCGGTCGAGGAGATCGTGGAGGCGGGCTTCTGTGCGGCCGCGTTCTACTGCGGCGATTGCGACTCGGATGAGGACGACCATTTTTCCAGCGGCGTGCACGCCGTGTTCGGCGCGGACGCCCCGCGCCGGGGCAACCAGTGGGGCGCTATCTCCGCCTGGGCCTGGGGCTTCAGCCGTGTGATCGACTACATGGAGCAAGATGACGACGTCGACGCTACGCATGTGGGCGTCGTGGGGCAGTCACGCGGCGGCAAGACCGCGCTGTGGGCCGGGTGCTGTGACCCGCGAATCTGGCTGTCGGTGAGCAATGATTCGGGTTGTCTCGGCGCGGCGATACAGCATGGGAACACCGGGGAGCAGTACCGGCAGATCGTCGGAACCTTTCCCTTCTGGTTCGCGGATCGTTTTGTCGAAACCGTGCAGGAGGGGCGCGAGCTGCCCATCGACCAGCACCTGATGATGAGCCTGTTGGCGCCGCGTCTGCTCTATGTGGCGAGCGCTACGCAGGACGATTGGGCCGACCCGCAATCCGAATTTCTGGGCGCGAAGATGGCCGGGCCTGCCTTTGAGCTGCTCGGGGGTAGGGGCCTGCCGGCGGACCTGCCGATGCCCCGGCCGGACACGCCCGTGTTTAGCGATCACGTAGGGTATCATATTCGGACGGGCGGCCACCAGCTCACCGTCTATGACTGGAGGCAGTTCATTCTCTTCGCGAGGCAGCACTTGAAGTAAGCTGCGGGAGCCCGCTAGAGGAGACAAAGGAGGGGCCTATGCTGTATCCGAAGAAAAACCGGCCTTTTGACGAACGGGAATTTCAATCTCCGGGGAGCGAATACCGTTCCGCGCCTTTTTGGGCCTGGAACAACAAGCTGGATCGGGACGAACTGCTCTGGCAGATCGACCGGCTGAAGGAAATGGGCTTCGGCGGGTTTCACATGCACGTGCGTACCGGCCTTGCCACCCCTTATCTGAGCGATGAATACATGCAGGTGGTCAGCGCATGCGTCGACAAGGCAAGGCGGGAGGGGATGAAGGCCTATCTATACGACGAGGACCGCTGGCCTTCCGGCGCTGCGGGCGGCAGGGTCACGAAAAACCGCGAATTTCGCCAGCGCACGCTGCTCTTTTCGCGCCGCCCGCCCGATGCGGGCGAGCTGCTGGCGGCGTTTGACGTGGCACTTCATCCGGACGGCACGCTAAAGCGCTACGCCGCGCTTGCGCAGGGCGATCGTGCGCAAGGCTTTGCGCTATACGCAAGCATGCAGACGATGCCGGACATGCCCTGGTTTAACAATCAGGCCTATCTGGATACGCTTTGCCCCGAAGGGGTGCGGGCATTCATCCGTACGACCCATGAGCGCTACAAGGCGTGCATCGGGGATGCGTTTGGCAAGACCGTTCCCTCGATCTTTACCGATGAACCGCAGTTTTCGGGGAAGGAGACGCTGCGATTCGCCACGGATGAACGGGATGTGACGCTCCCCTGGACGCCGGGCCTGGAAAAGCTCTTTTACGAGACCTATGGGCGGGATCTGCTCGCGGGGCTGCCCGAACTGCTGTGGGAACTGCCCGATGGGAAGGTTTCCGTGCTCCGGTACGAGTACCACGATCTGCTCGCCGAACGCTTTGCCCAAGCCTTTGCGGATCAGTGCGGGGCGTGGTGCGAGGCGAATCACATTGAGCTGACCGGCCATGTGATGTCGGAGCCTACGCTCGAAAGCCAGACGATGGCGCTGGGGGAGGCGATGCGCTCTTACCGCTCGTTTCAGCGCCCGGGCATCGACATGCTGTGCGACTGGCGCGAGTTTACGACGGCTAAGCAGGCGCAATCCGCTGCCCGCCAGTATGGCCGGGAGGGGACGCTATCCGAGCTGTACGGCGTGACGAATTGGCACTTTGATTTCCGCGGGCACAAGCTACAGGGGGATTGGCAGGCGGCCCTGGGCGTCACGCTGCGCGTGCCGCATTTGGCCTGGGTTTCCATGAACGGCGAGGCCAAGCGCGATTACCCCGCCTCCATCAACTACCAGGCGCCCTGGTACAAGGCGTATAAGCTGATCGAGGATCACTTTGCGCGCGTGAACACGGTGCTCACCCGCGGCAGGCCGGTATGCCGCGTGGCCGTAATCCACCCCGTGGAAAGCTACTGGCTGCACTGGGGGGCAAGGGAAAACACCGCCGCCATTCGCAAACAGATGGACGAGGATTTCGTCAACCTGACCGAATGGCTGCTTCGCGGGCTCATCGATTTTGATTTTATCAGCGAGGCCCTTCTCGTGCAGCTTCAGCCGGACGTGACCGGCGGCGAGGGCTTTCAAGTCGGCGCCATGCGCTACGCGGCCGTCATCGTGCCGCGGGTGGAGACGATCCGCAAGACGACGCTGGAGCGTCTTAGCGCTTACCGGCGCGCGGGCGGACGGGTCGTCTTCCTGGGCGACGCGCCGCCCCTCATGGACGCCGTCCCCAGCGATCAGCCCGCCCGGCTGTATGCGCGCTGCGAGCACGTGCGCTTTGACCGGGTGAGCGTGCTGGGCGCGCTGGCGGCGGAGCGGGAGATAGAGGTTCGCGACAGCCAGGGCGAGACGCCGCAGAACCTATTGTATCAGCTTCGGGAGGAGGGCGACATCCGTTGGCTGTTCCTCAGCCATGCGGACAACCCGGACAACCCCGACCTCCCCGTCTGCCAGCGGCTGAGCATACGGCTGCGCGGCAGCTGGCGGGCAGAGCTTCTCGATACGCTGCAAGGCGTCATCCGGCCGCTGCCGACGCGGACGGCGGGCGGCTGGACCGGGCTGGAAACTGCTCTCTACGATCACGATTCCCTGCTGCTGCGCATGACGCCCGGAACCGCGCGCGAACGGGCGGGCGCGTCACAAAGCGCCTGCGCTACCCTGGCGGCGCGGTTTCTAAAGCCTGCCGCGGTGACGCTGCACGAGCCGAACGTGCTGCTCCTCGACATGGCCGAATACCGGCTCGACGACCAGCCTTGGCAGCCATCAGAGGAAATCCTCCGGCTGGACAACAGGCTGCGCGGGCAGCTGGGCTGGCCCCTGCGCGGAACGTCGTACGCGCAGCCCTGGGTTGCATCCGACGTCGCTGCGCAGCACCGGCTGCGCCTGCGCTATCGTATCGCCAGCGAGGCGGAGATCCGGCATGCAGGGCTCGCGATGGAAAACGCGCGCGGTTGCGCCGTCACCCTGAACGGGGAGCCCGCCGGCGCGGTAGACGGCTGGTATGTCGATAAGTGCATCGAAAGGCGCCCGCTCCCCGCGCTCCATGCCGGCGACAACGTGCTCGAGATCAGCATGCCGTATGGCCGCGTGACGGATGTGGAAAGCTGTTTTCTCCTTGGAGATTTCGGCGTTCGCGTCGCCGGCTGCAGCGCCGTTCTCACGGAGGGGATCCAAAAGCTGTGCTTTGGAGACATCACCCGCCAGGGATTGCCGTTCTACGGTGGAAACCTCACCTGGCGGCTGGAAGCGGATCTTGAGCCCGGTATGTACGAGCTGCAAATCAGCCAGTATCGCGGCAGCCTGATCACCGTGAAGGTCGACGGGACGGACCAGGGCAAGATCGTATTTTCGCCGTACACGCTGCGCTTTGCGGCGGCGGAGAGCAGGACGTACGCCATCGACGTGACGCTGTATGGCACCCGCATCAATACGTTTGGCCAGGTTCACCACACAGACAAAAGCACAAAGTGGTGGGGGCCCGATTCCTGGCGCTCAGAAGGGGCCTCGTGGTCTTACGAGTATCAGCTTTGGCCGCAGGGAATTTTGAAATCGCCTGAACTTTTTAGAATCGAGGGCGCGCGGCAAACCTCAAAATAACGCACACCATGAAATGGAAAATCCGTTTTTCCGAACGCATCTGTAGAGAGGTTCCTATATGGACAAAAAGCTGTTTATGATCGGCAATGCACATCTGGATCCTGTATGGCTATGGCGCTGGCAGGATGGCTACGCGGCGGCGCGCGCGACATTCCGTTCGGTGCTCGACCGGATGGACGAGTACCCTGATTTCGTCTTTACCTCGGCGGCCGTCTGCTATTATGAGTGGATCGAGCACAGCGACCCCGCCATGTTCGCGCAAATTCGTACGCGCGTAAAGGAAGGGCGCTGGCAGATCGTCGGCGGCTGGTGGATACAGCCGGACTGCAATATCCCCTCGGGAGAGAGCTTTGCGCGCCAGGCGTTGATCGGCCAAGGCTATCTCAAGGAGAAATTCGGTATCACCGCCCGCACAGGCTACAACGTAGACTCCTTCGGCCATACGGGTTCGCTGCCCAAAATCCTCAACCTATCGGGGATGAACCGCTATGTATACATGCGCCCCGGAATTCACGAACGCGCTTACCCCGCATGGACGTTCCGCTGGCAGAGCCCGGAAGGGGACGAGGTATTGGCCTATCGCATCCCCTTTGAGTATTGCACCTGGCCGGAGGGGCTGGCCGCGCATGTCAAGCGCTGCGCAGGCGAGATCGCCGACGCCAACGGCATGATGTGCTTCTATGGCGTGGGCAACCACGGCGGCGGCCCCACCCAAAGGAATATCGACAGCATTCACGAGATGAACGGCAAGGACGGCGTCTCTATGGAGCTATCCTCCCCCGACGCCTTCTTCGACCATCTGACCGGCGAGCTGCCCGTCGTGGGCGGCGACCTGCTGCACCATGCCAGCGGATGCTATAGCGCGCATTCCGGGGTGAAGCGCTGGAACCGCCAGGCCGAAAACAAGCTGCTCACGGCTGAAAAATGGTCTACCGTCGCGCACCTGCTCTATAACGGGCGCGATCGCCGCAAAGAGCTGACCGGCGCCTGGAAGAAGGTGTTGTTCAACCAATTCCACGACATCTTGGCGGGCACGAGCATCATCGAAGCTTACGACGACGCGCGGCAGGACTTTGGATATGCCATGTCCGTCGCGGACGACGTATGCAACGAAGCGCTGCAGATCCTCGGCGGCAGGATCGACGTCCCCTTCGTAGAGGGCGCCCAGCCCTACGTCGTATTCAACCACGCGGGCTTCGAGGCGCAGTGGCCCGTGCAGGCCGAGATGGCGGACTGCGAAGACGGATATGTGCTCATCGACCCGGAGGGAAACCGCGTCCCCTGGCAAAAGCTTTGCGCCTCTGCGGCGGCAAACGGCCGCGCCAAGCTGTGCTTCGTGGCCAGCGTTCCGTCGATGGGCTGGGCGCGGTACATGCTCTGCCCCGGCGGCGAGGGCGCGCCCGCCACAGAAAAACGCGAGGTTCCGGCGCCTGTGCTGGAGAATGCATTCGTGCGCGCCGCTTTTGACGCTACAAGCGGCGAACTCCAATCCCTTGTCATCCAGGCCACGGGCGAGGATCTGCTGCGCGCGCCCTCGCAGACGCAGATATTTGCCGATGACAGCGATACATGGTCGCACAGCAAGCTGCACTTTGCCGGAAAGCTCGAACCGATCGACAACGCGGACGTACGGGTGATCGCAGACGGCGAGGTGCTGCGCACCATTCGCGTGACGCAGCGCCGTGGCATGAGCCGTATCCTACGCGATTATACGCTCTATCGCGACCTGCCCGGCCTCTACGTCCGGGTGCGCGTAGATTGGCGCGAGACGCAAAAGGTTTTGAAATTTGCCTATCCGCTGCAGCTCCATTATATGCATGTCCGCTCGCAAGCCCCCTACGGCTTCGCGGATCGCGAGGTGGACGGCGAAGAATACCCGATGCAGCAGTGGGTCGATGTGAGCGGCTGCAGCGCCGGCGCGGATACGCTCCCCAGCGGCCTCGCCATCCTCAACGACGGCAAGTATGCCTACGACGTACACGACCGCACGCTTTGCTTCACCGTGCTGCGCAGCCCGTATTATGCGAACCACGAGCCTATGGCCGTAGCGGAAGGCAGCGACGAATACCCCGTTGTCGACCAAGGGATGCAGGAATTCAACATGATTCTCCTGCCCCACGTGGGCGGCCAGCGCATGGCCGATTTGGACGAGGCCGCTATGCTGCTCAACGCGCCGCCGGCCCTCCAGCCCGAATATGCGCACAAGGGCGAATTAAAGGCGAGCGGGTCGCTGATCCATCTGGACGGCAGCGTGATGCTCGACGCCGTGAAGCTCGCGGAGGACGGGAGCGAGGATGTGATCGTGCACATGCACGAGACGGCCCGCAGCGAAACGCAGGCTGTGCTCAAATGCATGGACCGCGAAGAGACGCTGCGCTTTACGCCCGGTCAAATCCGCGCCCTGCGATTGGGCAGGGAGGGCATGACCGAGGTCGACCTGCTCGAGCGGACGCGGTGAGCGCAGCTGCGGCCCGACGGCGCGCGCTCATCCGGGCGACGCTTCACCCACAGCAAAGGCATGACGATGCTGTGAGATGCTACACAGGCAATTCTCTCGTTTGGAATCGCGCTGCTGCAGACCGCGTACGAGGAGGAAGAGGAATGGCACCCCATTACATCGGTTTGGACATCGGAGGCACCAAGTGCTCCGTGCTTTTAGCACAGGTCGACGGCGGCATCTGCATACTGGATAAGATCCGCTTTGCTACCCAGAAGGGTTTTTCCCGTACTTGGGATATGCTCTGCCGGAACATGGAGGAAATCCTCGCCCGTAACCGGCTGACGTTTGCTAATATCAGCGCCGTCGGCATCAGCTGTGGCGGCCCGCTGGATTCAAGGCGCGGGCTCGTGCTTTCGCCGCCCAACCTTCCCGGGTGGGATGACATACCGCTGGTCCGCATGATTGCCGATCGTTATCACGTGCCCGCTTACCTCCAAAATGACGCCAACGCCTGTGCGCTGGTCGAATGGCGGCTGGGCGCGGGCACAGGCGCCAGGAACATGGTTTTCCTGACGATGGGCACCGGCATGGGCGCGGGCATCATCGCGGAGGGCCGCCTCCTGTGCGGAAGCACGGACATGGGCGGCGAGGTCGGGCATATCCGCCTGACCGAGGATGGGCCGGTGGGCTTCGGCAAGGCCGGATCGTTCGAAGGGTATGCCAGCGGCGGCGGCATCGCGCGTCAGGCGGCCGCGCTGACCCAGGACCTGCTTGCCCGGGGCTTAACCCCCGCCTGGGTTCAGGACGGCCATTCCGCTGAGGAGATGGATGCGCGGATCATGGCCGAGTACGCCCGCGCGGGAGACCCTGACGCCAAGGCGTTCTTTGATCACATCGGCCGCATGCTCGGCAGGGGCTTGGCGCAATTGACCGATGTGTTGAACCCTGAATGCATTGTGATCGGCAGCGTCTTTGTACGCTGCGAGGATTTGCTGCGCCCAGCAATGGAGGAGGAGCTCAAGCGCGAGGCCTTGATTCATAGCACGCGCGATTTAAGGGTGCTTCCCGCGCAGACGGGCGAGGCGCTCGGCGATCTGGCCGGCATCATGGCCGCGCTGTATGCGCAGGGCGCCGACCCCATGGCGGAGTATACGGAAAAGAATCCCGCCGTCCTTGGGCATTACGAGCGGCTCTTTGCGCGCTACCCCGCCCTTGAACAGTGCCGCGAGCCCATCATGCGCGCCTACCTGTCGCTGCGCGACACCTACCGTTCCGGCGGAAAGCTGTTGGTCTGTGGCAACGGCGGCAGCTGCTCGGACGGCGAACACATCGTAGGGGAGCTCATGAAAGGATTTTATTTAAAACGGCCCTTTACGGGCCCCCTGCTAGCGCGCTTACAGGAGCATATGGATACGCTGTTGCCAGGGGCGTCTGAGTTGATGCAGCAGGGGTTGCCGGCCATCGCGCTCACAGGACATGTCCCTTTATCGACCGCGGTACAAAATGACATGGATCCCCTGCTCTCCATGGCGCAACAGGTGCTTGGATACGGCCGCCCCGGCGATGCGCTGCTCGGGATCAGTACGAGCGGCAATGCAAGGAATATTGCGCTGGCGATACAAGCCGCGAAGGCTTTGGGGCTCAAGACGATCGGGCTGACGGGCAATACAGGAGGACGCCTGCTGGAGCTGTGCGAATGCGCCATCGTCGCGCCTGCGGTGACGCCCGCCGACGTACAGGAGCTGCATTTGCCGATCTATCATACGCTGTGCGCTATGCTCGAGGCCAAATTTTTTGAATAAGGATTTACCAAAGACGCAGACGAGGATGTGCCATGCGGCACATCCTCGTCGCTGCGTGTCGACAAAGTGGCGTCTGCCACTTTGTCGAGTTTACGGGTG
>JAEYAR010000031.1 GCA_023404715.1 Bacillota bacterium | reverse complement strand
GTTGAAGGGCGGAATGTCGACCATGCCGTTTGCACGCAAGGCTTGCACATAGCCGCTATAGCGATCCTCCAGCGAGATCGTTTCGCTGATCTCGGGGGAGGCGTAGCCGATGTACCGGTGCCCCTTGCGGATAAGCAGCTCGGCCAGCGCGCGGGTGCTGCCCTCGTTGTCGGAGTAGACGCTGGGGGCGGGGATGCCCGTAAGCGGCCTGTCGATGAGAACCACCGGAAAATGCGCCAGCACCAGGCGAAGCAGGTCAGTGTCGTAATAGGATCCGTGCGCCGGCATGATCAGCAGGCCTTCCACATTGTCCGACAAAACCTCGCGCAGGCGCGTGCGTTCCAACTGCTGGTCGCCATAAGAGAGCGCAAGGCGGATTTGAAAGCCTGCTTCGGTTGCTTGCTTGTCGATGGCGTAAAGCAGCCCCTGCGAATAGGATTCGCCCACGTCCTCCATGATGACGCCCAGGCGGCGGGGGCTGCGCTCTTCCAAGGGGGATAGCTGCGCTTGCGCGCGCGTAGAGCTTTCCGGGGAAGCGGCCCGCGGCGCTACAAACGTGCCAAGCCCGCGTCGTCTAACGACGAGCCCCTGCTCTGCGAGTATGTTGAGGGCGCGTTTACTGGTGATGCGACTGACGCCGTACTGCACGGCAAGCTCCTGCTCGGTAGGGATCTTGTCGCCTGGGATCCTTTTGCCGGCGTAGATTTCTCCGGCGATGTCCTCGTAGATCTGTTTGTATAAAAAGGGCTGCTCTTCCATGGCCGCGCCTCCTTTGCTTGAAATGTTCCGCTTGAGTATTATATCAAATATACCAAAACGATGCAAGGGGAGAAAATGGAATAAGAAAACATTGTGGAAAGCAGGTAAAATTTTTTAAAGTTGCCTCTACATGGTGAAAAAACTGAATAAAAAGGCTGAAAAGATATAATAAAATATATTGCACTATAATGTCATATATGGTATTCTAAAGATATCAAGGATGAGCGCCTGATCTTGGCGTAAACCTGCGCGGCGCGAAACGGGCGCATCCACAAATGGAGGGAAATAGGATGATCCGAAAAATGCTGACTCAAGGGCTCGCTCTGGCGCTCACGGCTGTTCTGCTGCTGGGCATGGGGATGATCGCGTCCGCCGAGGGCGAGAGCATCGGAGACGTAATCGTTCTGACGGGCGTGACCGGCGGCAAGGACGACGCGGAAAAGCCGCTCTTTAACGAGGCGTTCAGCAAGGGCGTAAACGGCAACGTCGTTTTTGACAAGCCGGGCGGAGACAGCAGCCTGCTGCAGCGTCTGAATGCCGGAGAACAGTACGACCTCATCTACCTCAACATCACCCAGCTGTACGAGCTGCAGGAGCAGGGCGCGCTGATGGACCTGACCGATTGGGTCGCCGCATCGCCGATCCTGAGCGATCCGGCGGTCATCCCCACAGACGAGTGGGCCCAAGTCACCATCGACGGGCGCATCTACGGCGGCTTCAATAAGACCGAGGTGCACAAGCTGCCTATCATCAACAAGGCGATCGCCGAAAAGGCGGGCATCGACGTGGATGCGATCGAGCCGACGCTGGAGGGTTACTACGAGGCGTTCAAGAAGATGCAGGCGGTCGGCGGCGAGGGCTTCTACGCCTTCAATACCCACATCAAGGGCCTGCACGACCTGCAGCCCTGGTTCTCCTCCGTTGGCGTCAAATGCGGCCTGGTACAGGCCGAAGACGGCACGTTGAGCGTCCCGGTGGCCAGCGAGGCGGCGATCCCCGTGTGGGAGTGGCTCGCCAAGCTATACGCAGAGGGCTTGCTCGACCCGGACTGCTTGATCAACGAGACGCGCGACCTGCGCAATCTGTTCAACACCGGCTTCACCGGCCTGGTGGTGGACTGGGCTGCTTGGTGCGGCCTGTATAACGTCAACGCGGGCGAGAACTACCCCGAACTGATCGAGGCCTACCCTCTGCCGGGGACCCGGGCGACGGACGGAGATTACATGCTTTCCCGCGGCGATCCTTCCATCTGGGCAATCCCGATCAACGCGAAGAACCCTGAGGGAGGCTTCAAGGCGATCGAGTACATGGCGACGCAGGAGGGCGGCGAGCTGCTTTCCATCGGCATCGAAGGCTATGATTGGAACGAGGTGGACGGCAAGGTCGTCCTGACGGAGATCGGCCTGCAGCACGGCAAGGACCACGGCGCCCCCGTGCCGACAAGCCGGCTGTATGTGAGCCCGGTCGAGTGGAACCCAGGCTTTGAAAAAGCCATGGAATACCTGCCCTACGCGAGCATCGAACTGGCCAACGTCAACAAACAGAAGACGACGGACACGGTCGCCAAGTTTGCGACGCAGATCATCAATGGCACCATGAGCGCCGCGGACGGCGTCGCGGCCATGCAACAGGAGTTCAAGAACCTGGGCATCCTCTGACATAAAAAGGGTACGTTTTTAGTCTTTCGCAATTGGGGACTCATGCGCTTCATTCGGCGTCCCTCCACTGCTGTGGGGCTTTTTTTGTCTTCAAAAAAGTGTTGTCATAGAACGTACAGGAAAATAGCTCGATTCAAGAGACCGGTCCGTTCCCTACGGTGCGGGCCGGCCCTTCAGATTAGGGAGGCAAGCCCACATGGATGCGACAGGCCAGGTCACTACGCAAGAATGGAAGCGCAAAAAACGCCTGCGCTTGCTTCAAAAGCTTCGGCAATACCGGGCGATCTACATCATGGTGCTCCCGGTGCTCGTCTACTTCGCTGTTTTTACGTTTTATCCGCTGGTGCTGGGCTTGGTTCAAAGCACGCAAAAGGAACGCATGCTCGGTACGCCTATCTTCATCGGCCTTGACAACTACCGTACGATCTTTAAAGACGTCATGTTTCAGCGCTCGTTCGTCAATTCCGTGGTGCTGGGCGTGGCGGGCCTTTTCCTGGGTCTGCTGGTCAGCCTCATACTGACGCTGTGCGTCAACGAGGTCCGCAATACCTACTGCAAGCGGGCGATCCAAACCGTCACGTTCCTGCCGCACCTTTTCTCTTGGACGGTCGTCGGCAGCATGTGGATCTTTGTCCTGTCTCACAACGGCTTGGTCAATACGCTGCTGGAAAACCTGGGGATGGAGCGGGTCGGTTTTTTTACGACGGCCGGCTGGGGCAAGCCGGTGATCCTCTTTACGGGGGTGTGGAAGGGCGCGGGCTACAATGTCGTACTGATGCTGGCGGCGGTCGTCTCTATCGATCCGCAGATTTTCGAGGCGGCCAGGATCGACGGAGCGACGCGTATACAGCAGATCCGCCGGCTGATCATTCCGCAGCTTGGTCCGACGCTCAAGACGCTGCTCGTGCTCGGCGCGGCGGGTATCCTGCGCAACTTTGACCAGGTCTGGGTGATGAACCGCCCCGCCACGAAGGACAGCGTCCGTACGCTGGTGCTCTACATCTACGAAGAGGGCATTCAAAACCTCAAGATCGGCAAAGCGACGGCTGCGGCCACCGTGGTGCTCGTGATCACGCTGGCGATTTCGATCGTCGTGCGAAGGCTCGCCCGGTACGACCAGGATGCCAGCTATTAGGAGGAAACGATGACGTACAGACAATCGAGGGCTTTTCGCAACGAACTGACCCTTGCGCAGCGGGGCGTCAACTGGATATTGCTGACGTTGGTCTTCTTCACGATGATCGTCCCCATGATCAACGTGGTGGCGGTCTCCATCTCCACGGATTACGATTCCATGGCGCCGGGCATCAAGCTGATCCCCAAGACGATCTCCTTTGACGGCTACGGCGTCGTCTGGACGACCCGAAACCTCGGCCAGGCGTTCTTTAACTCTTGCTTTGTCTCCGTGGTGGCGACGTTTTTCACCATCCTGCTGTGTTCTATGGCAGGCTATGTGCTGATTCAGCGCGACCTGCCTCTGCGACGCGCCATCGCCTCGTTGATCCTCTTTACGCTGATGATCCCGGGCGATTTGACGCTGATTTCCATGTATTCGCTCAACAAGCAGCTGGGCCTGCTCAACAGCTATGCGGGCCTGATCATCAACGGCCTGGCGTCCGGCTTTTCGATCATGCTGATGCGCAACTACTTCCTCTCCGTGCCCGAATCCCTCGCGGAGTCGGGGCGCATCGATAACGCGTCGGAGATGCGCATCTTTCTGGGCATCTATCTGCCGCTCTCGCTGCCGGGTCTCGCGTCGATTACGTTTCTGGAGTTCATCGGCAAATGGAATACGCTGATGACGCCGCTGACCATCATCACCGATCCGAAGCTGCAGACGCTGCCGGTCGTGCTGCGCGAGATCACGAATGCGACGGATTCGACGTCGGGCCTGCAGTACATCGCGCCCAATGCCCAGATGGCTGCCATCGTGATCACCATCCTACCGCTGATCGTGCTCTATACGTTTGCTCAGCGCTTCCTGATCGGCGGGCTGACCATCGGCGCCTCAAAAGGATGACGGAAAGAAGGGACGGGATTGGAGACGGTCAAAACTTGGATATACCATATCGAAAAGCGGCAAGAGAGGCTTTTGCTGCGCGTACCCTTTGCGGTTGAGGCGGACATAGAGCGTCTGACGATCGCCTATGATTTTGCGCGCTACTCGGAGTCGGAATGCGAAAAGGGACGTCTCGTCCGCAGCGAAGACAACATCGTCGATCTCGCGCTGGAGGACCCGGCGCACGAGGAGGTCGGCGCATCCGGCTCGGCGCACGGGGAGATCGTCATACATGAAAACTACGCCTCTGCTGGATACCGGCCCGTGCGCATCAAGCCGGGCATCTGGTACGTCGTGCTGGGCGCTTACAAGATCATGGAGGGCGGCTGCGACGTGAAGCTTACCGTGACGCAGCAGATGAAAGAGACGGTGCTGCTCACGGGCGATACCCACGCGCACACGGTGCATTCGGACGGCTGGTATACGGTCGAAGAGCTCATCGCCCGGGCGCGGCAGGATCGGCTGGATTACCTGTTCATCACAGATCATAACAGCATGTCCGCCTATCCGCATATCCGATCGTACCCGGACCTGACGGTGCTGCCGGGGATGGAGCTGACCTACTACGACGGGCACTGCAACCTGTACGGCGTGGAGCGGCCGGTGCGTACGTATGTAGCCAACGGCCGTGCGGAGATTCTGGAGCGCATGCGAGAGGCGAAGCAAAGCGGCGCGCTGATCGGCATCAATCACCCGGTGGAGGAGGCGTGCGGCTGGCGGCTTGGGTTTGACTCCGATGTGCCTTGCGACCTGGTGGAGATATGGAATGGTCCCTACACGCAGCGCAACGCGGACAACATGGCGATGTGGCACGCGCAGCTGTGCGCGGGCAGGCGGTGGCCGGCCGTGGGCGGCAGCGATTGTCACCACGATGTGCTCTTGCGCAAGCTGGGAACCCCGGCGACGTTCCTGTACAGCCGGTCCCGTTCCGGCAGCGACATCCTGGAGGCTATGCGGCAAGGGCATGCGTTCATCGGCATGAGCCCGGACGCTCCCCGCGTCGAGCTGCAGATGGGCGAGGCGCGCATGGGCGATGTATGCACGAAGCCGAATGCGCCGCTGCGGCTCAGTTTTGAGCGGCTGGAGGCAGGAGACGAGATCCGCATCGTCGATCAGACAGGCGTCGCTTGGTCCGGAGTGCCGGGCGGCGCATATCGCTACGAGATGGAATACAAGACATGCGGCAGCCTCTTCGTGCGCGCCGAGGTCTGGCGAACGCTTTCGGCGAATCGCGTACCCGTCACGGTGACGAACCCGATCTACCTGATGTAAGCACGGCCAAAGGAGGGGATCCCTTGCCGATCCGAAGAGTGCACGTTGTGTTCAAGTCTCATTTGGACATCGGCTTTACCGACACGGCCGAGCACGCGATAGGTCATTACCTTCGGACGTACATTCCGCAGGCGATCGCGCTGGCAGAGCAGGTCGACGAGCCGGGCAAGCCGCCTCTTTTCGTGTGGACGGTGGGGGCCTATCTGATCGACCACGCGTTGCGCACGTATGGCGCGGCGCAGCGAGAGCGGCTCGAAGAGGCTGTCCGCAAAGGCTACATCGCCTACCACGCGCTACCCTTTACGCTGCACAGCGAGCTGTGCGACGCAGCGCTGTTTCAAGCTGCTCTGGGCATCGCGGCGAGGTTGGACGCGCGCTTTGGCCGCCGCACGATCGCCGCCAAGATGTCGGACGTGCCGGGGCACACGATTTCCATCGTGCCACCCCTGGCGGCGGCCGGCGTCCGCTTCTTGCACATCGGAATCAACGACGTGGCCTGCGGCGCCAGGGTGCCGCCTGTGTTTTGGTGGGAAGCTCCGACGGGCGAGCGTATTCTCGTCAACTATGCGCGCGGCTACGGCGGGCTGACGAAAATCGAAGGCCATGACGAGGCGCTCATTTTTCTGCACGCAGGGGACAATACCAGCCCGCCGGGCCGTCCGGAGATCGAGGCTGCCTTTGCAAGCCTGCGTACGCAATTCCCGGGGGCAGAGGTCGTTGCTTCGACGCTGGATGCTTTTGCGCAAGGCCTTGATTGCCAAGGCGCCCTGCCCGTCGTGAAGGGGGAAATCGGCGACACGTGGATTCACGGGGTGGGCACAGACCCCGCGAAGACGGCCTCCCTTCGGGCGTTGCTGCGCCTAAACGCGCGCTTTGACGCGCAGGACGCCTGGCAAAGCTGCGCGCCGCTGGCGGACGGCCGCTCGGCGAGAACGGCTTTTCTAGAGGCGCTGCTGCTCGTGTGCGAGCACACGTGGGGGCTGGATGCGAAAAAGTACCTGACGGATTATCGGAATTGGAACTGCGCCGATTTCTTGCGCGCGCGCAGGCGGAACTGGCTGTCGGACGCGTATGGCGACGTGCCGGGCTATGAGACGGCTTTTCGCTTTGCGCGGTGCGAATTTGAGCGCCAGCGCCCCGAGGGAATCGAGTGGCCTGAGCGCAGCTACGCCTACTTTGAGGCGTCGCATGCCGAACAGCGCGCGTACATCGCCCGCGCGGTCGAGGCGCTGCCCGCTGCGCTGCGCGCGCAAGCACGCAAGGCGGCGCAGGCGCCTTGGACGGACACCCCTGCCTCGCAGAAGGCCTCCGCGCCTGCGGGAATCAAGGCGCGAGCGGAACGCATATGCCTTCCGCTGCCCGGCGGCCATGCGCTCGAGATCGGGCTGCCGATCTATCAGGAGACAGGGCTCGCGGCGTATGAGAGACTGCTCGGCGAATATCTCGAGGGCGTGGAGACGCAAAAAGATTGGGCGATACCGGACAATTACAAGCCCGGTCTGGAGTACAGCGATGCGCCGCGCGAGAGCGTCGAACATCTGCCCGCGATGGAGGGCGGTCCGAACGTTCAGCACGGCGCTTGGCGCTGGCAGGGCGTTTATCCCGAAGCGGCGGTGACGCTCGCGGGTTGCCCGGCGCGCTGTATGCTCACGGTGCGGCAGACCGAGGCTGGCGCGCTGCTGTTTTGTGTGAAGCTCATGGGCAAGGCGGCCAACCGAAAGCCGGAGGCGATTTTTCTGCCCTTGGCGCTGCCCGGAGCGGTGCGAATATCGCTCTTGAAGGTCGGCTCGTGGGTCGATCCGGCCTCCTGCGTGCGGCGGGGCAACGCCCGCGTGCACGGCGTGCAGGCACTACGCTTTATACACGCCGCGGGCGCGGTTTGTATCACGCCGCTCGATACCCCGCTCGTCGCGCTCGGCGCACCGAGCCTGCTCGACTTTGACGGGCCTAAGGACTGTGGCCGTGTTTATGCGGCCCTGTACAATAACCTGTGGGGTACGAACTTTCCGATGTGGTACGAAGAAGACATCACGGCCCGGTTCC
Source organism: Bacillota bacterium (assembly GCA_023404715.1). Classification (GTDB taxonomy): domain Bacteria; phylum Bacillota; class Clostridia; order Christensenellales; family Aristaeellaceae; genus Beduinella. Next base: position 5,011 of record JAEYAR010000031.1, on the reverse strand, counting down.
TCGTGGAAATGGAATAGCCTGTGAGGGCATCTTGGGTAATAGGCGTTTCGGATGAGGCGCCTTCCTTCATTTTTTTGGCCTGCCGCGCAAATCCCCGTCTATACCGGCGTGAAGCCTGCGTCCTCTCGTTTTGCCCGGCGGCCGGCTGCGCATTTTCAGTAGCTATAATCGTCGATCTCAATCTTGTCGGGATCCGTATAAGGGGCCAGCGTCGAAATCATCTTCATGGGCGCGTCCGTGTTGTTTTTGACGTAATGGATTTCGCCCGGGTCGATGTGGATAAGCTGTCCGGGCGTGAGGTGATGGACGACGCCGTCTACCACGATATCCACTTCGCCCTCCAGAATGAAGAAATTCTCCTCCATTACGTTGTGGTAATGCGCTTTAAAGTCTTCGCCGGCCTGAAATTGCACCAGCGCAAAATTGCTGCGTGGCCCCTTCATCAGGTATTTGGGTCCGCTGTCGCCAAAGCGGTATGCGCGATCGCGTTCGTCGATAATAAACATTCGATTTTTCTCCCTTCTGTTCGTCAGACGCCCGGCGCTGCCCACATAAAGCGTGTCACGCGCTCGTCCGCCAATTTCAACTGCGCAGCGTACATCTTGCGCCAGGCCCCATACATTTCCATGTAAACGGCGTGATTTTCCGGCGTGGGCGTAAACACGCGATCCCACTTTACGAGGCCTCGCGCGGCCTCGGAGATATCGCCGTAAATCCCCACGCCATAGCCTGCCAGGATCGCCGCGCCTAGCGCGGTGGCCTCCTTGACGACGGGCACCTTCACAGGAAGACCCAGCGCATCGGACAAGATTTGGCACCAAAGCGCGCTCTTGGCTGCGCCGCCCGCAAAGACGACCTCGTCGGGGATGGAGCCGGCGGCTTCGCGCACCAGTTCCATGTGGCCGCGCGTGACCATCGCGGTGTTTTCCATAATCGCGCGGTAAAAGGTATAGCGGTTGAAACGCTCCGCATCGAAATCGAAGTTGGTAAAGGTCGGCGCGGCGTGACGCCAGGAGATGTAGTTCATGACGTCTGAGAACGCGCACATCATGCCATAACAACCGGCCGGTATTTTGGCGGCCTGTTCGTTCATGACGTCATACGTGTCGAGCCCGGCATTCTTCGCGATTTCGCGCTCCGGCGCGCAAAACGCGTCGCGGTACCAGCGCATGACGAGCCCGGGCTTGAAGGCCAGCGCTTCATACTGCCAGACGCCTGGAACGGCATGGCAATTGACGCGGACGCGGCATTGCGGATCAGTCCTGCCGCTGGCGGTGTTGCACTCGTATTGCCAGAAGCTTCCGCCGAAGACGGCCGCCTGGCCGGCATCTACGACGCCGACGCCGACGCACCCAAGCTGCGCGTCGCCGCCGCCGGCGACGACGGGAGTGCCGGCCGCCAGACCCGTCTGCGCGGCGCCCGCCTCGCTCACCTGAGCTACGACGGCGCCGCATTCGCGCACGGGGGGGAAGATGTCGGTCTTCAGGCCGACGCGTCCGGCGATCTGGGCGTCCCACTCGCGCCTTTGCAGGTTAAAAATGCCCGTCGTGCAGCCGTTGGAGGGCTCTGTGGACAGGACGCCCGAAAGCTTATAAATCAGCCAGTCGTTGAACATCGTGACCCAGGCGACCCGCGCATAAACGTCAGGCATCTTGTTCTTGACCCAAAGAAGGCGCGGGAGCGCACCCAGGGCGTACGTCTGGCCGGATTCGCTGTAAATCTCCTTTTCAAGCTGCGGGTCGCTGCGCACAAGCGCGGCCACCTCGTCGTCGCTACGCGCGTCGACGTTCGCGCAAGCCCATATTTCTCGCCCGTCGGCGTCGTAAAGGACGATGCCTTCACGCATACAGGTCGTGCTCACGGCGGCGATCGATTCGGGGACGACGCCCGACTTTTCGATGACGCCGCGAATACAGGCGCGAGCGAGATCCCAGTTATGCGACCAATCAAAATCCATGCTGCCGGGGAATCTGGGATCTTCCCGGTGCGCCCACTCCTGCGCGACACAACCGATTTGAACGCCCGAGGTGTCGAACAGCACGGCGCGGACGCTGCCTGTGCCCGCATCCACTGCCATCAGGTAACGCTTTGACATAGAACGCTCATTCCTTTCGCTTGGTTGATTCTTAAAGCGAAGCGCTGGGGGGCCCTTCGCTAATCAGATGAGACGCGGTTTGCTCGTCCGTAATGAGCACGTCGAGATATCCGCCGCGCAGCACAGCGCGGATCGCCTCGACCTTGTGCGGCCCGGCCGCCACCCCGATGACATTGCGCAATTCGCGCAATGTCTTGAGCGGGGTAGAGATCAGCCGTTCCTCCAGATGCGTTTCGACCAGACGGCCGTCCACGTCGATAAAATGGCTGAGCACGTCGCCGACCGCGCCGTTCATCGTCAGGTACAGCATGTCGTTTTGGCTTAGGATACCCGAGCGCAGGACGGTCGCGCTTGGATGCGTTGATCCAATGCCCACGACGGTTAGCTGGGAGAGGCCGATCATGCGCGTGATTTCAGCGATGGACGATTCCTGCCGGATGGCGTCCGCCATCTCCTTCGAGCTGGCGAGCAGAGGGGCCGGCATCAGATAAAGCTTGGCGTTGAATACGTTGGAACGCGTGTTGGGCAGGTAGTAGCTGACGCCGCCCGTGAGCGATACGCAGGTAACGGGCGTTTCGGCCATCATCGCAAGGTGGTTGAGCACGCGCCCCGGCGTGTCGCCGTAGCCCATGTTGATACAGGCGTTGCCCTGCAATCTGTCCGCGATGTACATGGCGGCAGCGTTCGCGATGCTTTCGTTTAGCTCCGCCGCATCAGGCGCGGAGGGAATCACAAAGACGTCCTTTAAACGGTAACGGTCGATCAGCGCGCGCTCTAACTCCATGCGGCCGATACCGTCCGAACGAAGGCGAAACTGTATGATGCCGCACTGGCGCGCCCTATCGAGCAGCTTGATGACGCGCATTCGGCTGATGCCCATCAGATCGGCGATTGTCTGCTGGGTCATGTTTTCAAAAAAATAGTACCACGCTGCCTTGACCATCAGCGATTCTTCATAGTTCATTGCTCGCAACCTGCCTTTAAACCGGCGACGACGATAGAAACAATTATCGTTTGGCCGAACAAAAGTATTACCCCTAGAGTATAGCATTTGTGCGAAAGACTGTCAATTCCTTTCATAAAATGCGGCGATAAATCCCGAACAAAAAGAGTAGTGTAAAAAAAACCGATAAATAGTTGACATCTGTGCTTGAATATCGTATCATAAAAAAGGATGTAAATGTTTTTTGATTAAACATTTGTTGTTGATGGGCAGGTGGGCTAACGGTGGGGAATGAACGGACGCACGGCAGAGAAGAAACGATGATCAGCGTTCGGGGTATTCGCAAGGCCTTTGGGCAAAACGTCGTTCTCAAGGGGATTGATTTGAGCGTGCGCGCAGGCGAGGTGCTGGCGCTCATCGGCGGAAACGGCGCGGGAAAGTCGACGCTCATGAAGATCATCATGGGAATCTATCAGCAAGACGAGGGGGAAATCTATGTCGCCGGCAAGCAGGTCAGGTTGGGCAAGCCCTCGGCCTCGCTGGCGCAGGGGATCTATTTGGTGCCGCAAGAGCCCATGCTGTTTCCCAATATGTCCGTCGAGGAGAACGTGACCATCGGATTTGACCAAAAGAAGAGCGCTCTGCGCGGGCGGCTGAACGCGCTGCTGGGGCAGCTCGGTTGGAAGATCGATCTCGCGCGCAAGGCGGACAGCCTTTCCATCGCCGAGCAACAGTTGGTAGAGATTTTGCGCGGCCTGATGCGCGACGCGAGCATTCTCATCTTAGACGAACCGACGAGTTCGCTTACGTTTAACGAGGTTGAATCGCTCTTCAAGACGATTGACGAGCTAAAAAAGAAAAACATCAGCATTATTTATATCACGCACCGGCTGACGGAGGTGTTTGAGATCGCAACGCACGTGGCGATCATGCGCGACGGCGTCATAACGCTCTGCGGACCGGTAAAGGATTTTAACCGCGAGATGCTGGTGAAGGGCCTGCTCCCGCCGGATACGAAGGAACGTGAAAGAAACGGTACGCGACATGAGATCGATTACACCAGGCTGAAACCCGTATTGCAGGTGCGCCGTCTATCGGGATACGGTTTTGACGACGTCAGCTTCGAGGTGTATCCCGGCGAAATCCTGGGGCTTGCAGGCGTAGTAGGCGCGGGCCGAACGGAAATCGCGACCACGATTTTCGGCAAGGACGTCGTAAAGGACGGGGAAGTGATCCTCAACGGTGAGAACATCACCGGCATGAAGACCCGGCAGGTGATGCGCAAGGGCTTGGGCTACGTGGCGGAGGACCGCTTTTTGCACGGCATTTTTCGCATCAGCGACGTGGCGGCCAATACGTCTGCGTCCAGCCTGTCGCAGATGGGGCGCGTGCTCATGAACTTTGGGCGTGAACGCAAGCTGACGAATGAATACGTGCAATCCTTCCGCACAAAGGTGACGGGGTGCGACCAGCTCATGGGCTCGCTGTCGGGCGGGAACCAGCAGAAGGTCGTCATCGCCCGCTCCCTCTCCACCCACCCCAAGCTATTGATTCTGGATGAGCCCACCCGCGGCATCGACGCCGCGGCGCGCGGCGACGTGTACGCCATCATTCAACAGCTGCGTGAGCAAGGGCTAGCGATCCTGCTCATCTCCTCCGACATGGAAGAGATCGTGGAGCTCTCGGACCGCGCGGTGACGATGTATTGCGGGCGAATCAATCGCTGCTTTGAAAAGAGCGAGATCAATCAGGACAGTCTGATGGCCGCCGCCTTTGGCGTGTGCGAAGGAGGGGAGAGGGGTGCTTAAAAAATTCTTAAAATCCCGCGAGCTCACCTCGATCGTCTTCATCCTCGCGCTGTTTCTGGGCGTAGGCGTCGTCAACCCGGCCTTTTTATCCGGGCGCAACGTCATGCTGTGCTTTAACGGCAGCGTCGTTTACACGATCATGGCGATGGGCATCGCTTTCGTCAT
>JAEYAR010000029.1 GCA_023404715.1 Bacillota bacterium | reverse complement strand
CGGGGGACCCTTCCCCCGCCACAGAGCTTCAGCTCTTTACCGCCCCCGCGGTCAGCCCGTTGATGATGTGCTTCTGACACGCACAGTATACAACGAGCACGGGGATGAGCGCAAGCAGATATGCCGTAAACGCCATCGTGTAATTAAAAGAATACTCCGTCTTGAAGTTGTATTGGAACAGCGGCAGCGTCCATAGCTCCCTGGACTTGTTGAGGATAAACAGCGGCAGCATAAAGTCGTTCCAATACCAGAGGATGTCCATGATCACCAGCGTCGAAATCATCGGTTTGATGAGGTGAACCACGATGCGGAAGTACGTCTGCATCACGCTGCACCCGTCGATCTGGGCGGCCTCCTCGATCTCGATGGGCAACGCGCGGATGTAGTTGACGAACAGGAATACGCCGCGCGTCAGGCTGAACGTGATGTACAGCAGGATCAGTCCCCATTGGTTCATCATGTTCAGCGCGCTCATCTGCTTGACGATCGGCAGCAGCACCACCTGAGAGGGGATGAATAGCCCCAGCAGGATGTACGTGTACAGGAATTTGTAGTACCCTCGGTTCAGATTGCGCGCGAGCGCGTAGCTGACCAGGGGCACGAACACGGCCACCACCGCCATGGAGACGACGGACACGAAGAGGCTGTTGAACACGTAGAGAAAGTAGTTTTGGCTGCCGAGCAGCTCGCGTACGTTGTTCAGCGTAAACGTACTCGGCAGGGCGAAGAAGTTCTGTCCCGCCTCCTCGAGCGTCTTGAACGAGTTGATGACCACCAGGTACATCGGAAAGAGGATCAGCACGATGCCGGCGAGCAGCACGACGTTGCGCAGGCTGTGCCAGACGAACGTTTCCCCTCGATTGTGCACCATGCCCGTGCCGGGCCGCCTTGCCTGTTTGACCGCCTGTGTCATGCCTTATTCACCCCGCTTCTGGATGAGACGACGAGCTGCACCGCTGAAAGGGCTGCGATGACGAGGAAGAGCAGCACCGCCTCCGTATTGGCAATGCAGAAGTTGGGCGTATCGCCGAACGCATCCTGATAGATCTTGATGCCGATGAGCATCGTCGAGCGCGCCGGGCCGCCCTTGGTAAGCGCAAACGCGTAATCGAACGCGGTAATGCCGGATTTTAGCGCCAAAATGGCGTTGACTGTGATGGTCGGCACCAGGTGGGGCAGCGTGATAAAGCGGAATTGCTCGAACATCGACGCGCCGTCGATGACGGCGGATTCGTACAGCTCGTCCGGTATGGATTGCATGCCCGCCAGGAAGATAACCGTCGGCATGGCCAGCGACTGCCATAGGTTGACGAAGAGCACCGCGTAAAGGGCCCACGTCCTGTCGCCCAGCGGCGATTTGAACCCTTCGCCCATGCCCAGCAGGTTCATGACCGAGGGCAGCGCGCGGTAGAAGACCTGATCCCAGATCAGCGCGACCGCGACGGAGCTGATCATCGCCGGGAAGAAGTAAACCGATTTAAAGAAGGTTTTACAGCGCTTGACCGAGTTGAGCGCCACCGCCAGCAGCACGCCCAGCACGATCGTGCCTACGACCATCACGAGCGCATAGCGAATGGTGATGAATGTGGAGTCGTAAAACCGCTTGTTGCCCAGCACGCGCAGGTAGTTGGCCAGCCCCACAAAATCGTACGAGCGCGCCAGTCCGTCCCAGTTCGTCATGCTGTAAAAGAAGCCCATGATCACGCTGTAAATGTAAAAGAACGAATAGAGGATGAGCGCCGGCGCCGTGATCATGAAAAAGGAGAATCTGTCGGAGTTGATCCTGCTTCGTTGCATCTGCTTTCACCCCTTATCGATGTGGTTCCCCTTGGGAAAGGGGCGGCACAGGCCTACCCATGCCGCCCCCGTCTGACTGAAAGCAGTTGTTTACATGACCGCCGCTTCGATCGCCTCGTCCAGCCCCTCGATGTAGGCGTCCAGGTCGCCGTCAAGCAGCAGGCCCTGCACGACCTGATAGATCTCGGTGGTCACCTGCGTGATGACCTTCGAGCCGAACCAGTCGCACACCACGCCGGTCGCCGCCTTCTCGATGACGGGCGCGACGCGCGGGTCGGAGTAGGTGGTGCCCAGCAGGCAGGAGGGCGCGCCGTCGATGTCGGACCACAGCTGCGCGTTCTCCGGGCGCGAGATGAACTCCAAGAACTTGAGGCCGACGTCCTTTTGCTCGTCGGTCGCCTCGGCGCTGATGCACAGCGCCGCGTCGATGCCGGTCAGCAGCGGGCTCTCGTCGTACACGTCGCCCGGGATCGGGAACGCGCACAGGTTGAGGTCCGGGTTGGCGATGAGCATCGTGCCGCGCGCATAGGAGCCGGTGATGCACATCGCGGATTTGCCGTTCGCAAAGTTTTCCCACATCGCGGTATCGGAAGTGCCCAGCGGGTCCGGCAGCGCGTATTCGCGCAGCTTAACCATGCGCTCGCCGACCTTGCGGAAGGGCTCCGCGTTGTCGGCGACCTTCGCCTCGCCGTTCACGACCTGCACGATGTAATCGACGATGCCCGGGTAGGTCGCCTGCGACAGCGCCTGGAAGCAGTGGCCGACGCGGCCGGGATCCTTGTCGCCGAAGGCGAAGGGCGTGATGCCCGCCGCCACAAGCTTATCGCACACGGCCATCAGCTCATCCCAGGTCGTGGGCAGCTCGGTGATGCCGTTCTGCTCGAAGATGTCGCCGTTGTAGAAGATCGCCATGTAGTTTTGGCTCAGCGGCAGCGCGTAGGTCTTGCCGTCCGTGTTCGCGCCCAGCGCCAGCATGCCCGGGTTCACGCGGGAGATGAACTCCTGCCCCTCCAAGCACTCGATGTAGCCGTTGGCGACCTTCTGCTTGAACTGCGTCTGCGTCGGGTAGTCGGAGAAGATCGGCGGGATGTCGCCCGTCGAGATGCGCTGCATCAGCACCGTGCCCGCGTCGGGGATGGTGTTCAGGTCGATGACGATGTCGGGATACTCCGTGTGGAACTTTTCGATGACCTCCGCGTATGCGCGTTGGGGGCCTTCCTCCATCTTCTGCTGGAAGAATTCGACCTTCGTCTCCGCCAGGGCTAACGCGGCCGTGAGCGAGAGAATAAGGGCCATCAGGATCGCCAGTGTCTTTTTCATCGATGTGTCCTCCTACTTCCGATTTGCCGCTTTCGCGGCCGGACTTTGCCCGGTTTGGACGATGTCCGTTGCTTGGCCCTATTGTACATCAACCGGCTACCGAAGCCATGTAGCAAACATGACATCTCCGATACGCAGTTTATGACATTGTGCGCAAAATCAGAAGCGGACGAGCGAGTTTTAACGTATCCTTGTCTTGTTCGTCAAATAGGACAACATGATATCGATGGTTTGCTGCTTGCGTTTTTCCAATATGGCGTCGTCGTGGATGTCGTAGCCCATCAGCTTCGATAGCGTATAACGGTTCGAAAAATTGCTGAAGCAGATCGTGATCAGCGTGAGAACCGTCTGCTTTTCGTCGATATCCGAGCGAAACGCCCCGCTTTCGCAGCTCGAACGGATTTTGGCCGCGATTTCGTCCAGCGTCCTGCGGGCGACGTACTCGCTTGGAATTTGCTTGAGAAACTGGGCCTGCATCAGGTTTTCACTCATCAGGATGTTCACGAACGACGCATTTTCATTTAAAAAATCAAAATAAGCGCTGATCAGCGCGGCGATCAGGTCGCTGCCCGCCAGCTCCTTTTCAATGAGGCGGCGCTCGACTTCCTCCATGCGGCGGTACATGCTGAGCAGAACGTTGCGATACAACTCTTCCTTGCTGCCAAAGTAGATGTATAGCATATTCTTATTTAGCCCGGACTGCTTCGCGATGGCGTCAATTCTAGCGCCATAGAACCCTTTTTCGCCAAATTGCTCCTCGGCGGCTTTTAAAATATCCTGCCGTGACTGCTCCGCATTTCGCGGTCTTCTTCCTTGCATATTCATTCCTCTTTGCTCGTATTTCCATCATTATACCAAATTTCCCCACGCTTTCAAAGCCCGTTTTATAAGCGGCTTCAAACTCCCCAGCCATAACCCTCCCCTGCTTTCAACCAAAGGGCAATTGACAAACCCAAGTGGGTGCGCGCCTTTCGTCCCTTCAATCCCAGCTGTCTACCGGCTCCTCCCGCCCTGACAAAAGCGATCTCTGCAGGGCGTCCAGCAGCGCCACGGGCGCCAGCAGCTTTTCAAGCGGGGCGAGGCCTCCTGCGTTCAGGAGGTCCAAAAAGTGCTGAAGGGCGCGAGCATAGATATCCTCAAACCCGAGCGGAGATTGCACGATACCCTCCGGCGTATAGAGCGTCGCCTGTGACTGCCCGCAGTCCTCCATGTGTACGCATACGAGATATCTTTCATATCGCGCCAGCGCGATCAAGCTATGCGCCTCGCGCAGCGCGAGCATGGAGCGTACGCGCGGGCCGAACATTTCCGCCAGCAGCGTCATCGCATGCGGCCCGTAGAAAAAGAGCCCGCTGTGCGGGCTGTCCGCCATCCCCATATAGTTAAAGCTCCCGCCCAGCAGTTCCCGCCGCCGCCGGACTTGCTTGGCAAAAGCCTGTACATCGGGGCTGAAGCGAACCGTCGATCCTCCGTCCAGCGTCAGCCTCTGCTGGCGTGCCAGCCGGTATAACGCTTTCGCCTGTGCTACCTGCGGCGTAAAGGGCTTGTCGAGCCAAACGGAGACGCCCGCTTCCAGCATCTGTCTCGCGGCGGGCTCATGCCGCGCGCCGTCCCGATAGAGGATCATCACGGCGTCTACAGTCTGCGGCATCTCTTCCAACTCGCGCAATACGTGCGGGATCCCGTATTGCTCCGCCAGCTGCTCCCCCGCCCCATCGCCCTCTTCCAGCACGGCCGTTACCGTCGCCCGGCGCGGCGAACGACCGATGATTTCGGCAAACGCCCTCGCGTGAGAGCTCTCCGTCCCGATGAGTCCGATTCGTACCACGTTGCCCCCTCCTCGTCCCGCCTTTGAGTCAAGTCTCAAAAAATCGAAGCCCCTGCGCCGCTTGTCTCCATGCCTCAAACAGGATTTTATGCCCTTCCTCGGTCGGATGGACGCCGTCCAAGGTGCGAGCGGCGTCGATAGCCGGCCGCACATAGGCGTCCGCATACCGAGCGGCAAGCGAGCGCGTAATTTCCCGTAGCCTGCAGAGCCGAGGCGCATAGGCATCTTGATAGAGCGCCCCATGGAAAGCGAACGGCTCCAGGATCACCAGCTCCGCTCCCGTGCGCTTTACGGCGGAAAACATCTCCTCCAGCTGTCTCATCAGCCTTTGCGGGGCCCATCCATACCCTTCACGGCGATAGGCGTAATCTACGTCGTTGACGCCTGCCAAAAACGTCACCAGATCGGGCCGCATGGACAGACAATCCCTGTCCCATCGACGGTGGATGTCTGTGATACATTCACCTGCCACGCCCCGGTTATATAGGCGCGCCGTGGGAAAAGCCTCGCGCAGCGCCCCGATGCACAGCGCGGCATAGCCCCGGCCGAACTCGCTCACCTGCGGATACGTCCGCCCGCAGTCGGTGATGCTATCGCCCAAAAAGACGGCCGTCTTCTCTTTAATCCTCCCGTCTTCCATCTTGAGACCTCCTGGATCGTTCAAAGTAATCGTCAAGCAGCTCGATGTCAAACTCCCGCACTATGTCCCCTACCGTAAACTCATCGCATTCGCTGGTGAGCAGCGCCGCGCCGATATTGCCCGGGTCGTGAAAGCCGATGCGGGGCCCGTACTTCTTCTTCGCCGCGATGAATTTATCCCAGTTAAAGTCCAGATGGCATACGGCGTAGTCCAAATTGACGTTCGCCGTCAGGTAAGGAAAATAATTGGTGCTGCTGGCGATCACCTCCCCCACCGGCGATACGACGCGGCAATCCTGATTGCGCACAGCGCCGATCAAATAGCTGCGGCAGTCATAAGCCCAGGCCTGCTGCATGAATCCGCCGTGATAGTTGGAGGAAAAGAGCAGCAATTCAGGCTTGGCCTTCCCATACCGCCGGCGGAGCTCGTCGAAGTTGAGGTCAAAGCAGATCGCACAGGCGACCCGCCCGATGTCGATCGCAAAGACGGGGGCGTCCTTCCCACACATCATCGGGATAGGGCCGTCAAGCGCCCCTTCGGTGACCACCAGATGGTTTTTATCGTAGATGCCCGCGACGCGTCCGTCCCGTCCGATGATCTGCGTAGAATTGCGAAAGAAGCCGTCCTCGGCTCTGCGAATGGCCGAGTATGCGATGTAGCAGCCGTTTTTTCGCGCCATCTGCGCAAAGAAATCGCGTATGCGCTCGCCCCGCACATCGTAGTACGCCCGGTTCTGCTCCGGCGTCCTGTCCGCAAAGCGGTCGCAGGCCTCGGGCAGGACGATGATGTCCGGCCGGTCCGGCAGTACCGGCGCGATGGCCTTTTCCCAACGTCGCATCATTGCCTGTACCTGCTCTTCGCAGGTTACAGCGTCATCGCTTTGCCACCAGGCAGGCGATATGGCGCTGACCTTCACATAGCGCGCCACTTCATCCTTCCTCCTTTTGCAGGAATTCAGCCACAAAGGCGTCGTCGTTGAGCTCTGGATACATGGCGTAAACCCGGTCGATCTCGGCGGCTTGTCCGGGCGATAGGGTCTCCCTCGGGTCCAGGCACCAGATGCCCTTGAGCAGCCCTTGCCTGCGCAGCACCTCGTGAATCCCCGCGATGCAGCCTTGAAAATGGTGCGTTGCGTCGAACACGGCGCCGTTTGCGTCCGTGGTCTGCGCCGCGAACGTCATCCACGCCGGAGCGACCGGCGCCCTGGGATCCAGCTCTTTTAATCGGTGAAACCGCGCTGCCGACGTATGCGTCCAAAATGCCCAGTGTCCCAGCAGACCGCCTGCCGTCCGAACGGCGCGAACCCGCCCGCGGTCGTTGAAGCGGTATTCCGTCAGCAAATCTACGACGATGTTGTCGTCGTTGCCCGTATAGAGCGCGATATCCCTGCCGGAAAAGGCGATGGCCCTGGCCACGTCAGCGGTCAGGTAGCGGTTGAACGCCGCGCATTTTACGGCAACCACGCCCTGTATCTCGCACATCGCTCTCCAGTAATCGTAGCTAAGCGCCCTGCCCCCTACCGCGGGCTGCATGTAAAAGCCGATGACGTCCGCTTGCCCGGCCGCCCGCCTCGTGCGCTCGAGCAGGGCCTCCTCGCTGAGACCGTCGAGCCCGCCGGGGCTGAGCAAAACGGCGTCATACCCGAGGTGGGCGGCCAGCGCGGCCTCTCGCTCGGCCTGCGCAGCGGGGCCGCAAGCCCCTGCGATAGCGATCGCCGTTTTCCCGGTGCGTTTGCGCCAGATCTCCAATTCCTCCGCGGCGGCCTGTAGCACGCGTTCAAACAGCCCGACGCCAGGGTCGCGGATGGCGAACTGCGTCGTATGTACGCCCACGGCGATGCCGTCTGCGCCGCTCTCCAGATAGTAGCGGATCAGCCGCCTCTGCCCGCCTTCGTCAAACCGCCGCGCCCCGTCGAGAACCAGCGGGATAGCCGGTATGAAGGCCCCCTGCAATAGAAGCGCCTTGGCCTGTTTCCGCATTAGAAGTTCCCCCTCTGCTCTTCAAAATGGGTGGGCTTTCCCAGCCTGCGCCCGCCGCCAAGCAGCCACCTCGCCTGCATTTGAATCATTTCGGAAATGCCCACATCCGGATAGCCAAACAGAGCCACGCACTTTTGCGCGTCGCTGAGCAAGGCCGTGTTCCCCTCGTCCCCCGTAAAGGAGACCGCTTTGCCCATGGCTTCGGCGAGCGCCGTTGCCGCCGCGCGAACATACACCGTCTCCGGCCCCGTCACATTGAGATAGGCGACGCCCTGGTCCGCCAGCTTGAAAGCACGCAGCGCCACCAGGTTTGCATAGCGCTGCCAGACGCAGTTAAAGGCCGGCACCTCCACGCAGATCGGTTCCCCGGCCAGTATGCGTTGGCCCAGATCGAACAGCACGCCGTAGCGCAGGTCGACCGCATAATTCAGCCGGTAAATGAGCACACGCGCGCCATAGTGCGCCGCAGCATATTCGAAAATACGCTCCCGGCCAAGGGAGCTCATGGCGTATTCGCCGACGGGGGCCGGAGGGGTCCGCTCGTCGCACCCGCCTTTTTTGAGCGTCGAAAAGGGATACACGTTGCCGGTGGAAAACACAACGTATCTGGCGGCCCCGAAATGCCGCGTAACCAGCGCGGGCACCGCCACATTCATCGCCCAGGTCTCGCTCGCGTTGTCCAGGGTGCCGAACTTTCTACCCGCCATGAATACGATGTTCTCCGCGCGCGGCAGCGCCGCCACCTGCGCGGCCTGCGTCAGATCGGCCGTGATAATGTCTATCCCCTCGCGCTTTAAGAGCTCTACCACAATAGGGTCGGTAAAGCGCGATACCGCATAGACTTTACGCCGCTTCTCCGCGCTCTCGGCGGCCCGCTTGGCCATAACCGAGAGGGTGGGGCCCACCTTGCCGCCCGCCCCCAAGATCATGATATCCCCGTCGAGCGCGCTCAGTTCTTCGATCAAGGCCGCGTCCGGCCGCGACAGCGCCTCGTCCAACTGCTCCTCATTCCACATGATATTTCCTCCAAACCTGTTCGCCGCGCTTTACCCCTTGAGCGATCCGATCATCACGCCTTTGACAAAATACTTTTGCACGAAGGGGTAGACCAGCATGACCGGAACCATCGTCACAAAGATCACGGCGTTTTTCACCGATGTAGGCGTTATCGCATTGGCCTTTACGGCCATCTGCGTAGAGATGCTCTCCGAATTCTCCAGCAGCATGGCCCGCAGCACCAATTGCAGCGGGAACTTAGACGACGTATTGAGATAGAGCATCGGCACAAAATAGCTGTTCCAGTGGCCCATGAAGTAGAACATCGCGATCGAGGCGATCGAGGCTTTGGAAAGCGGCACGGCGATCTGTAAAAAAATGCGGTATTCGCTCGCACCGTCCAGGTAAGCCGACTCAAAGAGGCTCGGGGGCAGCGAGCGAAAGAAGCTGACCATGATCAGCATCTCCATCGTCCAAATGGCGTTGGGCAAGACCAGCGACCATACCGAATCCAGCATGCCGAGGTCTTTGACCAGCAGAAACGTCGGGATCGTGCCGCCCGAGAAAAACATGGTAAACACGACCAGCTTTAAAAAGATATTACGACCGATGAGGCGTGGCTTAGAAAGCGGATACGCCATGAGCGTGGTCATGAACAAGTTGATCGCCGTGCCCAGGGCCGTATAGACGACGCTGTTGCCAAAGGCGTTCATTACCTTGTTGTCGTTGAGAAGGTATGCATAGGCATTGAGGTTAAATCCCCGCGGAAGCACCAGCACGTGGTTGGCCATCACCTCGTAGCTGTCGCTGAAGGAGACCGCGACGATGTGCAGCAACGGATAGAGAACCGTTATCGTCAGGATCAAAAGAAGCAAATGCACCCATACGTCCAAGAATCCAAATTTGTCTCTCGCGCCTGTAGAAGCCTTCACGCGCCCATCTCCCTTACCACAAACTTTCTCCGGTCGCCCGTCTGCTGAGCGCGTTGGCCATCAGCAACACGCCGGCCGCCACGACGGATTCAAACAGCCCTACCGCCGCGCCGTATGAATAGTTCTTCTTCAGCAAGCCGACGCGGTATACATACGTACCGAAGATGTCGGCCACCTCGTAAGTCATCGGGTTATACAGCAGCAGCGCCTTGTCCGGCGCAATGCGCATGATGTTGCCGCAGCCCAGGAGAAACATGGTGATGATCGTAGGCAGGATCGACGGCAGCGTGATATAGCCGACCATGCGAATCCGCGTGCATCCGTCTATGCGCGCCGCTTCGTACAATTGCGGGTCCACGCCCGCCAGAGCGGCCAGATAGATGATCGCGCCCGAGCCAAGACCGGCCCATACGCCGCTCAGGATGTAAATGAAACGATACCACCTCGGGCTGGATAGAAAGTGGATCGCTTGACCGCCCGCCGCCACGATCACGCGGTTGACGATCCCCCCGCTGATGGAAAACAGCTCCATAAAGATGCTGCACAGCACGACGAGCGACAAAAAATTGGGCAGGTACAAGACCGTTTGATAGACCTTTTTCAAGCGTTTCGAGCGAACCTCGTTGAGCATGAGCGCAAAGAGGATGGGCGCCGGGAAGCCGATGACGATCTGCCAAAACCCCAGCGTCAGCGTATTGCGCAAAAGCATGCCAAAATCACGGCCGGTAAATAGCTGCTCAAAGTATTTCAGCCCCACCCACGGGCTGTCCGCCACCCCCAAAAAGGGGCTGTACTTCTTGAAGGCGATGAGCAGGCCGTACATGGGCCCGTAGCGGAAGACGGCGTAAAACAGGAGTCCCGGCAGCAAGAGCAAGAGGAGCTGTCTGTCGCGCCAAATGCGCCTGCCCAGATGATTTCTTCTTTTCACACTTAAACTCGTCATATGGATTTCCCCCTCTACGGCGAAAAGCGGCCAGGCGCCGTGCAACGCCTGCGCCGCATGTGGATGAATTACTGATTCAGGAGCGCAAGCATCTCGTCGCCGTATGCAGCCATGGCGCTTTCGACCCAGGCATCCCACTGCGCGTCCCCGTACTCGGCATTCATGATGTAATTGCCCTCAAAGGTCTCCATCTTGGCCTGCAATTCGACCTTGAGCTGGTTAAACGCCTCTGCCTCCTCGTCGCTCATCGATATATAAGGCGGCAGCTTGGTGTAGCCGCACTCATTGTTAATCAAATCCTGCGCGGCCTGTTCGTGATCGGTCAGATTGAAGTAGCAGCTGCGGCGATCCGGGTGCAGGTACAAGCCCTCGATCCACATGCCGTACTTCTCCTCCAGCTTCACGATGTCCGGCGCCGCGTCCTCCATCTCAAAATAGACGGGCTTGCCCTCCTCGTCCCAGTTAAAGTTCACGCCTTCGGCGCCCACGGTCATCAGCTCGGAGCCCTCCGGGCTGTACAGATAGTCCACCAGCTTGAGCGCTGCCTCGCTATTTTGATTGTTGGCCACCGAGACGCCCCACGCGCTGAATTTCGCCAGCTCCTGCATCTTCCCGTTTCCGATCGGCCGGCCGTACACCAGGTTAAATCCGGGGATGGATTCGGCTGCCTGCGCGTTGAGCAGCGCCATCCGGCCGATCCAGTCGTTCATCACGAAAGCCTTGTCGTTGAGGAACTTGGCCGTCCAGCTGTCCAGATTATCCGTGAGGAATTCAGGGTCCAGCAGCCCTTCGTTATACAGCTTCTTGCAAAAATCGAGCATCTCTTTAAACCGCTCGTCGGTACAGCCGATGTACCACTTGCCCGTCTCATAGTCGTATGCTTCCGGCAGGTTGTTGATATCCCAATAGGTCGCCCAGCGCAGCAGCATGCCGGGACCGCCCTTATTCGCATAAGGATAGCTGTCCGGGTATGCACGCTTCATCGCGCTTAAGGCCTGATAAAAGCTCTCCGTATCCGTCCAGGGCTCGATGCCGAGCTGCTCCAGCACGTCCGCGCGGTACATGAATCCGAAGTTCACGTCGCGGTTCAGCCGATAGACAGGCATCGTATAATTTCTGCCGGAGGACGTAGCGTATTGTTTGTATAGCGCCTCGTTCTCCTCGTCGTCATAGAAAATGCGCTTGAAGTTGGGCATGATCTCCAGGTAGTCGTCAGGCGACACGAAAGCGCCCTGCTCGCCGTAAATGTTAAACTCCTCGGCGGACATGAGCCCCGTCACGCAGATGTCCGGGAGGTTGGCCCCGGCCAGATAGGTGGAGAATTTCTCTTTTGCAATATCGAGCGTATAGCATAACGGCTGAATCTGAATGCCCGTGCGCTCCTTGATTTGCTGAAAGAGCCATGTATCCTCTGTCATCTCATAGTTCGACGAAAACAGGACGGTGACCGTCGTCGGTTCGTCCACCAGCGGCAGCGTCAGCCCGCCCAGGCGATCCTCCTCGGCCGATGCGGTTGCGAGCAGAGCGACCGTCAATACCAACAGGCAAACCAGGGCCAATAGTCTTTTCATACGTCGTTCCTCCTTCTAAATATCGTTCTCTCGTGCACGCGAGACGAAGCTTCATTCTTTTTCACCGCGTCATCCACGAGGCGGCCTGCCTCCCGATCTCCAGCCGCGAAGGTTCCCCGGCCAGCACGCGCGCGATCGCGCCCAGCAGCGATCGCGTCACCACCGGCCTCCTGTCCATCGTAGGGCCGCCCATATGCGGGATCAG
Source organism: Bacillota bacterium (assembly GCA_023404715.1). GTDB lineage: Bacteria > Bacillota > Clostridia > Christensenellales > Aristaeellaceae > Beduinella. Next base: position 22,293 of record JAEYAR010000029.1, on the reverse strand, counting down.
CATCGCGTTGGACAGCCCGCGCAGGGGGCTGTCCATGGGCAGGGGCTCTGTCTCAAAGACGTCCAGCACGGCTTGGAAGCGTCCCTCCTTCAGTGCCCTCGCCAGCGCCTCTTCGTCGACGACCGAACCGCGGGCGGTATTGATCAACAGCGCGCCGTCCGAAAGCAAACGCAAAAGGCGTTCGCCGATCTGACGATACGTCTTGGGCGTGGCGGCCATATGGAGCGATACGACCTTGCAAGAGGAGAAAATCTCTTCGAGCGTGCTCTTTTGCGCGCCATAGCTGCACGCCTCCTCTTCGGACATGTGTTCGCTCGCGATCAAGAGCTCTACGTCGAACGCGCGCAGCATCGTAGCGGTATATCTGGCCACGGCGCCAAATCCGACCAAGCCCACCCGTTGCCCCAGAAGGCCCTCCGTGTACCAATCCGGCTCAGACCATCCCACATTTTGCATCCTATGGGCATATTTCGGTATCCTGCGAAGCGCCGCAAGCATATAGCCGATGACGCCCTCCGCGACGGACTGCGCGTAAATCTCATTGCCGCTGAGCACGCGTATTCCCCGGTCATAGGCCGCGTCGTCCACAACCGGCGCCACCGTCCCCCCGGTGTGGGCGATCACTTGCAGGCAGGGAGCGCTTTTTAAAACCTCCCGCGTGAATCTTGCCGTTCCCCAGCCCGTCAGGCAAACCTGCGCGTCCTTGATCTGCCCGGCGAGCTCCTCTTCGGTCAAATTTTCACGCCCGTCATGCCAACGGACGTTTCCCATCCCCGTCAGCCGTTTTTTCACCTCTAAGGGGATAAAGCTATCCCGTACGTCCCCTTGTGGTATCGTAACAAAGATCTCCATCGCGTCACCTGTCGCCTCCTCACCATCTAACTATATGTTTAGTATATACGATGATTCACATTTGTCAAGATATTTTTTTGTGTTTTTCGCCTTTCTTCGTAACATTATCCGCGCATTTTCGTGCGTTTGTCCCCGCATATCCGTAATGGCCGATAAAAAGAAAAAAGGGCCGTAGCCCTCTATTGATTCATGTGCGTGTGATACGTCCTGCGTTTTAAACCGTCTTGGCCGTCATCAGGTCGAGGATCAGCTGGTCCGCCATGGCCATCCCTTCCCGGCCGACGCTGCCCAGGTTGTCGATCGTCTTTTCCACATCCCGATCTACGATGCCGTCGATCGAGGGGGCGTGTACGTTGTTCATCGCCAGCACCGCGCACTGCACGGCCGCGCTCACCGCCGTCGCCACCTTTACCGCGCAGCCGCTCTTCGCGCCGTCGCAGACCATGCCCGTGATGTTCGCCACCATGTTCTTGATCGTGTATTGCACCTGCTTTTCGTTGCCGCCCAGCAGGTAAAGGATGCCGCAGGAGGCCCCCACCGCCGCGGCGATGCCGCAGCCGCACAGCGCGCTCAGCCGCCCGATGCCCTGCTTGATGTGCACCGTCGTAAGGTCGGAGAGGGCCGTCGCGCGCAGCAGCTTTTCCTCCCCGCTGCCGAGCTTTTGGGCGAATACCGCGACCGGTAGCGTGCACACCAGGCCTTGGTTTCCGCTGCCCGCTACGCTCATCACAGGCACGGGCGCGCCCGCCATCCTGGCGTCGCAGGCGGCGGCCGTCGTCGCTACGGCGCAGGTGCCCATATCGCTGCCCAGCACGCCCGACGTCTCGCCCGCCGCAGCGATATTGTGGCCGACGGACATGCCGTAGCCCCCCTGCATGCCGACCTGCGCCGCCCGTAGGTTCATATCGATCCCCGCTTTCAAAAAGCGCAGCTCGTCCACGGCAGCGCGCTGGCAGTAATCCCAGATGCCGGCGACGGTCATCTCCGGCTGCGCGTCCGGCGCGTCCCCCTCGCCCGCCAGCGCCTGATGGCGCAGCGTACGGCCGTCCAGCGTGATGTCCGTGATGTTCGTGTGCGTGCGCTGGAGGATCGCGGACGCTTCATGTCCCCCGCCGCTTAGGCGCACCTCGACGTAGACGCTCTCGCACCCGCTCTTTTGGCTTACCCGGATCCGGCCTTCGGCGATCATCCGCTTGCCCGCCTCTACGTGCGCTTCGCAGATCGAATGCAGCACCTCCAGCCCCGCGTCCGCGTCGCCGCCCAGCGCGCCGAGCGCCGCGGCGATGGGGATGCCCGCCATGCCGCTGCCGGGTACGCCTACGCTCATCGCGTTTTTGAGGATGTTCCGGCTGGCGAGCACCTCGATCTCTTCCGGCTGCGCGCCGAGCGCACGCGCCGCGCAGGCGGCGGCATAGGCCACCGCGATCGGCTCCGTACAGCCCAGGGCCGGTTTCACCTCATTTTTTAATATCTGTGCATAATCCGTCATGTCCGTTCCTCCTCGTGCTCATGGTCGTAATTGCGGCCCCAAAATGGCGTTTTGCTCCCGCCATATGCTGGGCGTCACGCCGTAGTGCTTTTTAAAGAGCTGTATGAATTGCGAGGCGTCCGCATAGCCGCACTCCGCCGCGATGTTCATGACGCTCATCTCCCGGGTCCTCAGCATATCGCACGCGCGCTTCATGCGCACCTGCGTCAAAAAGGTGCGGAACGACTCGCCTGTTCGCGCCTTGAATAGCCGGCTCAGGTAGGATGCGTTCAGATAAAGCCGCGTTTCCGCCAGCTCCTTGAGCGATACGTTCTCGCTGTAGTGGTCAAAGACGTATTGCCGGATGTATTCGACCGCCTCGTCCGCGCCGGTGACGGCCACCCGCTCCTTGAGCGCGCAGACCTGGTGAATGGTCGAGGCCAGGGCCTCCCTCAGCTGCTCCAGCGAGGCGTAGTCGTCCGTGCGCATCGTCACCTGCAATAGCTCCTCGTCCGGCACGTCCCCTACCGTGCGGGCGATCGCCCGGTTCATGCGGCCGCATAGGCGTCCCAGCACGTCCTGCAGAGAAATCAGCGAAGCGTCCGGGTCCGATGCGACCTGCGCCACCGCGCCCAGGGCGATCGCCTGGGCCTCCGCCGTCTTCCCCTGCTCTAAATAGGCGGATAGCTCCGCCTCCTCTCCGCCCGATAGCGCGCCGACGTAGTGCGTCTGTTCTTTGAGCTGCCCGTAGGCGAAGAGCAGGTCCGGCCGCAGCAGGCGGTAATCCATCGCGCTGCGCGCCTGTAGGTAGGCGTGCGGCGCGCGGCCCACATCGTTGATCCCGCTCATCGCCATACGCACGCGCAGCCCCTGCCCGCCCATCGCATGCTGCCAGGCGCGTAGCCGGGCGAGGCGTTCTTCGCGCGCGGGCGTGCCTTCCTTGCCGTATAAACAAAGCGTTGTCACCGTGCCGCCCTGCGCGGGCAGCTGCAAGTAACGCGCGTCCTTCCGGGCGGCTTCCTCCGCCAGAAGCAACGCGCGCAGGGCATCCTCCATCTCACGCGTGCGCCCATTGCGCTCGTATGAGAGAAAGACGGCGCACCGCTGTGCGCCTTGCGCCGCGCCCGTCCATAAGGCAGGCTGCTGCGCGCCCGGTTCGCCGCCGAGCCACGTGCGCAGTTGCTGGTAAAAGAGCATTCGTCGCATCTGCTCGCCGTCGGTGCGCAGGGCCTCGCGCTCACGCCTTGCCCGCTCGCGCTGTTCATAGGCCTCCCGCGCACGCTCGAGCGCTTCGCACAGCGGGTCGTCGTCTACAGGCTTTAGCAGATAGTCGCGTACGCTGCATTTGAGCGCGGTCTGGGCGTACTCGAATTCTCCATAGCCGGTGATCATGATCATGTAGGCCTCTGGGTATTCCACGCTGACGCGCGCCGCGAGCGCCAGGCCGTCCATCTGCGGCATGCGGATGTCCAGCAGCAGCACGTCAAAGGCCTGCGCCTGCAATAGCGAGAGCGCGGCGATCCCGTTTTCCGCCTCCGCGATCACAGCGTCCTTTTGCCAGTTCTGCACGCTGAGGGCCAGCGCCTTGCGCGCATAATATTCATCCTCTGCGATTAAAAAGCGCATGTTCGCCTCCCTCTGCCGCCTCGCGCATTATGCGCCCGCGAACGCGCGGGCCAGCTCGTCCATCAATGCGTCCAGGTCGCCCGAGATCATGAAGGCGCAGACCGCCTCCTCGAACGCACGCGCGCTCTCCAGCGCGTAACGGCTCTTGATCCATTCGGTGTGCTCATACGTCTCGATGTGCTCTTGCATCTTGCGCGTGACCGGATTTGTCTGCCGCGCCCCCCGGATGCAGGCGGGCGCGACGTCGTTGGCCGCGTAGAGCGTGGCGATCTCCGGCTGCGTCATGTAGTTTAGAAAGGCGAGCGCCTCCGCTTTCAGGGGCGTCTGCGCCGAGATGCATAGCGCGGTATCCACGCTCGTGAGCATCACCCGCCTGTCCGCCGTATAGCCTGGCAGCGGGAATACGTCGATCTCGACGTCGGGTTCGCAATCCTCGATGGTGTTGAGCGCATAGCTGCCCGAGATGTACATCGCAGCTTGTCCCTTGGCAAAGCGCTCGCAGGCCTCGAAGTACGTGTACGCGGCCGCATTCTCCCCGGCAAACGCGCCCAACCGGCGCATGACGTCGAAGGCCGCCTCGATCTGGCCGCGCTCTGCGGGCGTGATCGTTCCCGCGCCCAGCTTGCCCAACAGCGTCAGATAGTCGTCCACCAGCACTGAAAGGACGATCTGCGCTACGTGCCCCATGCGGCTGTCCCGCATGCAGAAGACCATCGGCACGAGCCCCATCTTTTCCAGCCGCTCGCACAGGGCAAACAGGTCGTCGATCGTCCGGGGGATCTCCAATCCGTACGTTCTAAACAAGCCTGCGTCGTAATAAACCTCCATGCAGTTGCGGTTGATGGGCAGTGCGTAGATCTTGCCGTCCGGGTCCCGCACCATGTCGAGCGTCGCCGGGTCGATTTCGGCCAGAAACGGCTGGTCGGTCAGCTCCAGCAGGGTGCCGCGCTCAGCCGCGCGGATAAAGCTCAGCTGTGTGGGCCAGCTGGTAAACACGTCCGGCACGTCCGCGCGCTGCATGCGCGCCACCAGCAGCTCGAGCGCGTTGGGGATGTTCTGTTGCTTAATCACGATGTCGGGTTGTGCCTGGGCAAACCGCCCGATCACCTGGCTGAAGCCCTCCATCGCCTCCTCGCGCTGCTGATAAAACTCGATCGTCTTGATCGCCGGCGCGCTCACCGGCGCGGCGGCCGGTTGCATGTGGGACGCCCAAACGGCCAATACGCATACGGCCGCGCTGAGCCCGAAGAAGATGCCAAACCTCATCCAATACTTTTTCATCGCACCGCCCCCTATCTGTATTATAAGAGCCCCCAAGCGCCCGCGAATAGAACAATCATGACCTGTTCCATGTGCCATTTATGACAAACTGCGCAATTCCCTTGCGCCCCCGCGCGCAGGCGATTATACTATGCCTGTAAAGCCCGCGGCGGAAAAGCGGATGGATTCTCTCATTATAACAGAAAAGCGAGGTCATAAGAAATGAACAAACGAGATCGCCTTCTCAGCGTTTTGGATGGAAAGTGTGCGGATCGCGTCCCCGCCTCCTTCTGGTTCCATTTCGGCGGCGACGAGGCCGTCGGCGAGGCCTGCATCAAAGCCCATCTGGATTACTATCGCGACGCGGATCTGGATTTCATCAAAATCATGTCCGACGGCCTGAGCTATCCGCTGCTGGTTCAAATCGACTGCGCGGCCGATTGGCGCAATGTGGCCCCGCTCCCCCGCGACCATGCGTTCTTCACCGATACGCTCGCGCGCTGCCGGCGCATCAACGAAGAGCTGCGCGGCGAGTGCTGCACTTTCTACAACGTCTTCTCCCCCTTCAACGTCGTGCGCGAGCGCGACGTGTTTACCGATCGCGCGCTCGCCGGCCGCACGTGGGATCAGACGGTGATGGCGCATATGCGCGAGGATGAAGAGGCCTTAAAGCACGCGCTGAACGTCATCGGCGACGACATGGCCTATCTGTCCGAACGCATCTTGAAGGAAACCGGCTGCGAGGGGATCTATCAGAGCGTGCAGGGCGCGGAGGTCGGCCGCATGAGCGCGGAGGAGTACGCGCGCATCGTCGCCCCCTCCGAGCTGAAGATCCTCCGCGCGGCAAACGCCGTGCGCGATCACAACATCCTGCACATGTGCTCCTGGGCGGGCAACCCCAATCATCTGGCGTATTGGAAGGATTACCCGACCCGTGTGAAAAATTGGGGCATCGGCATCGAGGGCCTCACCCTGACCCAGGCGCAGAGCTTCTTTCCCGAGGGCACCATCCTGATGGGCGGCATGGATAACCGCAGGACGCACCCTCTGTTTTCCGGTACGAAGGAGGAAATTCAGGCGGCGGTCAAAAATGTGCTCTCCGAGATGGAAGGCAAGCCCTTCGTCCTGGGCGCCGACTGCACCATCCCCCCGGATACGGACAGGCAGCATATCAAGTGGATTATGGAAGCGCTGCGTAGCTAACCATTACCCGTAAACTCGACAAAGTGGCAGACGCCACTTTGCCGACACGCAGAAAGGGGCATTTGCCCCTTTTTCGCCATTCAGAGGAGCGATCGTATGTCCTCACGCCTCCGGCCTGCCTTCTTTTCGGTGCGCCATATGCTCATGCTGGCGTTTTTCATCCTCATCCTCGTGCCCTACGCCGTGACCTGCATTTACTTTACCCTCAGCATGGGTTCGCAGCTGCAATACGAAACAGCCGCCACGTTGGGCGCGGACGCGAACACGTTCCTCCATAGCTTGGATACGTTGCTGAGCGAGACGCAGCGCGTCGCATACCTGCACCTGGTCGATCAGGACATCGCGCGCATCCTGAAAACGCCGCATACCCAGTACGACATAGCGTATTATACGGACGAGCGCACCATGCAAAACGCCATCAAGCACGCCACCAGCCTGAATACCAGCATGCTCGCGGTCACATTTTACTCCGCCCTGGGCACTACCTATCAGGTCAACCATATTTCCAGCGTCCGTCTTGCGCATGAACAGCAGTGGTTTGCGCTCGCCGCCGGCGCGCCCGAGGGCTTTTACGTCACCCCCGTGCAAAACGACGGCGCCAGCCTCAGCATCCTGCCCGTGGTCTACGCGCTCTACGATTCGCTGAACGACGCCTGCATCGGCTTCGTGCGCATCGACTACGATTTGAACAAGCATCTAAATAGCGCGCTGCGCCAGTGCAGCCGCTCCGTCTCGGTCGCCGTCTTTCAGGATGACGCCCTCCTGATCGATACGGGCGGTCTGATTGAGGACGTGCAATCCCTGCATGCGGACGTCCGGCGCGCGCGTCCCATCCGCGACGGCGTCATGCAGCATCCCCTGGGCGGACGCTCCTGCGCGCTACGGGTGGACGAGCATGCGGCCACGCGCATGCGGATCGTCGTCTATCAACCGCTGGATCTTCAGTCCCATCCCGCCATGCAGAGCATCGGCGTCTATCTCTTCGTGCTCGCGGCGCTGCTGCTGATCGACCTGCTGTTCAGCTGGATGATCGCGCGTCAGATCGGCAGCTCCATCAACGAGCTTTCTTACGCGATGGACAACGCGCAGCACGGACAAAACGAGCTGCTGCCCGTCACGCAAAGCGCGCTCGTCAAGACCGAGCTCGATCAGCTCCGCAGCAGCTACAATTCGATGATCCATCGCCTGACGACGAGCGCGCAGCGGGAGTATGCTGCCCGCGTCGAACAGAAGAACATCGCCATGCGCGTGTTGGAAAGCCAGATCAACCCGCACTTTCTGTATAATTCGCTCAACCTCATCGCCTCCCTGGCCCAGCTGGCGCGTCAGGATACGATCCGCTCCGTCGCGATCAGCCTGGCGGCGATGCTGCGCTACTCCATCAAGGGCGGTTCCATCGTCACGCTCGAAGAGGAGCTCCTGCAGACGCAGCATTACGTGAATATCATCAAGCTGCGCTTCCCCGACCGCATCGTCATTCGCCAGCAGGTGGAGCACGACCTGCTCCCCTGCTACGTCCCAAAGCTGCTTTTGCAGCCGCTGCTCGAGAACGCCTGTAAGTACGGCACCGAATCCGCCGCCCTGATGGTGGTGATCGACGTCGGCGTGCGCGCGCAGGGCGAGGATCTGCTGCTGACGGTCGCGGATAACGGCCCTGGCATCCCGCAGGACAAGCTTTCGGAGCTAAACGAGCGCCTGGCGCGCTATCGCGCGGGCGATCCGGAGGCCAACGAACAGGCCCGCTCAATCGGCCTCATAAACGTACATGCCCGCGTGCGCGCAAGATACGGCGCCCCTTACGGCGTGACCATCGAGAGCTCCGATCAGGGCTGCACGATCGCCATCCTGCTTCCCCGCACGACCGAGCAGCAAAGCGCAGCGTTTAAGATGTAAACGAAGAATCACAGCTTTTTTGTTTCTCCTGCTTGAACCTCGCCCCTTGATAATGTATAATCAATGTGTAGAATTCATATTTTTACACAAATACAGTCGAGGGGGAAGAAAAGATGGATGCATTCATGCAAAAAGTTGGCGAAACGACGAGCGGATTCTTTCAGTTTCTGCAAAAGCCGGCTGCAGTATGGTGGGGCGTCGGCGTGGCCGCGGTCGTCATCATCCTTTTCATTACGGGTTATCTCAAGGCGCCGCCGGATATGGCGTTCGTCATCTCCGGCCTGGGCAAAAAGCGCATCCTGATCGGCAAAGCCGGTTGGCACATGCCCTTCTTCGAGCGCGTCGACAGGCTATCGCTTCAGGTCATGCAGGTGGACGTCAAGACCAGCGAGGCCGTGCCGACCAACGAGTTCATCAACGTCATGGTCGACGGCGTCGCGAACATCAAGATTTCTTCTAATCCTGAGCTGCTGCCGCGCGCGGCGGAGTCGCTGCTGGGCATGCGCTCGGATGAACTGATCAGCCTCGTCACCCAGGTGCTCGAGGGCAACATGCGCGAAATCGTCGGCAGCGTGGGCCTGAAGGAAATGGTGCAGGATCGCCAGGGCGTCGCCAAGAAGATCACAGAGAACGTCGTGCCCGACATGTGCAAGCTGGGCATCGAAGTCGTCAACTTCAACATTCAGAACTTCCGCGACAACGCCGGCACCATCGAAAACATGGGTATCGACAACGTCGAGCAAATCCGTAAAAACGCACAGATTGCCAAGGCGAACGCGCAGCGCGACATCGCCATCGCCTCCTCGCAGGCCGATCAGGAGGCCAACGCGGTGCGCGTCGATTCGCAAAAGAAAATCTCCGAGCAAAACGCCGCGCTGCTGGTGCAGCAGGCGGAGATGAAGGTGCTCGCCGACACGAAGAAGGCGGACGCCGACGCGGCCTACTCCATTCAACAGGAAAGCCAGCGCAAGACCATCGAGATCACGCGTGCCAACGCGGACATCGCCCGCCGCGAAAAGGAAGCCGAGATGGCCGAAAAGGAGATCGCCATCCGCGAGCTCAAGCTCGACGCCGAGGTCCGCAAGCAGGCCGACGCCATGAAGTACCAGACGCAGCAGGAGGCCGAGGCCGACCTCATCCGCCGCCAGCGCGACGCGGACGCCAAGAAATACGAGGCCGAGAAGGAAGCCGAGGCGCAGAAGGCGCAGGCTGACGCCACCCGCTACGCCATGGAGCAGGAGGCCGAGGGCATCCGTGCCAAGGGTCTCGCCGAAGCCGAGGCCATTGAAAAGAAGGCCGAGGCCCAGCGCAAGATGGGCGAGGCCTCCGTGCTCGAAATGTACCTGGCCGCGCTGCCGGAGGTCGTCAAGAACGCCGCCGCCCCGCTGGCCCAGACCGACAAGATCGTCATGTACGGCGACGGCAACTCCACCAAGATGGTGAAGGACGTCATGGCCTCCAGCAGCCAGGTCGTCGAAGCCCTGCGCGAATCCACCGGCATCGACCTGCCGGGCCTCCTCGCCGGCTTCGCGGGCGGCAAGCTCGCAGTGGCGGGCGGCAAGACGGAAGAGGAGAACGGCGAGGAGAAGAAGTAAAAAAAGCAAGCCGGGCCTTCGACACACGAGGGCCCGGTAGTTTGTTGACCTATCGCTTAATTCGGTCAAGATCCATCCCGCGCCGGTGCGGTGGGATCGATCACGAATTACTTGACATATGACAAGTGGTGTGTTATAGTTGCTGCAGCGAGGTGACGCTAAGATGGAGCAGATTATCCATGCAAAGCAGGATTTGACCTATCTGAACTGGGCCAGAGTCCGCAATTCCTCTGGAACAGCCGGTTCGTTTCTCAAAGCATACTCTGACCTTGGCGGTGTAAAGACTTACTATAAGCTCTCAAGCTACGATGCTGTTCGCGGTTTAGTGGGGCATGAGTGTGTCAACGAAATGATCGTCGATCGGCTACTTACCCTTCTTAGGGTTGACCATCTTCATTACCAGCTGATCCATGCCGATGTGATGCTCGATGGAAAGATTGAGGAGGCATGGCTCTGCGCTTCCGAGGACTTCAAGAAGCCCGGTGAAAGCAAAATTGCGCTGGACGCATACTACCAGGCAGAACGTTTAAACGCATCTGAAACGCCTTTGCAGTTTTGCATTCGCAACGGCTGGGAAGACTATATCTATACCATGCTGGTCGTTGATTATCTCATCTTAAATCGTGATAGACACGGCGCAAACATCGAGGTCCTGCGCAATCGGCGCACAAAAAGCATCCGTCTCGCCCCCCTGTTTGACCATGGCTTATCGTTTGTTTTTCGCTGCGAAACGCAAGAAGAGCTGCAAAAAGAGGATGTCATGGCGGATAAGCAGGTACAGTGCTATGTCGGTTCCCGTTCGGCATGGGAAAATCTAAAGCTGATCCCCAAGGAGAAGCGCCCGAAACTGAATGTTCTAACGGAATCCGACCGCGACATCATCATGCAAGGCCTTGACGCGGCACTGCCCCGCGCCTGGCAGGATAAGATCTGGGAAATGATTTGGAGGAGATGGAAAGCCTATGCGAATCTTTGCGATCAAGGATGAAGAGCTCTCCGCTTCAACTATTCTGGCCTATCTTCTCTATTATGAGAAAGCAAAGCGCTTCTATATTGAGCTGCCGGATGATGCGGATCCATGGGAAACCCCCTTGCTTCTCTCCTCCTTTCTCAAGCGCGGCGAGCACACTGTAAACGCCTACTGGAGCAAAATGTGGGTGCAGCAGCGCATTGTACCTCCAGACCGTCAGAATCTTGGACAGGTGCTGAAAGCAAACGGTCTGGATGAGTACGATGAGTTCGACTTGCTTTTGCTGGCCAATGGCCGCTGTGCGCAGGATAGCTGTTACCTCGAAGAGATCGGTGTCGACGAGATTCCTGATGCGCTTCAGATGCGCTGGGAAAAGAAGATAGAAGATGTTGTTCCGCTCGCTGATCATCATCTCCTTGTCTTCTTTCGGGACGGATCCGTAAGAAAGTGCAATATCGGTCAGCTCGTTAAGGACATCCCCGCCTTTCGCCCCGTCATACGCAATGAGACTCTTTACTGTTCTGTCGCAGTGCAGACAGACGGATATGGCATTCGCTGGAGTGAACAGGCCTCCCTTGACAACATGATCCTTTACCATGCAGGCATAGAGATTCCCCTGTCGCTCAATGATTTTTGCAGTTTCATCGCTCATCGCGTCGTCAATTCGGCGGAAGCGGCTGGAATGCTGGGATGCTCCAGACAAAATATAGAGGATCTCACGCGCCGCGGGAAGCTTCATCCTATCCGCCTCGATGCCCGCAACAAGCTGTTCCTGAAAAATGAGATACAGCAACGGATGTGGGAGTGATTAGCAATACTTAATGTAAGCGCCACAAAAGGAACCGTATTGGCAAAGCGGCGCGCTGTGAAAGGGGAATCACAGCGCGGCAAAGGCTTATCTATTTTTCCGATTTGGCAAGCGGCAAGAAGCCGGTAAGGAGTCGGACCAGGGGAGGTAGTCGTCCAACAGGTCGGGGTGATTGAAGAAATCGAGCTGTTGCAAATGCTCAAGGAGGTATGTCAGTTATCGGAAGACATCCAGATGGTTGAGCTTGGCAGTTTCCACGAGGGAGTAAACTACGCCGTTGGCTTTCGCGCCTTCCGGAGAGTCGGCAAATAACCAGGCCTTGCGCCCATTGGCGAAAGGTCGGATACAGGCCTCGCATTCATTGTTCGAAATGGGGATCCGTCCGTCTTCCAGGAAGATCTCCTGATATTCCCTCCGGTTTATCGAATACTGGAGCGCCTTGCGTTAGGATTCGTTCGAAGTAAGTTCGCGGAGGATTCGGATACCCACGACCAAAATCCCTCGAGAACGAAACGGCTCAGCTCTAATCGCTTTGCAGCCCGTTCCTGCGCTTCTTCAAGTCACAAGTATCGATTTGACCACAATAGCTTATTGGGGTCTATATTTCCGCCTCACAAACATTCCAATTTTTCGTATCCAATTCTGCCTTTCAAGATTCTTAACTGGGCATTCCTGAATTATCAATCGATTATGTTCAATCCAGACATCCAGCAACCGCTCCGCAAGAAAGCCAAACACGCGGCTATCGTAGGGACTGTAATTTGAAATATCCAGTCGTGATTCTACTTCAAACAACAAGTCAAATAACCAGGTCATATAGTTATCAAAACTTTCTTTTCGCATGTAGAACATATTGAAGATATGCCCACTGCGGGTGCGCAGCATCCGCTCATAAGCAACTAGGTATTCCGGAGATCGCTCGCTCATCACCTGATGCAAGCAGAGCAGATCTTCTTTGTGATGGGCATGGATATACTGGTTTTCCCTTGTTTCAATCACATAATAGCGTTTTCGCGGCACAACGATATCTACACCTTCAATTAAAGCCTCGGCTTGTGTCTGTTTTAGTAATCTTTCCTTGGGCCTACACCAGAAACGATGATCGACAAAGTAGCGGCGATAGTGGCAAAATCCGATAATATCGCAATGCAGATTCTTCCACGCCCAGTACATACCCGTCAACTCACAGAAATACGGGTTCTTCTTGCTGATATTATCTCCAACATCATCACGAAGAAAGGTCTCTCTGATAGGTGGCTTGCCGATTGCACCTACTTGGATCGGATGATATATAGGGTTTTCCGGCGTCCAGTAGGGCTTATGATATGCAACCAATATCTTGGTTTCCATACACTATGCCTTCTTTCCCACATGAGGCGATATACATACCACCTCACTCTATTACCCAATCAGGTTATTCTACCAAATAAATTCACCAACAAACTCCAATACCAAAAGTAGTTCAGCGCAGCAGTCATGAACTTACACCGTATTGAAAAACATGTGCTTCCTACGCTGTGTCCGCTCCTTCTAGCACAAGGTGTACTACCCTTATCTAACAGTGGTAAGCAACAACCGTACTGATTAGCCCTGTGCAAACTAATCAAAAAGTGGCACCCTTATTTTCCTTGTAAAAATGCTGCATACGCATCATAAACCGTTTTGCTGTCACCTTGCATTTGTACCACTCCGTGATCCAGCCAAACAGCTTTTTGGCACATACGCTTCACTTGCTCACCTGAATGGCTAACAAATACCAGCGTCGTACCGCCGCTAAGCAGTTTAGCCATGCGTTGTTCGCATTTCTGCTGGAAGGCCGCATCTCCTACGGACAGAATTTCATCGACAATCAACACATCTGCTTCTACAATGGTAGCAATAGAGAAGCCTAGACGGGCAGACATACCAGAGGAAAAATTCTTAACTGGTACGTCTAAAAAATCCTTTAGTTCAGAGAAGTCAACGATTTCATCGAAGTGTTTGTCCATGAATTTGCGATCAAAGCCCATGATCGCACCGTTCATATATATATTCTCTCTAGCAGTTAGTTCCGCATCAAAACCAGCACCCAGTTCGATTAATGGCGCAATGCTGCCTCGAACATTTATGTTGCCTTTTGTCGCGGACATAACGCCGGAAATCACCTTAAGCATGGTACTCTTACCGCAGCCATTACGACCAATTAACGCCAAGGATTCGCCAGGTGCAATGGAAAATGACACTTCCTTCAAAGCCCAAAACTCATCAAAGAACAGCTCGCGTTTGGCCAGTTTTAGCATATACTCTTTTAACGTATCCGTTTTCTCTTTAGCCAAATTAAAGCGCATCGATACGTTGTTGACCTCTATGATTGGCAAAGACATGCTGTTTCCTCCTATTTTCAGTACGCTTATCCTTCATTCGCTGCAATCGTTTGTTAGTTCAAACAATATATGCACAAAAATTATACATGAAGAATAAAATTTTTCTGCAACTTATTGAAAACAAATAAACCAAATACAAACGCCACAACAGCACTTGCAATACATCCAAACCATGCGTTAGGTCCCGGAATATTTCCATACATAACCAAGTTTCTAAATACATTCAAATAGTGATAGAGAGGATTTAATTTCATGATTCTTTGAAGATTCTCAGGCATAAATTCAATCGAATAAAAAATCGGAGTAAAATATGTCCACGCTAAAAGTATAACGCTCCATAGATGAGTGACATCCCGAAAATAAACTGAAAGTGATGCTAAAATCATGCCAACGCCACTGGAAAATAGTAGTAAAAAGAAAATTGGAATAACCGTTAAAATAATCGTTGGATAAAACGTTGCGCCTGTAAAAACAATAACAATAATTATAGCAACTAAACTAAAACTCATAGTTACAAAGCTTGATAAAACACGAGAAATCGGGAAGATAAACTTGGGAATATATACTTTTTTTATCAAAGATGCACTATTCAATATTGAAGACATAGCCATTCCTGTACTTTCAGAAAAGAAATTGAATAGTGTCTGGCCACATATCAAATATAAGGCATAATTTTCAATAGATGATTTAAACATAAAACTAAAAACGATAGACATTACGCCCATCATCATCAGAGGATTCAGCAAACTCCAAAGATATCCAAGAAAACTACGTCTATATTTGACTTTAAGATCTCGAATAACCAGTTCTGTTATCAACGGCTTATATTTCTCAAGTTTTGCAAATGCTTTCATTATAGTTTCACTTCTTTCTTATTATAATTGAATCTTAGATATCGCATTTTTAAAAAATTCCCCCGAGCGCACATGCCTTCCCCAATATATTGCCCTTGATTGCATGGTCCGATAATGCTCTGGCGTCACATTCCCAATTACCCTCGGAATATCTAATATCGATTCAATTACTAATCCCAAGTCATTCTCTAAAACGAATTGCGCCAATGCTGCTTCTTTCCATATTATAATTGGAAGGCCTGCGGAAAGATAAAGCGATACCTTATGTGGATTATTTATACGCAAGTATTCTCCCATTTCACCTGAACATGTTTCTAATCCCCCACCGTCCCACACCAATCCATATGATCCACTTAACATACCAGGTAACTTTTCCGAGCTAACTGCACCATGATAATACAAGTTTTCTTCTTCCACGCCTCCATCGAATCCGGGACCATATAGATGAAACCTCACTCCATTCAAAGGATGCTTAATCAACTCATAAACATAACCAGCTTTTTCCGGAATCAAACTCCCTGCAACCACAATATCAGCACTCTGTTTCCTTAAACATAAGCCTTTTTTGTCAGAAATATAATCAAACAATTTCAAAACAAGCAACTTTTCTGTAGGATATCCATGAGCTACTAACCATGATTTCATTGAAATGTTATGACATATCCATTCATCAAACATAGGAAGCAAATGCTCATCGGATTTTTTAGCCGATAAACCACATACTTTCCGAACACTATTAAGGTCATGAATCAGTGCTACAAATTTAACATCTTTTTTTGCACGAATTCTCTTGATCCACCATTTAGCAACAATACGTGTCTTGATTGGATAATGTGGATATTGTATAAGTACCATGCTGCGGGGTTGAACTATTTTATACAAATTTCCCCAATTCTTAACCGAGTATAAAAACAAACGTAGCTTTGAAAATAGCCTTCCCTCAGCAGATCGATTGCCCTGAAATGGAACACCTTCAAATTTCATACCCCTAGCAATTATTTCAACATCTCGCCTCGCCTTAGACCCGGCATGAAGTGCATTCAGTTGATCCATAGTTATGATATATTTTTTCATTTTTCATATCCTGACTTTTCCGGTAAAATGTTTTCAAAAGCATTAATCAAAGCTTTCTTATACGGATAAATATCATCAATTCTTTCATCATCATTTATACAAACAAAGTCATACATTTGTTTTTCCACAGCTCTCACAGTACTTTCTATTGACATCACAGACAGATCTCTTCCTCGATTGGGAGAAGTCGGCGCAAAGTCTCCACTGCAAAGCTGCCAATAACGTATCAGCCACTGGTTGACATCTGAATAGAAATTACGGAAGCGATGCCCCGACACCTCGGCTAATCTTTCAGGCTCTACCTGCCACACACGTTCAAATGTTGCTTTCAAGTATGGCTGTGGAAGATGCGGATTAAAGAACCCTGGAAAGTGCCTCCATGGCATAAGACAAATCGTTCGGAGCAAATGCTTTCCATAGCATAGATTTAACCATTTACTTGGATTTTCTCGAATGACCAATGATTTATTAAAATTTGTATTAATCAAACACATGTCATTAATAGCGATACTACCAACGTCTATTTTACGTGTAACAATGACCGGACTGAGAATTGCACTATCGCATGGAAGTCCATTTCGAAAAAATACACTAGGGGATATTGGCCTAAGAAAAAACATATCATCGTTCAGATAAACAAAGGTTTGGCTCAGCCCCTGAATGCGGTGAAGATTTAGCTCGATAGCATTAATATTAAAAGTGGGTTGATTCTTGCTATCGAGCAAGTCTTCTTGTTGAACGATCCGTATTTTCTCGTTCTCCGTATTCAACCAACTTGGCTGTTGATGATCAGAAACAAACCAGATTTTATGTACCCAAGGTGTAAATCGCTCAATCCCACGAAATAAAAATTTAAGCAGATCCCAATCACGATATCTTGCTGGGTGAACGTTATCACCCTCATTACTCTTGTATTGTGCACGTTTTTTGCTCCAGAAGGGATCTTGGTCATTCACCCAAGGAAGTACAAAATCTATCGTCTCCGACACATTAATTACTCCTTATATCTAAAAGTTTCAAATACTTTTTGTGCAGGCGATCCATTACGAATATATAAGCAGATATTCTGACGATACCATTCACAAACCTCAGCTTTCTGAGAGATTAACGTACGAATATCGAATGCACCGAATTCACGCTGTTTAAACTGTTTAACCCAATACTCATAAGATTGTTCATTAATATGGCCGTCACCATGCTGATTGACATGTGCAGCTGAAAAAAGGACAATATCAGAAGCGTTGCACAATGTATCGATTAAATTGCCTGACAACTCATTAGGAATATGTTCAGCAACTTCCATCGACATTGCCAAATCATACATATCCTTGCAGTAATAACGTTGCGTTAGATCACACGAAATAAAATCCGCTTCACCAATCATCAACATATTTTTGTTGACATATTCTCCATCTAATCCGCAAACTACGGTAGTCCCCAGCTTTTTCGCCGCATACAACCACGTACCACAACCGCACCCCACATCTATACAGGAACTAACGTGAATGTATTTAAAGATCATTCCCAAAACAACTCTGGCCGACGCATATGAATGGTAAATATTGTTTAAATAAAAATCATCATTATACAAATACGAAGTTCCTGTTTTTGCATCTATTAATCCGTTAAATTTCTCCAAAAGAAAGCGAATGTAGAATATATCTTTCTGAATATCTGAAGTATTCCATACAGCATGTGTATTTATTGAACTCTCGATTTCGTTCAACCTCAACATTAAGTCATTTTTGTTTTTCTCCAAATTCGATTGATTATTATCTATGATCTCCGTCACGTATGAATCAATAGATTCGCTAACATTTGTCAATTTTTGCAGATAAGTTTCTCCACTTTCCTCCGTTGAGTTTGTCTTTATATAATTATCAAACTTATCAAAAAGACTCAATTGATTATTTTCAATAATTTCATACTGGTTGGATATTTTTTGAAACTCGCATTTTAGATTTGCCAATTCCTTTATATGCTTGCTTTGACTTAGTATACTATCCATCAGTTGATTTAGAATATCACTATTATCATGAATCATGTTAATAACACTATTTTGTACTTCATTCAGTCGGCTCAGGGTACCATCGGCGCGTCTGTTTATTACCTCATAGGTTCGACGAGAAAATGTCCATACGACACGGTCGGAGATAGGCCTTATTATGGATTTAAGCGCTCGCCTAACCTTTTTCTTCACTTTTCCCTTAGAACATTCAATTACCTTTTTTGTTGCTGGAACGGTTGTCATACCCAAATAAATTTCAAGTTTTTCTTGGTTGTAAAACCTTGTTTGCTTATTAGCCTCAACAATTTTTCTTTTAAAATTACATAAAATATCCTGCGCTTGTTTTTTGTGTTTATCATATGTACGGTCTATAATATTTATACGACCATTCAGTAGATTAAGCTCATCTGGAGATGGATCAAGATTTAGATATTTCTTTAGCTGAAGGCGCATCGTCTCCAGATGAGATGCATGAACCTTTGCCTGACTAACTACCGTAGCATTCATCAACGATGAGCGATAATGATATAAAACTTCCGGGATATTGGCAATATTGAGATACTGTACAGCACGTGCCCATAGATCATAATCCTCCGAAAAGACGTTAGGATCATACCTTAGCCCAAATTCGTTCAATCTATTTCGACGCATCATAACGGATGGATGACACACAACTGTTCCTCGCAGCAATTCTATGCGAGCATATTCATAATCTGTTGGATATGTATTCCATTTGTCATTACAGTACATAAACGTCTGTACATGGCTTCCGACAATGTCGATCATCGGATTATCTAACAAATAAGCGACCTGTTTTTCAAATCGTTGCGGCAATGATACATCGTCATCGTCCATACGAGCGATAAATTCTCCTTTTGCACAATCAAGTGCCACATTTAAGGATGCACCAAAACCAAGCTTTTCTTCATTTATGATAATGACAATCCGCTCATCCTCGAAGGATTGTAACAGTTTTACAGTTTCTTGCTGTTTTTCCGATTTTTCTACAACAACAATCAGTTCGAGATTCTGATAGGTCTGATTTAAAATACTAAGAACCGCTTCCTTCAGAAAATCAATTCTGGTATAAGTAGACATAGCGACAGATACCAACGGCATATTTGCAACATCTACTACGGTGCGATGTGTAATGTCCTCGGCTATTTTTTGATATTGTTTATGAAATTCCATCCATTCTGGGAAAAGATGCTGGAACTCTACATCATTCCAAAACTTTCTTTTCCCGTATGCATGGACAATTGCTGTATTAATACGATCCATCGCTTGCGGCATCATTGGATGGCACTGATAACGATAAGCATCAATGATTTCGGGTTCGATACCATATTCTTGTATCAATAGATTCAAAATTCCTTGATCAGGCATATCCAGCTTATCAGCAAGCTCTATTGTCTTTTCCTTGCACCAATCACAATATTCCTCATAATTTGGAAGTTTATCCGAAAGCACCAATGTACCCGAATTATAGTTTGGCATGAACATGTTATATCCCGGAATGAGTTCTTTAAAGCTCAATTCGATCGGGATGAACCCATCTGACAGACATGCAGCGTAGCCAGATTCATCCCCATACTTCATTATATCTGAAAAGTCACCTTGTATTAAGATATCGCAATCTGGCCAAAAAAGTTTATGGTATTCCTTAAGTAAATCAAAGCAAGAATATCGGAACATAGCTGCTACGCTATACATTTTTATGGTTTCTTCGTCCAATTTCTCACGTAATTGTTTCAACCATATTTCATCCTTGATTTCGCGAAACTGACAAGGAAGAATGCTGTTTGCTATATTTTGATTTTCTATTGTTACATCAACATGAAAAACAATGACATCATCCCAAAATGGTTTCTTATGGTGTTTTTTCATTCCAAGCAAAACATTACACAGTGCGAAAATGTAATTATCTGTGACACCAAACACAATGGCCATATCTTTTTTACTCAAGTTTCTATCATCTCTCTTTTTCACATTATCTCAGTACTTAAATGATCGTAATTTGCCCATCAAATGATATCCTTTTCGACTAATACGAAATGCAAATGATAGATCATGCGCTTGAATACAATTGCTTTTTAGCATTTTTTGAATTTGGCGCGCATAATAAGGAAATTTCTTCAACGATTCACTCACGGCTTCTTCACAGAACTTTAGTGTTTGCTCGCAAATATTACGACGAAGCACTTCTGGCAATGCCTCTAGATCAGTCCCAAATATAAAATCCATCATCCAAATAGATAGATCTTTACCATAACGTTGTAAAAGATTAATTTGTCGCCAATCATCAAGCACCACTTGAATAGCGTATATATGTCCTTGTAAACGAACCAATAAATCGCCTGAATATTTCGACATCAGTGATTGCTTCCTGTAAATGCGGTATCGATAGAGAGGGCTTTTCATAAAGCACACACACTTCACTCTTGCAAAAACAGCAAATTGAAAAACAACGTCTTCCGCCACTTGCACAGATTCGTTAAACTTAATTCCATGATTATTCAAAAAGCTAGTCTTAAATGCATCTCGCCATACAAATGGCTTGGCACTTTGCTCATGAAAAATGCACTTTACACAATCGCCATTGTATACTCTATCTCTCGGCGAAAGAGTTTTTCTAATATATACACTTGCCACAACATCATCTGGAAACCAGGTCGCACCAAAGACAATCATCTCGGCTCGACTAATTTCAAATGTGGTCCGTAGTTTCTCCAACGCCGTTGGAATAAGCATATCATCTCCATCTAAAAAAATTGTATATTTCCCTCTTGCTCTTTCCATACCAATATTTCGTGCACCTGACAATCCACGTTTCTGACCCATCACGCAGAAAAAACGACCATCTCTACTACAAAACTCTTCAATAATATGCTTTGTTCTATCTGATGAATCGTCATAAACACAGAGCACTTCAAAGTGCTGCTCCGTCTGCTGTTCGACCGAGGATAAACAAGCTTCCAAATAATCTCCAACTTGATAAGTCGGTATGATGACACTAAACAGCGGCTGTATTATATCAATCATTTTTCAAATGGTTTTTCCCGCACAGATGCTGATAAAACATGCTCATCATGAGATGATCAAAAATCATATGGATATCCTCTGTCACTTGCATACTCATCACAGGAGCATGCAACGAGATATCGCTCAATTCCTTCAGCTTGCCGCCGTTGTAGCCCGTCAGGCCGATGATCTTGTTGCCACAGCTTTTAGCATATTCCACAGCATTTATGACGTTCTTAGAATTACCGCTCCCAGAAATCGCAATTACAATGTCGCCGGGCTCGATCACGCCACGCAGTTGGAAACGAAAAACTTCATCAAAGCCGATGTCGTTGGCTACAGCCATCAGGGTAGCGATGTTGTCGTTCAGGCATTGAAAGCGAAACTTGTCCTCCACCCACTCGGATACACCCTTGCCAAAGTCGTTTTGAAAGTGGCTTGCCGTTGCGGCGCTGCCGCCGTTACCAAAGACGTAGATTCGCTTGTGGTTCTCTTGCGTCTCCATCAGCAAATTCAAAGCATCGTTGATAGCCTCAACATCCAGCTTGTTCAAAGTCTCGATTTCACAGGAGATATAATCGCGAATGTCTTTTTTGAAGTCCATTTTTTTGTCCTCCCTATTCTTTATTCAAGTATACGATTTGCTTAACCGCTTCCAGCAGGTCGATCGCCTCAATCTCTGCCGTAACGGGATACTTGCAGTCGCCGCCAGCTTCGCCAGTACGAACCATGGCTGTGTGCATGCCGGCATTCAGGCCTGTTTGAATATCAACTGTGGTGTCGCCCACAAACCATGATGCCGCTAAATCGATATGAAAGCGCTCAACGCACTGCTCGATCATGCCGATATTCGGCTTGCGACAATGACAGGGGATTTTGTAGCGCAAGTTTTCCTCAGGGAATCCCTTCTCCGGGTGATGCGGACAAAAACAGATCGCGTCCAAATAAGCTCCCTGTTGCCCTAGAAGGGTTTGCAGTTTTCGATGGAGGCGCTCAATATCTTCAACTTGGCATAGACCTCGGGCAACACTCGGCTGATTGGTAATGACGATTGCCAGCCACCCGGCGCAGTTGATCTCGCGAATGGCCTTAGCTGCATTTTTTTCCAGTACCAGCTGCTCATCCTTGTAAACCAATCCGTTCAGCTTGTTTATCGTGCCATCTCGGTCAAGGAAGACAGCACGCTGCGGTAGCCGCAGATTACGCCGCTGCACCATGCCCGTTTCCAGTGCCTTCTCCGCCTCTTTTATGCGCTCTACTGTGCCGATATCCTTGACATACTCCGGAGAGGTGTATCC
>JAEYAR010000198.1 GCA_023404715.1 Bacillota bacterium | reverse complement strand
GCCCCGGGCCGCTCCCAGGGCCCTGCCCCGCGCGGCCGCCGCCGCATCGCCCTGCCCGCCTTGCAGGACGGCAACAAGCCCGCGATTTCCGCCACTTTGCAGATGGTGGGGCGTAAGCCGGCCGGGTTTTCTTCCAAAGCCAGCGTTCACCCCCAGCGCGCGACGCTGCGCGTGATCCCCCTGGGCGGCATGTGCGAAATCGGCAAGAACATGACCGCCTACGAATACGGCAACGACATCATCATCGTGGACTGCGGCCAGTCCTTCCCGGACGAGACCATGCCGGGCGTGGACGCCGTCATCCCTGACTTTACGTATGTGCTGCAAAACCGCGATCGCGTGCGCGGCATCTTCCTCACGCACGGCCATGAGGACCATATCGGCGGCATCCCGTACCTGATGAAGGAGCTGCGCGCCCCGATTTACGGCGGGCGCATGACCTGCGAGCTGATCAAGTACAAGATCGAGGACCGTATGCCGGGCCTGCTCAAGAGCTGCCAGGTCAACCCCATCCGCGATGGGGATGTCATCGCCTGCGGCTGCTTTTCCGTGGAGTTTATCCACGTGAACCACTCCATCGCCGACGCTTCGATGCTGGCGATCAAGACGCCGCTGGGCTATGTGATGCATTCCGGCGACTTCAAGGTGGATTACACCCCGATCGACGGCGGCATCATCAACCTGCAGCGCATCGCGGAGATCGGGCGCGCGGGCGTGCTGCTGTTCGTGTGCGAATCCACGAACATCGAGGTCAAGGGCTTCTCCGTCAGCGAGCGCCACGTAGGCGAGTCGTTCGCGGGCATGTTCGGAGGGGCCAAGGGCCGCATCTTCGTGGCGACCTTCTCCTCCAACATCTACAGGCTGCAGCAGATCTTCACCGCCGCGGAGACGCACGGCCGCAAGGTTGCGCTCGTGGGGCGCAGTATGCTCAACGTGTTCAACGCGGCCAACAGCCTAGGCTACATCCAGATGAAGCCCGACACCCTGATCGACATCGGCCAGATCGACAATTACCCGCCGGACCGCGTGGTCGTCATCTCCACCGGCAGCCAGGGCGAGCCGATGTCCGCGCTCACGCGCATCGCGTTCTCCTCCCACCGCGAGGTCGAGATCGTGCCGGGCGATACGGTCATCATCTCCGCGACGCCCATCCCCGGCAACGAAAAGCCGATTTACAAGGTCATCAACGAGCTATATAAACGCGGCGCCAAGGTCTACTACTCCGCCATGGCCGACGTGCACGCCTCGGGCCACGCCTCGCAGGAGGAGATCAAGCTCGTGCACGCGCTGGTGAAGCCGCGCTACCTGATCCCCGCGCACGGCGAATACCGCATGCTCTACCAGCACGCGGAGCTGGCGAACGCCCTGGGTATGCCGTGGGAGAACATCTTTATCCTCGGCAACGGCGATATCTTCGAGATCTCGAAGGGCAAGGCCGCGATCACCGGCTTTACGAACGGCGCGGCGGTGCTCATCGACGGCGCCACGAGCGTGGACGATCCGGACAACCTGGTGCTTCGCGAGCGCAAGCTGCTCTCCGACGACGGCGTGGTGTCCGTCGCCCTGGCGGTGGATAAAAAGACCGGCGAGCTGAGCGCGCCGCCGGTGGTGCACGCCATGGGCTTCCTGTACGACAGCGAATATCAGAAGATCACGCGCGACTGCGAGCGCCGCGCGGTGGATTTCGTGCGCCGCATGAAGGCGCAGAACAAAAAGATGTCGGAATGCGTGCTGCTCATGCAAGGGCAGATGAAGAGCTTCCTGTACGAAAAGACGAAGCGCCGCCCGGTGGTCATGGTTTCGATCATCGAGCTGTAAGGGATAAGGCCCGGCGCGTAGCGGCCCGCATACAAAATTCCAAAAAAGGCAAGAAAATTCCCCTCCTGCGCGTCAATTGTGCAAGGGAGGGGAATTTTCCCATGAAAAGGCGCTTTTTTGCCGTTTGGACGCTTGGCCTGCTGCTGGGGCTGTGCGCGGCGTGCGCCTGCCCGACAGCCTGCGCGGAGACGGTCGGCCTCGTCGAGCTGGTCGAGGACGGCTATCTCATGAGCCTAGAGCCCGGGCCCGAGGCGCCGGACGCGCCCCTGCGCGTCGTATGCCGCGATAGCGAGGATGCGCTGCGCTTTGAGGCGCAGATCCCCGGCACGGCGGGATCGGGCGGCCGCGCGCTGACGGAGGCGCTTTTTCCGCTGCCCGACGGGCGGTTCGCGGTGTTTGCCGCTAGGGGCTATGCCTATACGGACGAGCGCCTGATGTGCTTTCTTTCGCCCGCGGGGGAGGCGGAGCCCGGTTTGCGCTGCCGGAGGATACGGTCAGCGCCATGCCCTGCGCGCTGGGCGTCTTTGCGCTGACCTCGCCAGGCCGTGATTTTTTCGCCTCGCGAGGCCTCGCGTTTTTGGATTGGCAGGGCCGCGCGCTTTTTTGCGGGGAGCGGGCGGACTGGTTGGACGGGCGCAAGGTCGTAGCCGCCTGCGCGGAGGGTACGCGCGCGTTCGCCGCACTGTTTGCCGGGGAGGGAATCGCCCTCGTCTGCCTGGAAGCGGGCGAAATCGCCTGGTCTCGCCTGCTTACCGGGGAGGAATTGGCCACGCTGACGGAACCGGCCCTCCTGCCGGACGGTCGGGGCGGTCTGTACCTGGCGGCGCGGGATAGCGAGCGCCCCGGCCGTGCGTGGCTTCTGCGCCTCGATGCTAAGGGACAAACGGCCTATCGCCGCGCCGTAACGTGCGGCGCAGGTGAAATCGGCCAACTATTTTGGACCTGGCGCGAAGGCCTGCCTACGCTCTGCGCTACGTTGGAGACGCCCTGCGCGGAGCCCGGCCCGCCGTCCGGCGCGGATCGCGCCCTCGCGCTGTCGCTTGACGGCGAAGGGCACGCGGCCGCGGTGGATATGCGCGATCGCGGCGCGCAGGCGTCCATCGGACAGGCCAGGCTTGCCCTGCGCGGCGGCGCGCCTTGTATCGTGTGGATTCAGACGGCGCGGCAGGCGGATGAGCCAATCTGCGTCGCCCGCATCGCGCCGCTCGCCGGGCTGCCGCGGGCGCAAGACGCCGGTATCCGGTTGACCTGCCCAGCTATATAGGATAGGAGAGGATCGCTTTGACCAAACCCATCGCATCATGCCTGCTTTGCCTGTGCCTGCTGCTCGCGTGCGCCTGCGCGCAGGCGTACGACCTGAACGACGCCCGCCTGGGCGATACCAACATCCGCGCGCTGTATTTGACGCAGGATGGCGGGTACGTCGCCGGGCTGCACCGCGACGCGCAGCGCGAGCTGCACGTGGTGCGCCGCGACGCCCAAGGCGCCGTTTTGTTCGACACGGCGCTGCCCTGTGCAGAGCAGGAGACCGGTACGCCCTTTATCGATTCGATCTGGCCGCTGCCGGACGGGCGGCTGGCGGCGGTCGTCCAATCGGGCTACGGCCTGGGCGACGGCGCTTCGCTCTTCCTTCTCTCGCCTGCGGGCGAGGCGACGCGCGCGTTCGTCCTGCCGGAGGGGACGATTGCGGCGAAGCCCTGCGAGGTGGGCGTTTTGCTCCTCCTGCGTGGCGGCGCGCAGGAGGCCGCGCGGCGGCTGACGCTGCTCGACTGGACGGGGAAGCCGCTCTTTGCGGATGCGCGCGCGGCGTACGCTCAGGCGACCACCCTGCGCGCGACCGCCGCGGACGGGCGCGTCTTCGCGATTCTGAACGCTGAGCCCGGCAACCTCGCCGTCTGCGCGGACGAAAAAGGCGTCCTGTGGGCGCAGCCGATCGAAACGCCGGAGGGCGGCAGCGCGCTCACCGCGCTCATGGCAGACGGCGAGGGCGGCCTGTATATCGCCGGGCCGGACGACGGCCTGCGTAGGAGCCGGGGACGCGTCATGCGTTTGGATGCGGAGGGGAATATCCTCTTCGACCACGCCGTGCGCTGCGATTTTGGCGAGATCAGCGCCGTCTCGCTCACCTGGCGCCGGGGCGAACCCGTTCTGGTCGGCACGGTGAGCGGCGGGAACGATTGCCGCGCCTTTGCGCTGCCCCTGGGCGCGGTAGAGGCGGCGGATATCCGCGCGCTCAGCGTAGGGCAGGGGAACGGCGTCGGTCTGCGCCTGATGCCGGACGGCGCGCCCTGCCTGCTGGGCACGCGCTACGGCCCCTCGCCCGACGGCAGCGCCACGCTCAGCTATACGTATCTCTTTCCCTTTATGGATCTTGCGCCGGCGGATGACGCGAACGTATGGCTGGAGTGAAGAAAGGAAGTGTACGCAGGATGCGAAAGATTTTTTCTCTGCTGCTCTGCTTGATGCTATTCGGGCCGGCGGCCGCACGCGCCATCGACATAGAGGGCTATCTGCCGTCCGAGGTCAACGCCCGCGCGCGCTGGATCGATGTGGACGGCAGCTATACCGTCGCGCTGGAAGCGCAGATGGAGGCGGACGCGCCCCGCCGCCTCGTGCGCTACGACGCGGATGGAGGGGTGGTATACGACATCGTGCTCCCTGACGTAGAGGGAAACATGCCGGAGGGCGGCGTGAGTAAAATCTATCGCCTGCCGGACGGGCGGGACGCCCTCCTCTTTCTCACGGGGATAAGGCTCTCGGCCCCCAAGTGGGTGCTCCTCGTCAGCGAGACGGGCGATGTGGAGGAGATGTTCCCGCTTCCTGCCCATACGGCGGACGCCTCCTTTTTCGCGCAGGGCACGGCCCTATTGATTGCGCAAAAGGGGAATGGCCCAGACGCTACCGTGGCGAGCGAGATCGCGTGGATGGACTGGGCGGGTCAGGCGCGTTTTCGCGCGGAGGGCCCTGAGATCGCGTATATGGGGTTGATCAAGGCCGTAGCGGAGGAGAACGGGCGCTTCTTTTTCTTGCTGAGCGATACGCAGCGCGCCTACGCCGTTTGCGCGGACGAATCGGGCGTGATTTGGATGCGCGCGATGACAAAGTGGCAGCCCGAGACGATCCTGCCCGACGGCGAGGGCGGCCTATACATCGCCGCCGCGGACGCTTCGCTGCCCTGCGAGGGCGCGCTTTTGCGGCTGGATGCGCAGGGCGAAGTGGCTTTTCTGCGCACGGTTCGCTGCGATCCGGGCGTGATCGTGAGCGTGATGCTCGTAAGGGATGGCGGCCTGCCCGCGCTGTTCGGCGCGCAGACCGCGCATTCCAAGGGTTTTTACCGCTGTTTTCAGCTGACGTTCGACCCGGCGGGCAACGCGGTCTCGCTCGAGGGGCGGGACTTCACTACGCCGCTCGATTACAGCTACGCCTTGCGCGCCGCCGGTAGGGACGCGGATAGGGGGGAGGCCTCGGTGTACGTGCACGCAAACGAGGCGGTCGAGACGGAGGAGGGGCTGCTGTTGCGTAGCTACAACATCCCCTACGGGGATCTCAAGCAGGCGGACGATGTGAACGTCTGGCTCGAGTGAACCGGGCGGGCCAGGCAGGAGTACCCCCTGTGTCGGTCGAATATCTACCATTTGTGCAAATCGTGCCGCCATCGCGGCATTGCGAAATACGAAGGGGGACTTTCCATGGCCAACCTGCCCATCGTCCACGTGATAAACGGACGGCAAAAAAAGATCCTGCAGGGGCATCCCTGGGTTTACGGCAACGAGATCGAGCGCGTGGAGGGGGAACCGGCGGACGGCGGCCTCGTGCAGGCGGTCGACTACCGGGGGCGCTATCTGGGCGCGGGCTTTTACAACAGCCGCTCGCTGATCACCGTGCGCCTGCTCACCCATCGGGGCGAGGATGTGACGGATGCGCTCGTCGCGCAGCGCGTCCGCCAGGCGGTGGCTTACCGCGATCAGTGCATGTGCCGCGAGGGCACGGATTGCCGGCGCCTCATCTTCGGCGAGGCCGACCGCCTGCCGGGCGTCATCTGCGACCAGTTTGCGGGCGTGGTGGTGCTGCAAATTCTGGCGCTGGGCATGGAGCGGTGGACGCAGGTCATCGCGGATACCCTGGTGCAGTGCGTGCCCACGATGGAAACGCTGCTGCTGAAGAACGACGATGCGATCCGCCTCAAGGAGGGCATGACGTGCTTTACGAAGGTGCTGCACGGCCCGGAGCGCGCGAAGACGGTGGTGCATGAGAACGGTATCGCCCTGCGTGTGGACCTGCTCGGCGGGCAAAAGACCGGTTACTTCCTGGATCAGAAGGCGAACCATCTGTTCCTGCGTAGGTTCGTGCGAAACCGCCGCGTGCTGGATTGCTTTACGTACATCGGCGGCTTCGCGCTGAACGCGGCGGCGGCCGGAGCGTCCGGAGCGTCCGGCGCGGCCGGCGTCACGGCGGTGGATATTTCGCCCGAGGCCTGCGCCCTCGCCCGAGAGAACGCCGCGCTCAACGGCTTGCCCGTCGACGTGGTGTGCGAAAACTGCTTTGACTTCCTGCGCGAGCAGGTCCGGCAAAAGGCGCGCTACGACGTCGTCGTGCTCGATCCGCCCGCATTTACGAAGGCCAAGGCCAACCTGGCGAACGCCTGCCGGGGCTATAAGGAGATCGCCCTCTCCGCGATGCGGCTGCTCGGCCCGGGCGGCGTGCTCGCCACGCATAGCTGCTCGTACCACATGCCGGAGGAAACGTTCGTGCATACCGTGCTCTCCGCCGCGCAGGACCTGCACCGTCAGGCGCGCGTCATCACGCTGCGCAGGCAGGATATCGACCATCCCGTGCTCGCCGGCTACCCCGAATCCCACTATTTGAAGAGCCTTTGGCTGCAGATGCTCGACTGACCGCCACGCGGCAGGGCCCATATCAATTTGCGAAAAAGGAGCGCTTCCCGATGCGCATCGACGTGTACGACTTTGACGGTACGATCTACGACGGCGATTCCACCGTCGATTTCTGGCTCTATTGCCTGCGCCGCGAGCCGGCGCTGCTGCGCTTTTTGCCCCTGCAGGCGGGCGCCGGCGTGATGATGGCGGCCAAGGCCTGGTCCTTCACCCGCGGCAAGGGGGCCTTCCTGCGCTTCGTCACGGCCGTCGACGCCGCGGCCCTCGCGCGCGACTTCTGGAACGACAAAAGGACGCTGCAAAAGATCGGCGCCTGGTTTGGCACTCGCCCGCGCGATCTGCCGTTTATCATCGCCTCGGCCTCCCCGCAGTTCATGCTGGAGCCCATCGCCGGGCAGCTGGGCGCCGCGCACCTGGTCGCCACCCGCGTGGACCTCAAAACCGGCTGCCTGGAGGGCGAAAACTGCCGCGCCGCCGAAAAGATCAGTCGCCTGCACGGCCTGCTAGGCGACTTTTCCGTGCGCGCCATGTATACGGACAATCCCAAGGCAGACGGCCCGCTGCTCGCCCTCGCCGACGAGCGCTACCTCGTCACGCACGGCCGGCTCGAGCGACTGGGGGAGGCGTGAAAGCTTTTTCGGTACGTATGGTTCAACGCTGTTTCAATGCCGAGAATGCATCAGTCTCATGTAGGGGCGCGCGTTGCGCGCCTGCCCGTTAAGAATCATCGGCGCTAGAAACGGGCTTGATCATTGTAGGGGGCTGTCGCGCCAAGAGAGCAAAGACTTGGTGCGACAGCCCCTTATAAAAAAGGGGGCAAAGAGGGGGATACGCCAGGCGCGGTCGCCATAAGGCCAAGAAAAGTTGAAATTTAGCGGGTAGACTAAAGCGTGAATGGAGGTAGTCGTATGACGAAAATGAAACGGTTCCTCTCGGTACTGCCGCTCTGCCTGCTCCTGCTCCTGTCCGCCTGCGGTAAGAAGCGTGGCAAAGCCGCTGTGATCTATGACGACGCGCCCGTATTGGCGGCGCCGTTGGACGCATCACCCGCCCCAGCGACGGCTCCCCCCGCCTGGCCGGGGGACGAGGCGGAGGCGCTGAATATCCTATCCCTTCCTTATGAGCTGGAACCAGCGGACGGTGGGGATCGTGCGCCCTTGCGAGGCTGGCTCTCCCTGCCGGCTCAGGGGAAGGATCTGCCCCTGGTGCTCATCCTACATGGCAATCACAACAGCAAGGACCCTGACGGGCGCTTCTACGAGGGCTTCTCCTACCTCACGGATTCCCTGGCCAGCCGGGGATGGGCGGCGATCAGCCTGGATCTCCAGGAGGCCTATCGTAAGGGCGGGATGGACGATAGCTACCTCTCCGGGGAGATCACCGGAGCCCATCTGGAGGCGCTCAAGAGGGCTGCCGGCGGAGAGTCTCTTTTTCCCATCGATCTGACCGGGCGGCTGAATCTCAACAGGGTCGTGGTCGCGGGTCACTCCCGGGGTGGGGAGGCCGCTCTGGATCTGGCCTGCCGGCGGAAGGAAGTCATCGCCGCCTGCGTCATCGCGCCTAACCTGCGAAAGGCTGAAAAGGAGTGGAGGGATATCCCCTTGGCGATCCTGGTGCCAGCGCAGGACGGGGACGTAGGCACATTGGACGGCTATGCCTACCTGTATCCAAGATATGAAGCAGGGCTAAATAGCTTCACTGCGTTAACCTTGCTTGAGGGTGCGAACCACAATTTCTTCAACGCCAAGCTCACCCGGGATGACGCGAATCCCGCCGGCGGGGCCGGCTGCTCTCCGGAGCAGCAACGGGGCTTCCTCCGCCGCTGGCTGGGCGAGTTCTGCGATAGGGTATTGGCCGGAGACACAGCTCCCTTTGGCATGGCGGAACAAGTCCCACTGAAGATGTACGATCTGCCGGTACGCAATGTGTTTTTTTCTTCCGATATGACGCTGCTCACCGACAGCGAACGTGCGGCGGCAGTCTCTTCCGGCTGCCGGACCCGGCGCATCGGCGTGGACAGTAAGACCAATGATCTGCTGATCCCGCTGAGTTGGGGGACCGGTCACGCCCTTACCTTCTGGGAAATTTTGTGGGATGAGCCGGGCGGCGTGGCCGATCTGCCGTTGCGCAGCGGCAATTTTGGCGGGTTTGAACGATTGGAAATCGCCCTTGCCCCCATTGAAGGGGAAGCGCCGGAGGCGTTGTCCCTCGTCTTGACGGACGAAGCTGGTCACAGTGCAGTCGTGGGCCTGCCGAAGCTGGAGCCGCTCAGCGCAGGGGATGGATATACCGTCTTTGCTGAGCTGAGTGTGCAGCTATCCGCCTTTCAAGGGGTGGATATGGAGCATGTTGCGCGGCTCTCGTTCATTGCCGAGCGCGGCGCAGTTTTCATTGCATCGGTTTGGGGAACCCCAACGCCCGCGTAAAAATATAGGTTTTTCGACGGTCTGAAGAAAATGATTACTGTTTACGAATCGAGGCAGAGAGATGGAGACAGAGCGGTTATTATTAAGAAGATTTGTGAAGGATGATTGGCATGATTTATATGAGTATTTATCACAAGCGGAAGTGGTAAAATATGAGCCATACAATGTCTTTACAAAGGAACAAGCCAAGCAAGAGGCAATCAATCGTTCAAATAATCCTGATTTCTGGGCGGTTTGCTTAAAAGAAACGGAAAAATTGATCGGCAATATTTATCTATCCGAGCAGGCGTTTAACACATGGGAATTAGGTTATGTTTTGAACAGCAATTATCATGGAAAGGGTTATGCAACCGAAGCTGCAATCGCTTTGGTAGAAAACCTATTTGTAGAGGATAAGGCATGGCGAATTGTTGCAATGTGCGACCCACTGAATACGGCATCGTGGAAGTTGCTTGAGCGGCTGCACATGCGCAGAGAAGGACATCTGCTAAAAAACGTATGGTTTTTTAAGGACGAAAACGATGTGCCATTATGGAAGGATACCTATGAATATGCTATCCTTAAAGAAGAATGGCTACGAATAAAATGATGCTTGCGCACGCCGCCGGTCCGTGTTATGATAATCCAAACAACGCGATTCGATCAAGGAGGGGCGCACGATGCGGTTATACTGCGCGTATAAGCCGTTCATTCACAAATAAGCTGTAGAGGCACGCAAACATCGATCGTACGAAGGGGCGGGGAACCTCCTCTTTTGTTTGGTGTCGCCTTTACAGCTTTTTTGTATGGTAAGGACGGCGCCTGAACGACTCAGGTCACAGGCGTAGGCGCTTTCGGGCGCGGCCTGTGGCCTTTTTGGGAGGAACGATCGATGTTTAAAGGCCTGTTTTTCTTTGTCCGCCATGGATGGCGGTACGACAAGCGCTATATCCTCTGGCGCGTGCTCTATCAGTTTGTATCCGCGCTCATTCCGATCCTCGCGACGCTCATGCCCAAGTTTATCATCGACGAGCTGCTCGGGCCCGGACGCGCGCAGCGGCTCCTTTTGTACGTGGGCATCCTCGCCGGTTATACGGCCGTCGCGACGGCGCTCTCGGCGTTCTTCAACATGGATGGATTTACGCGGCGCTGCCAGGTCGACGCGCGGTTCAACGCCGATTTGCACGAGCGCCTCGCCCGGTCGGACTATGAAAACCTTGAAAACCCCTCTTTTCTGGACATGCAAGAGAAGGCGAAAATGTTTCTTTATTGCGATTGGCACGGCTTTGGTTATCTGCTCGATAGCGCGCTGAACATCGTCGGCCAGGCGTTTACGCTCGCCGGTATCGCGGCGATCATCGCGACGATGAACCTATGGATGGTCCTTCTCTTCGCGCTCCTCGCTGCGGCAGGCACGCTGGCGGAGGGGCATGCGAAGAAAAAGGCGACCCGCCTCTCTTTGCAGGTCAGCGCCGACCAGCGCGGGTGGATGTATTACGCCAAGCTGTTCGACGATTTTTCCTACGGCAAGGAGATCCGCCTGAACGCGATGGGGACTTGGCTTTCCGCCCGCGAAAGAGCGTATTTCACGCGCACAAACGAGAATCTGAAGGCGCAAAACGACGGTTTTATCCGCGCCGGCGTCTGGGGCGCTGTGTTCGGGTGTATCTCGCAATGCGCTGCGTATGCGTATCTGATCGGCAGCGTCGCCGCAGGCGCGCTCTCCATCGGCGCTTTCACCATGCAGATCGCCGCCGTTACGGCGTTTTCCACCTCGCTGCGCAGCGTGATGAACAGCCTCATCGACATTCGCGCCTACGACGCCTATTACGAGCACCTGGACGAATACCTCTCTATGCCCATGACGCTGCGGGAAGGTCCCGGCCGGGAGGTACCCCAAGGGGATCACCGGATCGAATTTCGGGATGTCGGCTTCCGGTATCAGGGCGCGAGCACGTGGGCGCTCCGGCACGTGAACATCGCGCTTTCGCCGGGCGAAAAGCTTTCCGTCGTCGGCGAAAACGGGGCCGGAAAAACCACGTTTATCAAGCTGCTCACGCGGCTCTACGACCCGACGGAGGGCGAGATCCTGCTCGACGGCGTGAACATCAGGGAGATCGATTATGAACGCTATATAGAGCTGTTTGCGGCCGTTTTTCAAGATTATAAGCTCTTCTCCTTTTCCCTGAAGGAGAACGTCTGCCTCGCGCGTCCCGCGGACGACGGCAAGATCGAGCGCGCCCTGCGCCGCGTAGGCCTTGGCGACAAGCTGGACGCCCTGCCAAAGGGCATCGATACGGCGGTTTACAAGCACTTTGACGAGACGGGCTTTGAGCCCTCCGGCGGCGAGGGCCAGAAGATCGCCTTGGCGCGAGCGCTGTACAAAGACGCGCCCATCGTCGTGCTCGACGAGCCGACGGCGGCGCTCGACCCGCGCGCGGAGTTCGAGCTCTACCGGCATTTCGACGAATGGACGCGAGGGAAAACCGCCGTATACATCTCGCATAGGCTCTCCAGCGCCAAGTTCTGCGACCAGATCGCCGTCTTCGAGGGCGGGCGGATCGTAGAATACGGAACGCACGCGCAGCTGACGGCGCGCCGCGGCAGGTATGCGGAGCTGTTTGCGATGCAAGCGGGGCTCTACGGAATAGGAGAATAATCCTTCGGGGTTGCTTTTCTCAAAAAAAAAGACTTCGCAAAAGTATGGTTTCGCGAAGGGATTTACCCCCATTTGTCTGCCGATAGCAAAACGTGCTTCCCACACGCTCCGCTATCGGCAGGCGATATTCACTTTTTCAAAAAGCAGCTCGCGACCCTGTTCGTGGGGTCGCGCCGTCCATGCCCTTTACGTCGGCGTTGATGACGACGTCGTTCATCCCTTGAATGTTGATGCCGCGTTGATCGCGAACTCGCCCTCGTCTTGCGCGTGGGCGTCGATTTCAAACGTCCCGCCGACGTTCGGATGTCGTCCGTCAGCTCGATCCTCCGGTCGCTGCTTGCGCCCGCGTTCACCGCCTGCACGGCGGAGACGAGCTCCGACCATGTCGCCACCTTGGCGGCGGATGCCAGCGCCGGCGCGGCGATCAGGATGAGCGCGAGCGCACACGCGCATCGCTTGACAAGGCTTCTTTTCAAAGCAATCCCCCAAATAACCATATTGATTTGGGTATATCATGCAATTTTAAGGAGATATCTGTCAAGCCAAAGCGGACACACAATCGTGTGTCCGCTCTGGAAGACATAGGTTTTAGGATAAGAGCCTGCTAAGCCCGTACAGCGCGAGCATATGCGCGGGGTAGAACGCGTAAAACGCGTACTTCCCCACGCGCGTGCGCCGCGCACCGTCGCAGCGCAGGATGAGCGCGAACGCAGGCAGGCAGCCGAGCTCCAGCAGCGCGCCGGTCATCCCGCTGCCCAGCGCGAGCGCCCGCAGGATCATAACGGCGAGAAAGACCGCCGCGCTGACGCGGCACTGGCGCAGGCGATCTGCGCGCGTGAGGTAAAGCGCGGCGATCAGGGCGACGCCCATCACGTCGTAATCGGCGCGCAGCGCGAGCGCGAGGGCCATCGCGCATAAAACGACGACCCCCATGCCGGTTCGTTTCAGACGCGTAGGGCTCCGTTCGATCGCGCGCAGCGCCGTGAGCGTCAGCAGGCCGATCAGCAATGTAAAATAGACGTTTTGCGCCTCAAACGAGGGCGTGCCGAAGACCATCCAGTCAAAAGGCAGCTCGGAAATCGCCGCAAAAACGGCTAAACGCACAGCGTACCTTCGCACGCTGCGCGTATACAAAAATCCCTGCACGAGCAGGTAGCAAAAGAGCGGGAAGGCAATCCGCCCGATCAGCCGAAGGATGAGGTCGATGAAGAGGATCGAGTAGGCCAGGTTCTCATTTCCAGCCGCCAGGGCCGGCAGCGCGTATGTGTTTTCCAGGAGCGCGACGCCGATATGGTCCACCAGCATGGTGAGGAGGGCGATCCACTTGAGCGCGTCTGCCGATATTCGCCGGCTGTGTTTCAGTGCGTCCATCTATTCCTCTTCCAGGTGTTCCAAGCCGTAGAGAATGATCCCCTTCGGGTGTTCGTCCGCCAGGGAGTAAAAGATCATCTTGCCGTCGCGGCGGCTCTTGACCAGGCGTGCCTGCTTGAGCGCCTTGAGCTGGTTGGATACGGCGGGCTGCGCCATATCGAGCAGGGCGGCCAGATCCCCCACGCACATCTCCCGCTCGACGCTGAGCGCGTAGAGGATGCCCACGCGCGTGGACGCGCCGAGCATCTTGAAGAAAGCCGCGAGGTCTTCGCAGCGCTCGGGCGATATCATGCGCGCGCGCACATTCGCCACGTGCTGCTCGTCCACACAGCAGGCGCTCGTCTCTTCCTTCATATCTTCGCCCCCCATCGTTTTACCTACCCTTTATTGTAGGCTTTTTTCGTGCAGCCGTCAAGCGGAAACAAAAGGCGCATTACGCGAAGGAATAGAAAGAAGGCGAGAAGAGCGAGCTTTACCGAATGATTGTCGATGCATATTCAAAGTATACTTTCAATAATTTGAGGATATTTAAAAAAAGACGACCGAAAATCGCCCGCCCGTAGCCCTAAAACACTTTCGTACCCCAAGCCTCTCCCGGCTGGGAGAGGTGGCACGGCGAAGCCGTGACGGAGAGGGCGCTTCCTCGTCGGTTCCTTATAGCCCTCTCAGCCGCCTACGGGCGGCTACCTTATTCCTGCTCTTTCGGCGGCTCGTATTGCAGGATGTCCCCGACCTCGCAACCCAGCACGTAACAAATCCGCGCCAAGATATCGAGATCCAGCTTTTCAACCTTTCCACTATACCACTTATCGATTACGCTAAATTGCGTTCCTGTATTGAGCCGCAACGTATTTCGATTGATCTTGTATTCATCCATGAGTAAATTTAGTTTCAATGAAACACGTCCAAAGTCTTTTATCTTTACAATGGAGTGTAAATCTTCCATCACAGGCATCACCTACGGATATAGTACCTGCAAAAGGTCTTATTGGCTAGTCCTATGTATACAGTAACGGTATACATAGGATACTCCTATAGAGTATATATCAACATGCATATTGACGAATCTTTTGTCGATTGTTACCCTGTGCCGTAAGAATTGTTTAAGGGGGAATTCTATGCGGTATAGATTATACCTGCTTTGCCTTCTGTTGTTCCTGTCGATATGGGTCTTCCTCCCCCGCTCCGCCGATCCTGCCCGCTGCGCGCTGTGCACGGCGGGGCGCTACCATGCGCCCTGCTTGTTGAACCTCTCCACCGGCGAGCTTTTTGAGCTTGCCGTCTATAGCCCGCACGAGCAGCTTGAGGCGGAGCTGTCGTCCGCGCAGCCCAGCGTGCTCGCCATTCAAATGAGCGGCGGCATCTTTGCTTATAGCGATCCCCGGGCGGGTTGGTGCGATGCGACGGTGCCGCATAGAAAAGAGCCGCCGCGCGCATCGCTCTTTTGCGGTGCGTGCGGCACGCTCCTGCGGCCCTATTATAAGGATGGGTACGTCCTGCTCGATTTGTACGCAGGTCCCGAATGCTACCTCTTTCAGGCGGGCGCCTCCTACGATATTCGAGATTACCATGTAAACATTGTAAACAACCCCGACAGTGCCCCAAATATCTATGTACGCGTCACCTCCGATCTCTTCTCAGAAATCGAATAACCACCCCGTGCCCCGCGCGTTCCCGCGCAAGCGAAGCGCAGGCGCCCCCAGAGGGGTTTGGGGAGGCCGTGCCTCCCCAAATGCAATCAAATCCAGCGACATGCGCGGTGGATTTGCGCACTTTTCGCGCAGCGTCAGCGGAGCGAAAAACGTACCCGCACCTGAGGCCGCCCGGGAGGCCCCGCAGGGCCGACAGGCCGAATCCCCACCCCACGCAGGGGGAGGCCTCGGCGGGGGGCAGAGGGCCCCCCCCAAAAGGCGCCTAGCCTTTAACCGCCCCCGCGGTCAGCCCCTTGATGAACTGCTTGCTCATCATCAGGTAGAGCGCGATGACGGGCAGGGCGGAGAGCGTCAGCACCGCGAGCACCTTGCTCCAGTCGGTCTGATACTGGCCGAACAGGCGCGTCACGCCCAGCAGCAGCGTCTTCGAGCGGTCGTCGCTGATGAAGATGAGCGGAAACCATAGGTCATTCCAGAAGGGCACGAGGTTGTAAATCGCCACGGTGGCCATCGCCGGCCGCAATAGCGGCAGCACGATCACGAGAAAGACCTTGAACCGCCCCGCCCCGTCCATGAAGCCGGATTCCGTCAGCTCGCCGGGCACGGTGCGCATGAACGCCGTGAGCACGAAAACCGAGATCGGGATGCCCATCGCCACGTAGACGGGCACGAGCGACCAGATCGTGTTCAGGAGACCCAGCTGCTTGACGAGCTCCAGCAGGCGGATGGATGCGATCTTAATGGGCAGCATCATGCCCGCGATCAAGAAGAAGTATAGCGCGCCGGAGGCCGTCGAGCGCCAGTGCGCCAGCGCGTAGGAGGCGAGCGCGCCCAATACGAGCACGAGCGCGAGGGAAAGGACGACGACGATCAGGCTATTCTTGAAATACCCGAGGAAATCGCCGCTGCCCAAAACCGACTGATAGTTTGAAAAATTCCACTTCTCCGGCAGCCAGAACGGGTTCGAGTAGATCGTGTAGCGCGTCTTGAACGAGTTGATCAAAAGCACCCAGATCGGGAACAGCGCGAGGATCGACCAGAGGATCAGCACGATGTGCGAGGGGATGTGCATGTTGGCCACGCGCATGGATTTTTGTCTTTTCGCCATGTCAATCCCCTCCCTGCGTCTTGATAAGCGTCGGGATCACGAAGATGGATAGCATCACAAACGTGATCGTCGCGATGGCCGCGCCCAGGCCCGGATCGGGGATGGCGACGGGGTGCTGCCCCGCGATGCCGACGCGGTAGAATAGCGTGCCGATGAGGTCGGTCGCGTAATTGGGCGCGCCGTTTGCGTTTTCCATGGCGTAGACGACGTCGAACGCGTTGAAGTTGTTGACGAACGTGAGGATCGCCACGATGCCCGCCACCGGGCGGATGAGCGGCAGCTTGATGTGCCAAAACAGCTGCCAGGCGTGCGCGCCCTCGATGGACGCGGCTTCGATCAGCTCCTCGGAGATGCCCTGCAGGGCGGCGACGAACATCATCGTCGGGATGCCGACCCATTGCCAGCAGGAGACGAGCGCCACGCATACGAGCGCGGTCGATTCCTGGCCGAGCCACGGCTGCGCCAGAAAGCCAAGGCCGATGCTCTCCAGGATGTCGCCGGTCCATACGGGGCTGAGCAGTAGCTTCCACAGGTAGCCGGTGACCAGCACAGCCAGCGTCGTGGGCAGGAAGATGATCGTCTGATATACCCCGCGCCCGCGCATCGTACGGTTGGTGAGCATCACCGCAAAGAGGATGCCCAGCACGTTTTGCACCACCATGTGGATAAAAAAGAAGATCCAGGTATGCCAGAAGGCCCCGAAATACCGGGCCGTCATCTCCCCGCCGCCAAATACCTTGACGTAGTTGGAGAGGCCCGCGAATTGCCGGTTGCCCAGGTTGCCCGTGTACAGCGAAAGGCGGATGGAATCCAGCAGCGGCCAGGCCATGAAGACCACGTAGAGGATCAGCGCGGGAGCGAGGTAGAGCATCCAGTATAATCCGCTGGGGTTTAGGCTGCTGCCGCCGCGATAGCGCGGCCTGGGAGCCGGGCGGGCGGATGGTGGCTGTGTCATATCGATCCCCCCTCATGGGAAAGGGCCGCGGCGACGGCGCAATGCGGAAGGCTCCGCCCCTGCGCCACCGCCGCAGCCCCTGATGATATTCAAGGTTTTTTACTTGGCCAGCTTGTCGTACTCCGCGGCCATGGCGTCCGCCGCCGCCTGCGGCGTGATGTCGCCCTTGAGCACCTGGATGACGGCCTGGTTCATCGGGCTGTACAGGTCCATCAGCTTCGGCCATACGAAGCGCGCGTCGGTCTCCTTGCCCTCGTTGAGCGCGAGGAATTCGGCTGCGTGCGCGTCCTCGAGCACGACGGGCAGGCTGATCAGCGGGTAATAGCCGACGGGCAGGTTCGCCGCCGCGGCGTTCACGCCCTCCTCGGTGCAAAGCCACGCGAGGAAAGCCAGGGCCTCCTCGGGGTGCGCGGTCTTGGTGTTCATGGTGATCGCCATGTCGGGGTGGAACGTGATCGCGGTCTTGCCGCCCTCTCGCGCGGGCATCGCGAAGACGCCCCACTCGAAGCCGACGTCCGCGTAGGTGCCCGCCGTCCAGGAGCCGTCCATGAACATGGCGGCCTTGCCCGTGGCGAAGAGGATCTGGCTGTCGTTGTAGTTGACGGATTCAAAGCCCTTGGGCAGATACGGGGCGACCGCGGCCAGATCGGTAAAGGCCGTGACGAACGCCTCGTCGTTTAGCTTTTTGTCGCCGTTCTCGTATTGAACGCGCGCGTCGGCCCCGCCGATGTAATTGGGTAGCATGCCCAGGAAGAAGCATTCGAGGATGTCCCATTCCTCCGCGACGCCGTTGGCAAAGGGCGTGATGCCCGCGGCCTGCAGCTTTTCGCAAACGGCAAGCAGCTCCTCAAACGTCGTGGGAATTTCGATGCCCTCCTTGGCGAAGATGTCCTTGTTGTAGTAGACCGCATGAGACACGGCCGCGAACGGCACGGCGAACATCTTGCCGTCCGCCGTCTGCCACGGGGCCAGATTGGTCGGCGTAAAGTTATCCATCAGGCCGGGGATGTCGGTGCAGTCCGCAAAGTATCCCTGGTCGAAAAGCTCGATGCCCGTCGCGTAGGAGCGCGCGTACATCAGGTCCGGCCCGGTGCCCGCATCCAGCTGCAGGCGCAGCGTGGCGTTGTAGTCCGCCGGGGTCGTGGGCTGAAACTGGATTTCCACGCCCGTCTTGTCCTTGTAAATCGCCAGCAGCCGGTTCATCTGCTCCACGTCGTCCGCGCGCCACGATCCCATCGTCAGCACGACGTCCTCCGCCATCGCGCCCGCAAAGGGCAGCGCCAGCAGCAGAACGGCCAGGGCAATTGCGCAGAATCTCTTCATGGGTCCCGCCTCCTCTTTCTTTGAAGCCGCCCTCACAGGCGTCTCATAACTTAACCATATTATAGAAGATATATTGTGCTATGTCAATTAAAAATTTTGTCGAAAACTATAATACATACATATAAATAGCTATAGCAAACAAACTGTATGCGCATATTGTCGTTTTATATGCATACCCACAAGAAAGATATAATTTATAGACGGCCCGACCGCCCTATGGTACAATGAAGGCATAGAATAGGCGAGGTGTAAAAGCCATGCGCAGGGATCGGAAACCGAAATCCGGAAAGAATCTTTCTTTGTATGCCGTCGTTTGGTTTTTCATCACCCTCGTATTCGCCGCCGGGTACCTCGCCGCGTCCTCGCTGCAGTCTTCGGGTTCCTTCTCGGTTCCGCAATGGCTGGTCTTTCTCTGGATCGCCGGCGGTTGTTTTTCGGCTTATCAATTTACGATGTACGCCGGCATCCTGCTGTCGGGCGGCACAGACGACGACGACGGCCCCGATAGTTTGTCGCGCTAAGCATTTCCAAGCTTCAACAAGGCGTTTCGATATAATGCGGACCGATACGGCAAGTGATGTAGTATGTCATGTCATCTAAAACCTCACAAACGAAAGAAGAAATAATATAGAGCTATACGAAACTGCCTCCGGCGGGGAAACGCGCTATGTCACGGGCGGACGCCAATACGCGTCCACCGCTAACACTCGCCTTAAGCTCAAATATCTTTATTCATTGGTTAAGTTTTAGTTGACACGGCATAGTAATCCGCAATGTCCCTTGTTTAAAATGTGAACAATGTGGGGAGGTGTTCCTCTCCGGCAAGGTTGTTAGGGCCCTGCAGAATATCGTCGATATGCTGCAAAATACCATGACGGAGATTGCCGTCGTAAATTATTCAGATAACCCGGCAGCGCCCGGGGAGGGAACCCGCTCTGCAGGGTAAGTTTTAGTTTCGTGCATTAATGAGGCCGCCGCGCCCAGGGATCGCTCCCCGGCGCGGCGGCCTCTGCCGTCATTGTTACATCTTGCCATGATTCCCGACGGTTTCCGAGCGCTTCCTACGCGTTATACATCCTGGCGTACAGGCCGCCTCTTTGCAGCAGCTCCTCGTGCGTGCCCTCCTCGGCGATGCCCGCGTCCCCCAGCACGACGATGCGCCCGGCGCCACGGATGGTCGAAAGCCGGTGCGCGATCACGAGGGTGGTGCGCCCCTTTGCCAGCTCGTCCAGCGACTGCTGCACGATGCGCTCGCTGCCGGTATCCAGCGCGCTGGTGGCCTCGTCGAGGATGAGGATGGGCGGGTTCTTGAGAAACGCGCGCGCGATGCTCAGCCGCTGGCGCTGCCCGCCGGAGAGCTTCACGCCGCGCTCTCCCACCTGCGTGTCGTAGCCCTGCGGCAGCGCTGCGATGAATGCGTCCGCGCCCGCGCGCCGGGCCGCCTCCTGCGCCTCGGCGCGGGTGGCGCCCGGCCTGCCGTAGAGGATGTTCTCCAGCACCGTGCCGGCGAACAGGTAGTTCTCCTGGTGCACGACGCCCACCGCCGCGCGCAGCGAAGACAGCGTCGCGTCGCGTACGTCTACGCCGTCCACGCGTACGGCGCCCGCGTTTGCGTCGTAAAACCGCGGGATCAGGCCGCACAGCGTGGTCTTGCCCACGCCGGAGGGGCCGACGAGCGCGACGTATTCCCCCGCCGCCACGTGCAGGTTCACGCCCCGGAGCACCTCGGCCTTCGCGGCGCGGTAGGAGAAGGAGACGTCTTCAAAGTCGATCTCACCGCGCACGGACGCGAGCGGCTTTGCGCCGGGGCGGTCGCGGATTTCGGGCTCCGTCTCCAGTACGTCCATGAAACGATGAAAGCCCGCGAACGCCTCCTGATACATCTTGGATAGCTGCGCGATGCGCGGGATGGGCTCCACGAGGTAGCCGACGTACAGGATGAACGTGATCAGGCCCGGCAGCGTGAGCGAGCCGCCCGTGATGAACAGCCCGCCGAATATAACGACCGCGGCGGTCATCAGCTGGGTCAGCGCCTCCACGCCGGTGTAGAGGTACGATTCGTTCCTATAGATGTTCTTGCGGCTGCGGCAAAACCGCTCGTTTTCGCGGCGGAATTTTTCGATCTCCATTTCCTCGCCGGTGAAGGACTGCACCACGCGGATGTTTTGCAGGCTGTCCTCCGCCTGGGCGTTGACCTGCGAGATGCTTTGCAAATTCTCGCGGTAGGCGCGCGAGAGCTTGCGGCTGAAAAAGGCGGTATAGCCGGCGACGACGGGCAAAAACAGGCAGACTGCGAGCGTGAGCCGCGCGTTGAGCGCGCCCAGGACGCATAGCGCGCCCACGAATTTGGCCGTATAGACGACGAAGTCCTCCGGCGCGTGGTGGTATACCTCGGCCAGCGATTCCAGGTCGCTGGTAAGCCGGGTCATGAGCTGGCCGGTGCGCTGCTCGTCGAAGTAGCTCTGCGGCAGGCGCTGAAAATGCGCGAACAGGTCACCGCGCAGGTCGCGCTCCATCATGGCGCCCATGCCGTGCCCGTAAGCGTCATAGAAGTAGGTGCATAGCGCCTGTACGGCCACGATGAGCAGCATGGCGAGGCCCACGAGCAGGATCTTGCCCTGCGCGCTTTGCATATCGCCGGCGAGCAGGTTTTCGGTGACGTGCTGCACGAGCAGCGGGAAGACGAGCGCCAGGGCGGCGACGATCGCGGCGCAGGCGATGTCCGCCGCGAGCAAGCCCTTATAG
Organism: Bacillota bacterium; assembly: GCA_023404715.1. GTDB lineage: Bacteria > Bacillota > Clostridia > Christensenellales > Aristaeellaceae > Beduinella. The sequence continues at coordinate 19,564 of JAEYAR010000198.1, read as the reverse complement.
GGCTTGTAATAGGAGAAGAACTTTCGGATCCGTGCGTTCAAAATCTGATTTTCCTTTCACAAGGGGTCGCTGGGTAAAAAAAGACATACGGATCGTTTTCATAAGATCTCCTCCTCATTCGGGCCAAGGCCCATATGCAGGCTATTATACCACAGGTAGGCCGGTCCGGCAACGGACGAAAAGCCGGCCGGCGTGCGAGGAATAAAGCCTAGCCCATCCTCACGCCGTGAACCCCGGCAGGCCCTCGATCGCATACGCGCGAACCGGGCAGGAGTCCGCGCCCAGTATGGGCAGCGGCGTATAGGACATGAAGAAGGTATCCGTTTTGAGCTGATCCAGGTTCTTCAGCACCTCTAAAAATAGGCCGTCGCACGCCATGATGACGTCGTGAAAGGGCTTCACATCCTCGTTGCAGTTTTCGATGGAAACCCCGTCGCCAAATCCGACGCACTTGACGCCGTGGTTGCGCAGCCACCAGGCCGTGTCGCCGTTGACGAACAGGCGCTCATCCGCCTTTGTGTTCGTCAGGGGCGTGAAGGGCGGGATGCGATAGGGGCTGTCCAGAATCACGATATCGCCCGGCTTTACGCGGGCGCCGCAGGCCCTGTCGAGGTCCTCGCCGCCGATATGCGCGTTGGGCGCGAGAAAATCGATGTTTACGTAGATCGCTCGCCCCATAAAAGCGGTCAGCGGCAGCTCGCCCACGGACTTGCCGTCCTCGAAATGATGATACGGGCACTCGCAGTGCGTGCCCAGATGGCTCGTCAGGTCCAGCGCCGTGTGAAAGTCCGGGATCGGTCCGCCGGTATTGTAGCGGATCAGGTGGCACCGGCGGCTCTCGGTATGGGGGTCAAGCGCCTTCGTCAGGTCGACGATGCGCAGGCCATTGAGTTCGTAGACAGGGTTCATCTTTTTTACCTCCTTGCGTAGTTCCCTTAAGGATGCGCTCTGCGCTCCATCGCATGAATTAGGTGGACGATCAGCTGATGGCTGGGGGCCGGCGTCCCATTGCGTTTGCCGGCGCGCACGACGCTCCCGCTGATGGTATCCACCTCTGTCAAGCGTCCATCCCGCAGATCGGCGCAGATGCTCGTGATTCCCGCGGGGCTCTTCTCGCATACGGCGCGAACCTCCGCGATTTTCTCCTCCGCGTCAAACGCGAATCCGTCTGCGTTGGCGACGGCCACGGCCTCCCGTATCAGCGCCTTGCACAGCGCCCACGCGTCGGGGTCCGCTTCGATGAACCCGAGCGGGACCTGCAGCACGCCGCTCAGCGCGCTGGCGGATACGTTGGTAAACAGCTTCTGCCAGATCAGCCGCCGTACGCCGTCGCAGCAGTCCGCTTCCAAACCGCTTTGGCTCAAAGCGTCGGCAAACGGCTGTAGGCGGTGCACGTCCCCGCTCAGGCAGCCCAGGTGCGTGATCCCGCTGCCGCCGTGGCGTATCCTGCCCAGGCCCGTCACGGCGCTGTTATGCTGCGTCGTGCCGATGATGGTATGCGCCTCGTCGGTGAATTCCAGCAGCGCGTCCTCGTGGCCGCTGCCGTTTTGCAGCGTCATGATGTACGTATGCGCATCTATCAGCGCGCGGTTGCACTTTAGCGCGCTACGGCTGAACATCGCCTTTACGAACACGATGACCCAATCGGCTGGCGCGCCGTGCGCCGGGCCTTCGCTCATCGCAGGATGGAACACCGCGCTGGAGCCGTCCGGTTCGTCGATGACGAGCCCTTTTTGGGCGACCTGATCGACCAACGCCCGGTTGACGTCGACGATGACGACGTCGTGCCTGCGGCTGAGATATCCGCCGAAGAGCGCGCCCATGGCGCCCCCGCCCAAGATTGCGATCCGCATGTATGGCTCCTTTCGCTCACGCGTAGAGGATGAGGGCGATCATCTCCAGGGATTCGTCGCCTATCGCTTCCATGCCGTGCCCCTCGCCCGGCGCCGTATAGGTGACGTCGCCCGCATGAACGGTCCTGATCGTCCCGTTGTCGTTATACTTGCCCGTCCCGCTGAGAATGTAGTAGGTCTCGCTGTCTCTCTGATGCACATGATAGCCGATTGCCGCATGGGGATGGACGGTCGTGTGGGCGAAAACGCGTCCCTTCCCGCCCATCTCCGCCTCGCCGTTCAAGAGGCTGCGCACCGTGATCTCCCCTACGCCCTGAAAAGGCGCCGGCTTGCGGACGGTCTCCTTCTCTTCGCTTCTACGAATCATAATCCATGCTCCCTTCTATTCGCTTGTCGGTTTTGTTTTGCGCCCCCGCCCCAAGGGCCGCGTCACATATTAAGCAGAATCAACGCCCCCAGGATGATCAGCAGGGCTGCGCGATGTTTTTTGCTGAGCCTTTCATGAAACAGCGCCATACCGGCCAGCGCCAGCACCACGATGGTCGCCACGCTGTAGGTCGGGTAGGCGATCACCGCCGGCACAGTGGTAAGCGAGAGCAGCAAAAAGCGCGCGGAAAAGTAATTGGGGATCCCCAGCAACAGGCCAAACCCCAGGTCTGCCGGCGTGAAGCGCTGGCCGCGGACGGCGCACGCGGCGATGCATAGCGCCAGCGCGACGGCGAAGGTGTACATCAGGAAGTGATTTTTGAGCTCCGCCCGTCCGAGCATTTCGAACACCTTGGACATGGCGTCGGTGCCGCCGCCAATCAGCAGCAGCAGAATCAACGCCCCGCCGCTCGACGCCCTCCCCTGCCCTTTTTCCAGGTTGATGAGCAAGATGGCGGCCAGCGCCGCGAGGAGGCCGATCACCTGGGCCCCCTGGGGGGCCTCGTGAAAGAACGCCATGGACATCACGGCCGGCACGATCACCCCCAGCTTCATGAACATCGAGGATAGGACGACGCCGTTTTGCGCGATATTCCACTGAAGCAGCATAAAGCTTCCCCAATAGAACGCCCCGCTGATCACGCCGAGCCCCAGGCAAAACGCAAGGCCCTCCGACCGGGGAAACACATTGAGCGTTCCCGTAAAAACCGCCGCCAGCGCCGTGCACATCAGATAGTTCGCGGCCAGCATGCTGACGTTGTTTCGGATGCGCTTTTCGCTGATTCTCATGATCACGGATACCAGAACGCTGCTCAGCACAGCCAGCACGAGAAAAATCATTGTCCTAAGCCTCCAATTGCATCTGTGCGGCTGAACCGGCGCTTTTTCGGGCTCATACCGTTACGCCGCCGCCTGCCGCGCGTCCTGTGAAGCGTCGTAGGGCCTGACCTTCAGAAAGACGGACAGCACGACGCAAAACAGGTACGTGAGCGCGCATATGCCCAGCACGCTGGGGATCGGCCAGCCGATTTCCACGAGCAGCCCCAACACGACGGGCGCGATCGTGCCGCCGATCAGGCAGGATACGCCCAGAATCACCCCGTTGGCCATCCCGTGCAGGCGCTCAGGCAGCGCGTTTCTGGGGATCATGTACGTGAACAGACTCACCGTCGCGCCGCCGACGGCGCCCAGGGCCGCGAGAACCACCGCGCTGAACGCCGTCCCGGGGAGCACGGCTGTGACGAAGGGCGCAAGGAACGCCAGACTGAACGTGACGGTCATGACCTTGCGCACGGAAAACCTGTCCGCCAGGGCGGGGACGATCAGCATCAGCGGCAGGGTGCACAGCCCCTTTGCGGACAGGAACGCCGCCTTTGTGAGCGTGTCATAGCCCATCACGTCGGTGTAGTAGAGCGGGGCGAACACGCCGACGCAAAGGTTAGACAGGGTCTCTAGCACGCCGATGCCAAGGCACATCAGGAACACATGGCTGTGGATGCATTCACGCACGTTCTGTTGCCACGCCCCCCGGTCGGCCGCTTTTTTCTGCACCTCAACCTTCACCTCGTCTACCGTAAAGCAGATCACGAGGGATAGCGCGATGAGGACCGGCCCCGTCAGGTAGTACGCTGTGTTCCAGGCGTAGTGCAGCGCCATGTAGGAAAACAAAACGGGCCCCGCAAGGGTGGAGATGACGGAGGAACCCATGTTGATGATGCCGTTTCGCCTGCCGTAATCGTTGACCACCAGGTTTTTAGAGAGGATGGAGAGCATCAGCGAAAACGACCCGCCCTGGAAAAAGCCCGTAAGGAACCTGCAAAGCGCGAGGCCTGTAAAGCTATTCACCTGGGTGGTGGCCAGGGAGATCACGCCCGTCGCCAGCGTCATCGGCGCCAACAGGATCTTTCGCCTCGCCATCCGGCTGGTCAGCATGCCGACCAGCATACAGGATAGGCTGTACGTCAGGTAGTAGAGCGAGCTCAAGGAGGAATACTGCGCCGTCGTGCATCGCAGCGACGTCATGAGCTCTTCCGACAGGTAGGTAAGGCATCCGCCGTCCAGCGCCTTCATCCCGTAGACCAGCAGAAAGACGCATGTCAGGTAATTGATATAGCGTCGCTTTTTTCTGATATCATTCATCGTCGCAGCCTCATCCCTTTAAGCTCCCCTCGCGGACGTTAAAACACGCGACGAAGTGCCCCGGCCTGATCTCCTCCCACGCGGGCTTTTGCAGCTTGCACTCCTCCGTGCAGCGCGTACACCGGGTGTGAAATTTGCAGCCCTTGGGCGGGTTGACGGGGCTGGGGATGTCGCCCTCGATGGTCTTTAGCTCGCCGCCCCGTTTGTCCATGGTGGGTATCGCCTCCATCAAGGCCTGCGTATAGGGGTGCGCCGGGTGGGCGAATATCTCCTCCGCCGGCGCCAGCTCCACGATATTGCCCAGATACATCACGCCGATCCTGTCGCTGATGTACTTCACGACCGACAGGTCGTGGGTGATGAACAGGTAGGTCAGGTTCTGCTGCTCCTTCAAATCCTGCAACAGGTTGATGATCTGCGACTGTATGGATACGTCCAGCGCGGAAACCGCCTCGTCGCACACCACAAATTTCGGGTTTACCGCCAGGCTTCTGGCGATACCGATCCGCTGCCGTTGCCCGCCGGAAAACTGGTGCGGGAAGCGATGCAGAAAATAGGGCTGCAGGCCGCACCTTTGCATCACGTCGAGGATGGCGTTTTGCATGCGCCTGTTCTCTTTGAGGAACAGACGATGCGTCTTCATTCCCTGGCCGATGATGTTCCCGACCGTCATTCTGGGGTTCAGCGAGGAGTACGGGTCCTGAAAGATCATCTGTAAATCGCTTCTGAGCAGGCGCATCTCGCCGTAGTCCAGGCGGGCCAGGTCGATGCTGTTGTCCTTCATCGCTTCGGCCTTTTGGAACGCCTCCTCGCGCATGTAGGGCTTTTTGAGCGCTTCAATCTCCCTACGCTTTTCCTGCAGGCGCTGCTTGAGTTGGTCGCGCTGACGCGTCAGCCGTTCCAGCCTCGCCTTCGCCGCCGCCATTCTCCTCGCCTGTCCGCCGGTCACGGCGCCCTCCTGCGCGGCGGATTCAATCGCATAGGCCCAATCCGCGCAGCGGACCTGCGCGATTGCAACGCTTTTGCGCAGGTCGCGGATTGCGCGGCAGATGGCGTGCTCCTCCCGGAGCAGCTTCAAAGCCTCGTCGTTGTTTTTCACCGTGACGAAGCCGCCTACGACGCTCGCCAGATCGTAGTACAGCCCCTGCGCTTCGGCCCGCTTTTGGGAAAGCAGCGCCAGCTTATCCGCGCCGGCCTCACCCGCCTTGCATTCCGCCTCCCGCTTTTCCACCTCGGCCCGCATCGCGTTGTAGGCATGCAGGTTTTGCTTGTACTTCGCCAGCGTCCTGCCTACATATCGGGGGGCCACGTCGTCCAGTTCCCGGCCATAGTACAGGCTTTTGCCGGCCGTCTGCTTGTTGAGCTGCAACAGCGTCCTGCCAAAGGTGGATTTGCCGCAGCCCGATTCGCCGACTAGGCCGAGGGTTTCCCCCTCGTAGATGTCGAGGGTGATCCCGTCGTTGGCTTTGCTGAAGCGCCTTTTGCCGACGGGAAAATACTGCTTCAAATCGATAGATTTGATCAATACCTTCTGATCGCTCATCTTCGCGCCCCCTTTGCCGGATAATGGCACCGAATCATGTGGCCGGGCTCCACCTGCCGGTACGCCGGTTCTTCCTCCCTGCAAAGCTCCGTCGCATACTTGCACCGGGTGCAGAATTTGCAGCCCTTGGGCAGGCGCAGCGGAGGGGGAACCGAGCCCGGGATCACTTCCAGCCGGACGTTTACGGGCGTGTCGAGCCGCGGGATGGAGAGCATGAGCCCTTCCGTGTAGGGATGCTGATAGCCGGAGGTTCCGTCGAAGACCCCGTCCACTGAGGCCATCTCCACCACCTGGCCGCAGTACAGCACCGCCACGTCGTCCGCCATCTGGTTGATGACGCCCAGATCGTGGGTGATGAAGAGGATGGCGGTCCCCTTTTCTGCCTTGAGCTCGTTCATGAGCCTCAGGATCTGGGCCTGAATCGTCACGTCCAGCGCCGTGGTCGGTTCGTCGGCGATCAGCAGCTTGGGCTTACAGGCCAGCGCCATGGCGATCATCACGCGCTGGCGCATCCCGCCCGACAGTTCAAAGGGATATTGCTTGGCCACGATCTGCGGATTGGGGATGCGCACGTCCTTCAAGATGCCGATAACCTGCCGCCTGGCTTCCTGCTTGCTCATGTTCTGGTGGATGATAAACGGCTCCATGAGCTGCCTTTCCACCGTGAATACCGGGTTCAAGGAGGTCATCGGCTCCTGAAAAATCACGGAGATCTCATTGCCGCGGATCTTTTGCATCTTCTCGAGGGGATAGTGCGACAGCTCTCTGCCATCGAACAGGATTTCGCCGCTGGCGATATAGCCGTTGCCGTCAAGCAGATGCAAAATGCTCATCGCGGAGACGCTCTTTCCGGAGCCGGATTCGCCGACGATCCCGAGCGTTCTCCCCTGATCGACCGAATAGGATACGCCGTTCACGGCCTTGACGACGCCCTTCTTCGTCTTGAAGAAGGTGTGCAGATCTTTCAATTCAAGTAATGCCATCATTCTCTCCCCTAACGTTCCAATGCCTTCGGATCCACAGCGTCGCGCAGGCCGTCGCCGACCAGGTTGATACAGATCGTGCACAGTCCGAATATCGAAGCAGGGAAAACCCATCTCCACCAATATTGCTGGATGACGATGGAGTTGTTCGCGCCCTTGAGCATGTTGCCCCACGTGGGCGTGGGCGCAACCACGCCGAATCCCAGGTAGGATAAAGAGGACTCCGTCAGCATGCAGCTGGCAAAGCTCAGCGTCGCTGTGACGAGCAGCTGCGACAGGATGTTGGGAAGGATTTGCTTGAACATGATGCCGTATCGCGTCTCGCCCATCGCCCTGGCGGCGACGACGTACTCGTTTTCCCTGGCCTGCAGCACCTGTGCGCGCACCAGCCGGCAGGAGGTCGTCCAGTACAGCAGGCCCTGAATCACCATGATGAGGTACATCTTCCCCTCCTGCGACACCCGTGCCCCCAGAACGGAGGAGAGGATCATCGCCAGCGGCAGGAAGGGCAGCGCGTTCACCACCTCGGACAGTCTCATGACGATCATGTCGATGGTGCCGCCGAAGTAACCTGCGAAGCACCCGAGGAGCACGCCGATGAACAGCGAGAGGATCACGGATACCGCGCCCACGGTCATGGTGATGCGCCCGCCGTTGATCATGCGGGTCAGCACATCGCGGCCCAGGTCGTCGGTGCCGAAAAGATACCCCCTCAGGCCCCAGGTGACCACCTTGTCGTCGTTCGTGATCGCGTAGTTCTGATAGTAGTTCGAGGCCAGGTACTTGACGTTTGCGGCGATGCCGGCTGGAACCTCCGTCTGCCCGTGGGTATTGTCCCCCCAGCAGACGATGCCGCCGTCTTCCAGCTGGGCCGTGTAATGGTACCGGCCGCCCTTTAGGCTGACGATCCGGCTGCCGGTCTGCGGCACGTGGTTTTCGCCCTTGGCCGCGTTGCCCCACACGACGACGGTGCCGTCCGCCTTCAGCGCGGCGGCGGTCGTCGAGGTGGCCGCTACCTGAACGACGTCGGACGTAAGGCCGTCGGGCACCGAGGCTAGCACGTGGTTTTTGTTGTAGCCCGTGTAGGCGACGCTGCCGTCCGTCAGCAAGGCGACGTACGCCGTATCCGCGCAAGCCACTTGCGCGATTTGCCCCTGATAGGCTTTTTTCACCTTGCAGTCCGTCGCGTTTTCATTGCCCCAGAGGATCAGCTCGCCCCTCTCGTCCACGATGGCGCTGTACTGCATGCCGGCGCCCAGCTGTTTCACAGCCAGGTTCTTGGCCTTTCTGGGGATGTCCAGCTGGTTCAACCGGTCGTTGCCCCAGGCAAACACGCTGCCGTCCGCGTCCGTCGCCACGACGTGGTCGCTGCCCACGGCGATGTGCTCGATCTTCGCCTCCCGCACTTCGTCTGGGATGCTCTTTAAATCGATGGTGTTCGTTATTTTGGTCTTGCCCCAGGCGTGCACCTTGCCGTCCCGGGTCAGGCCGAAGCCAAAGGAGGCGCCGGGCTCGATTTCCGTGAGATCGCCGGCGATCTCACGCGGCACGGCCATCATGTCCAGGCCCGGCGCGATGTTCATCTGCGTCACGTCCGAGTAGGATAGGTCGATGGGGTAGAAATACGGGCCGACCAGCACGAGGATCAGCGTAAAGAGGAAGACCGTAACGCCGACCATGGCGATCTTGTTGTGCACAAAGCCGTTGAGCATCTGCTTTCCCGGGCTTACGATCCGCTCGCCCTCCAGGCTTTTGAGCTCCTCGCCCGGATTCACAAATAAGCGGCGAAGCCATGTCGATCGTGTGGATTTTTTCTTTTTCTCCGTCATGACCGTTCTCCTCCTTTATTTGTTCACGCGGACTCTGGGATCGACAATGCCGTAGGCCAGGTCGCATAGCAGCAGCCCCAGCAGGCTCACCATGGTAAAGAACAATTGAATGGCCATCGCTAGCTCGTAATCGAGAGAATTGAGCGCATAGACGTTTAGCGCCCCCATGCCGTTAAATGAAAACGTGTTTTCGACGACCACCGATCCCGCAAAGACCTTCAAAAACCAGGAGATGATCTGCGTGATCACCGGTAAAAGCGCGTTGCGCCAGGCGTGCGAATAGATGACGACTTTTTCCCGCAGCCCCTTGGCGCGCGCCGTGCGGATGTAATCCATGCTGAGCACGTCGATCATGGCCGCGCGGACGTAGCGCGTCATGCTGCCCAGGTTCGCCGCCACGATGACCATGACGGGCATGACGTAATGCCATGCGGAATTCAGGAAAGCGCCCATGCCCGTGAGCGACGCGTCGGCAGATTTCATGCCGCCCACCGGCAGCCATCTGAGCTTGACCGCGAAGAAGTAAACGCAAACGAGGCCAATGATGTATACCGGCAGGCTGTGCCCGATGATCGTGACGACCTGAACGATCCGGTCAAAAAACGAATTCTTTTTTACCGCCGACCATATGCCCAGCGGTATCGTGATCAGCAAGGTGATGATCGTCGAGACCAAATTCAATATCACCGTATTTTGCATCGGTTCGCGGATCACGTCGATAATGTCGCGCTTAAAAATGTTGGAATAACCCAAGTTGCCCTGCAAAATGCCGTTCGGCGCGCGGCTGCCCACATCCGGGTAGAGGCCCAGCCAACGCAGGTAACGGATCACCAGCGGGTCGTCCAGCCCCATTCGCGCCCGGGCCTGTTGATACACCTGCTCGAAGGCGATCGGGTCCAGTTGATCTCGCAGCGGTTCTACTTCCAATGCGGCCGGATCGTTCGGGACGAGGCCGAACAGGCAGTAGACTAAGAATGAGATCACAAAGAAAACGATTACCATGTAGATCAGGCGTTTGATGATGTATTTGCTCATACGCTATCCATTCCCAGTCTTTTTTCATATTGGCGGGAAAGGAGGCTAGGTTCCCCCAGCCTCCCCATCGTACAGGTAAAGCCGCTTTGTGTTACTCGACCCAGGCTTCCACGATGGCGTCGTAGAATGTGAAGTGGGGCGTCGAATCATATCCCTGGATCTGGTCTGCGTAGATGGTATACAGGTCCACGTTGTAAAGCGGGATCTCGGGCAGCAGCTCATTGAAGCGGACGTTGTAATCCACCCAGGTCTGACGGAAGCCTTCGTCGTCGTCGGGGCTCATGCCGATGAGCATGTCCATCGAGAGGCGATCCAGCTCTTCGTCAAAGATGCGGTTTTTGTTGTTCAGGATGAGGTCGGGCTCCAAGGTGAAGCGATAGGTCTGATCGAAAATGGTGCGCAGGCCGGTGGTCAGGTTCAGAAAGCTGTAGGTGGGCTGCGCATATTGCTCGCCGGGCGCGGGCGAACGGTTCAGATACTTGAGCAGCTCGGCGCCGGCCATGGTGGTGCGCTCGATTTTCATCCCGGCCTGCGCGGTGGTCTCGGCCTGCGCCAGCAGCACGTCGATGGATTCGGTCGCCGCGTTGCCTTCGTATGCAGCCCAGGTCAGAATGAGCGGCATGAGGATCGTGCCGTCGGAAAGCACCTTGCAGCGCCTGTCGGGGTCGCCATGGTCGTACGCCTCCTGCGTAACCTTCTTCCAGCGGACGCCGCTCACGTAGTCGCCGCCGTTTTCATCGTAGACCCAGCCATCCGCGACCAGCAGCTCGACGGCCTTCTCCACGCTGAAGCTGTAAGCGTTCAGGCGCTCCATCAGCTCTTCCTCGGACTCCTCGTACATCCAGTATTCCTTGGAGATGGGCGCGTTGACGACGGAGCCAAAGCCGCGCAGCACCGTGTTGACGAGCGCCTCCCGGTCCAGCAGGTAGGCGACCGCCTGGCGCACGGGCACAAACTGTTGGGGGCCCCAGTCGCACTGGAAGAACAGCTTGAAGTATTGCAGGGCCAGGTAATGGTCGGTCTTGTAGCCGCCCTCTTCCACCATGTCCAGGGCGGCGTTGATCATTTCGCCGTTGTTCAGCCCTTCAATCAGGGTCACCTCGCCGGTGCGCAGGGCGTCCAGCATGGTGGCGGTGTTGACGTATTTGATCACCACGTTCTCGACGGAGGGCTTGTAGCCTTCAAAGTTGCCCTTGAACAGGGGGTCGGCGGTCAGCTCGACGATCTGGGCCGTCATGTCCACGTTTTTGAACTTGTAAGGGCCGGCGGTGCGCACGACCTGCCAGTTGTAACGGGTGTCGTTGACGTGCTTCGCCAGCTTCTCCGCGGTGAACTCGCCGCCGGCAAAGTAGCATCCTTCTCCGTCGTCTGAAACGTCGAATTCCTCGCCCACCCAGGTCTTATAGTCGAGGGGATAGCAACGCGAATATTGAGAGCAGTTCAGAATGTTCAGCTCATAGTAAAACGGGATGTTCTCAGCGGACACCGTGTAGGCAAATGTGAAGTCGTCGATTAAATGCAGCCCGGCAAAGGCTTGCGCTTCGCCGTCATGGAAGGCACGGTATCCCTCGAAATACTTGCCCGCAATGCCGTATCCGCCGGCGGCTACGGCGACAGGCGACGAGAACAGCAGCGGATAGGCCACATAGTTCTTCGCGGTGATCTGCGTGCCGTCGTTATAGTAGAGGTCGTCCCATATTTGGATGGTGTAGGTCTTGGAGCCGTCCTCGTTTATCCGGCTCTCCATGCTCCTGACGACCTGCGGGTTGACGACGAGATTGCCGTCGCGGTCGTTCACGGAGATGTGATAATTGTGGATCAGCTTGTAGGCGACGGTATCCGTGCCGCCGAATTGATCCGTCTCAAAGTTGCCGTTCATGTTGGACGTGGTCGCATAGATCACCGTGCCCTTGACGTCGTGCGTAATCGGCTCGGGCGCCTCGTAGTGTTTAACCGTTCCCTCGGCAATCGCGCCGCTCAGCTGGCCTGCGATGACCATCATGACCGCCAACAGCCATGCTACCGTCTTCTTCATACAAGTTCCTCCTCTTCACCCTTTGTTTTAGCATGCATGATCAGTAAAAGCTCTTTTCAAAATCCAGCCACATCTGGCCGTTCATGCCGCTGATGGCTGCCCGCTCCTCCGGCGTGATGCCCATGTCGAACGAATCGGAATAGACCGTGTTGCCGTTCTTAAAGTTTTCCTTGCCGTGCTTGATCATGGCGGCGATGGACGCCTTTTCAAAGAAGTGCATCGTAACGAGGTTGAAGTTCAGCTTGAGCAGCTCGTCCAGGTCCGCGTCCGTCCTGCCGTCGTGAGAGACGATATCCGGGTACATCTTCCAGCCCTTGCAGGTTTCAGCCACATACCTCGCTTCCTCGATGCCGCGCACGTTGTTGATCATCGTCATGTGCGCGCCCAGGTCCTCCGCCATCTTCATGCGGTAGATCGCCTCGTCAAATCCTTCGTTGATGCGCACCTCGGTGCGGGCAATCAGCACCGCGTTCGTCCCTTCGATCGCCTTGAGCGCCGCGCGGATCTTTGCGGCGAACTGTTCGCGCGATACCAGCTCATACGGATGCTCGCCGGGTTGAACCCGGCTCATTCTCGTGCAGCCGCGCACGCCCATGCCGTCGTCCAGCGTAAAGCCCTGGCAGCCCGCCTTCACCAGGCGATAGACATTGCGATAGGTGTTGAGCGGGCTGTCGCCATACCCTTCGTCAAAATCCACCAGGATGGGGAGCGGCGAGAAGGTCGCGACGCGCTCCGTCAGGTAAATGAGCTCGTCCGCCGTCATGATGCCCAGGTCGGGCGTGCCGGTCAGGGCGGCCGCCGCGGGCGTCCCCGCCAGCAGCACGGCCTTGAACCCGCTCAGCTCGGCCGCCTTAGCGGAGTAACAGTCCCATACGCAGGGGGCAAACACCATTTCGCCTTGTTTCAGCAGGTCCATAAAGTTCGTCTTTTTCGGTTCCAGCACAGTTTTTTTCCTCCGATTCATCTATGATTGGGTCTCCAAGGGTTTAGGTTACCAGAGCGCTCCCACTCTCCATGCGATCCGCCGCGCCGCCACGGATGGCTTTCCGGCGGGTCTCTATCACTCCTCCTCATATCCTGTAGTATTTGGCGAATTTGTTGACGATTGTCGAAATGGACTATATACTAATGATAGGTGTTATTGTTATGCCATCAGTATAACATGTGCAAACTAACGTGTAAAATCGATCTTTTTTATTTCCTCCATCGATTTTATTCATATTAATCCAGACAGATTGATGAGGAGTTGACATAAATGGATACCAATAAATACCTCCTATTTCTCAAAATCGCCGAATGCCGAAATCTGACCACGGCGGCCAGGGCCATGAACTATACGCAATCCGCCGCCAGCTACGCCATCGATTCCCTTGAAAAGATGTTGGGCCTCAATCTGCTTCAGCGCACGCACGCGGGCACAGAGCTCACGTTGGACGGCAACGTCCTTCTGCCTGCCATCAGGGACCTGATCGAGTGTGAAAAGCGCATCCACGCATTGGCAAAGTCCATCATCACCCTGCAAACAGGCGATCTGAAGATCGGTTCGTTTACGACCCTGCTCGTCACCTTTCTGCCCGGCGTGCTGCGCATTTTCCACGAGCGCTATCCCAACATCCGGCTCGAGATCTATTCAGGCAACGGCGGCTATCGGGATGTGGAACGCGCCCTGCAAGGCGGCCTCGTCGATTGCAGCTTCACCTGCCGGCCCGTATCGTCCGATCTGCACTGCATCGATCTGTTTGACGACCCGTTTTTAGCGGTTCTGCCGCCGAACCATCCCCTCGCCGGCGCAGAGGGCCCAATCCAACTGGAACAGCTGATCGACACGCCCTTCTTGACTTTTCCAAGCAATAACAATTTTGATTTCGCCTATATACAAGAGCACTATCAGTTCAATCCCCGCTCTCTGCTCACGCTTCCAGACAGCCATTCGATGCTGGCCATGGCAGACGCGGGCCTTGGCTGCACGATCCTTCCGCAGATGTTTCTCAAGAGCTCTCATTACCGCGCGGCCGTCAAGGAGATCGCCGGTCACCCCAAGCGCACCATCTGCTTCGCCTACCGCGCGACGGAGAACATGTCCCCCCGCGTCAAGGCTCTGCTCTCTATCGTGCAAACGACGCTTGAGGAGGATGCATGATCGAGCGGCGTGATACAATGGCTGAAAACTGCGCAAAATCGGACTCTACGCTCCGTAGATATTGAAAACTCTACGTGCCGTGTGTTTCGATTGGGCGGCCAATTGTCTACAATGTGCATAAAAGGAGGGGGAAAATGAATGGATCAAATCCAAATCGGCAAGTTCATAGCCGAATCCAGAAAATCAAAAAACCTGACCCAAAGGCAGTTAGCCGATACGCTTTCCATCAGCGATAAAACAATTTCCAAATGGGAATGCGGGAAAGGGCTTCCCGAAGTATCTCTCATGCTTCCATTGTGCGAGGCGTTAGGCATTACCGTCAATGATTTGCTTTCGGGTGAAAAGGTTTCCCAAACTGATTATCAGAAAAAGGCGGAAGGAAATATGATGAACCTCATGAAAGAAAATGAAGAAAACAGGAAAAGAATGGTGCTATCCGTTATAACTGGCATCATCACCATCATCGCTGTCTGCGCACTTATCGTAATAGCGTCCTTTGTTGACCTGCCGGCGATTGTACGCATAATATTGGTAGTCGTTTCTGTAGCAGTAGCGGTGGCGGGAATAGCTGGGGCCGCAATGCTGGATATTAAGGCAGGTTATTTTGAATGTCCGAACTGTAAAGAGCTATTTATTCCGAGCATGAATGACTATGTGAAAAGTTACCATACTCTTACGAAGCGCAGATTAACCTGTCCCCAATGTGGAAAAACAGGCATGTGTAGGCATCGCATTATAAGATAAAACGCCTCGGCAAGCGCGGTCAGATAATGTTAAAATAATCCTCGCAGCACTTGACGGCAACGAAGATTTATGCTAGGATATGAACATCAATGAAAGGCGGGTGAGCGGATATTATGAACATGTATTCATATATGAAAAACCGAAGTCATATTACTCACTTAGTAAACAAATAATAAGAAGCACTCGTGTTTATTAACGACAAGCAATAAATTCTGCACTTCTGTTTTTCAGGAGTGCTATTTTATTTTGAAAGGATAAACATGATGTTGAAACTCAAGTATTTATTCGAAAATTATGACTTGGCCAAGGAAGCGCTTCAAAATTGGGAACACGATAAGGATACTCTTAACGAGATGCTTTCCCAGTTTCGGATTTCATCAAATGCGATCTATCCCTTTTGTCAAAAGGGCGCAGTCTGCTTTTTGCGACTTTCTCCTTTGGATGAAAAGTTGGAGAAAAATGTTTTTGGAGAGATGGCGTTTATCAATTATCTTCTTGAATGCGGCTATCCGGCTTTAAAGCCTATCAAGGCAAAGACAGGAGAAATCTGTTTGAAGCTTTGCACCGAGTGGGGACAATTCTATGCAACAGCGTTTGGCAGAGTGGATGGCGTACCAATAGAAGATACGGATATGTCAAGTGAAATCATGTTTGAATACGGGAAAACCCTGGGGAAACTTCACTCCTTATCCACTAAATTTGATCCGCAATCGAAGAAGTGGACACACAGCGAAGTTTTGGATTGGATTGCCTCGGTGCTATCAGAATACAATGCGCCGGATTTTGTCGTATTGGAACGACTCGCAATTCAGCGTGAATTGGATAGACTTCCGGCAAATCATGATAATTATGGACTGGTTCATTATGATTTTGAACTGGATAATGTTTTCTATGACCAAAAAAAGGGGACCTGTTCTGTCATAGATTTTGATGATGGCATGTACCACTGGTTTGCCCTGGATATTGAACAGGTCTTCGGTTCCCTTGAAGACGAATTAAGCGGTGATTCAGTCCAATCAGCGAGGAGTGAATTTATGAGAGGGTATAAAGAAGAACATTGTTATACGCAGGAGATGGAAGAATCACGTCCGCTTATGCGGCGATTCATCAATTTGTATGGCTATGCTCGGTTAATCCGATGTGTCGCGGAGAAATTTGCTGATGAACCTGATTGGATGGTTGCATTGAGAGAAAAGTTAAACAAAGCTATTTTGGAAAAAGAAGCAAGCATCCTGAAATCGTGAATCGGATCCAATAAACGATTTCACCTGCCCATCGTGAGCAATGAAAATTCTACCTGAAGCTGCGGCCTGTTTACGCTTCCGGATAGCTAACTGGCCATAGTTTCGTAAACAAGTTTTTTTAGGGGCGACCTATGGTCGCCCGCCCGTGGCTCAATTGGAATCGCCGTCTTCAGGCGGTCATTCTCGTACGTGTATTCGTTCTAGTACCCGTCCGCGCCTACCGTCGAACTTGCCCTCGTCATGCGCTTTACCGGGCCGTGCGCGTCGTTCATGCGTTGGCCGTTCGGGTCCGTTTGCGTCCTCTCTTGCAGGCGCACTTAAAAAACCGCCCATGTCGAATAGCTATTCGGCATGGGCGGTTTTTAAGGAGAGACTCTTTAAATCTTTTTATAATCATTTTAGCTATCGTTATTTGTAAAGTGACCTTCTTGTGATTGACAGTCTGCCCTTGCCGGTCTGTAAATTCGGAAGGGCGCATTTCCACAAGACTTTCTGAGGCTATAGCGCCTGTTACGGTCGCTGTGCCGCCAAGAAGGAAACCTATTTCGGCTAGCGCCTTCTTTTTTGATAGCACCACGGGTTAAATTACAGGTCTAATTCAATACCAGTCATGCTTCTCGCCCCTGTCGAGGGCGTTGATCTGCGCCATCTCGTCCTCTGTCAGCTCAAAGCCGAAGACATCGAGGTTCTCCTTGATATGCTCCGGGTTGCTCGAGCCGGGGATGACCACCACGCCCTTTTGCAGGTTCCAACGCAAGATGACCTGCGCCGATGTCACGCCGTGCGTCTTGGCAATGGATGAAATCACTTCGTTCCCCAGCATTTCGCCTGTGTGCCCGCGCCCGCCGAAAGGATACCAGCCCATGACCGCGATGCCCAGAGACTGGATGAAGGGGGTCACATCGTTCTCCTGATAGTAGGGGTGGATCTCGTTTTGCACCACCGCGGGCATGATGGCGATCTGCGGCAGGAATTCCGTCAGCTCCTCCACATACCAGTTGGACAGGCCGATTGAGCGCAGCTTGCCGTCCGCCACCGCATTCTCCATCGCCTTATAGGCTTCCACGTCATGCGCGCCGGGGTGATGGAGCAGCATCAGGTCGATGTAATCGAGCCCGGTTTCCTCAAGGGCCTCGTCGATGGCTTCGGCGGCATGATCAAACTGGTTGGGGTACAGCTTGGTGATGACGAAGATCTCCTCTCGGGGCACGCTGCTGTTTCGCACCGCTTCGCCCACGCTGTCCTCCGTGCCATAGATGGAGGCGGTGTCGATGAGCCGCCCGCCATTTTCCAGCAGGGCGTTTACCGAGCCGACGCACACATCGTCCGCCAGCGCGTAGGTGCCCAAGCCTACGATGGGCATTTCGTAGCCGCTGTTCAGCATCACGGTGCGGGCCTCGAAGTCAAAGGCGGCGGGCTCCCGCGGCTCAAGGCTCTCCGCGTAGGCCGTGGAAAGGATGAAGGACAGCATCAGGGACAGGGGAATCGTGAAAATCTTCTTCATGGCATTATATCTCCAATCATAGTGGTTTAAGGAATCATTGTGCAGCAGCGCCGCAGGGGTCAAGCTCCTTTCCTTTTTCCGCAGATGGTTCCATGAGTATAGCGCATGGACGCCATGATGTCTAATATAGATATTGAATAGCCTGCTATTCTAAAAAAGCATAGCTTAGGAAACTGGCGCATAGTAGGCGCATAGAAGAATCGTAGCCCCCTTATGCGGCGGTTCATCAATTTGTATGGCTATGCCTGGTTAATCCGGTGTGTCTAAGTATGCGAAATCGTGAAACGGCTCCAATAAATGATGTCCACTGCCTATTGTAAGCAAAAAAATATCACCTTGAGTTGGAATCTATCCCCTATTACACCAGTATTATCGGAGAAACATCATTACGGCGTCATGACGTATTTAACTGTGTAATATTATAAAAAAGCCGGCAATGTCGAAAAAATCGGCATTACCGACTCATTTACTATAAAAACTAAAATGGTTTTTCTCTGCTCTTGGAAAATTTGGACAAAAAATATAGTATAATTAAAAACCATACACCAAATAGGATGATTTGAATCCATGCAGGCATTTCATCTAATTTGTATGGGATTTCATAATCTAATATCGTAATATTTCTCCCTTGACTATCCTGTATCACAACATTGCCCCCAGACGCTTCCACTATAGTATAGCCGGAATCATCTATTGCGACTGCTAAGTCCATTTTAGACAATGGTATATTATAAATTTCATACATGCTTCCATCTGCAGGCAAACGATAGATCGCGCTATTTTGACCGCTAAAAAAAAGCACGCTGGAATCTTCCTTGGACAACGTGTAATTAATAAGGTTGCCTCCCCTAATGCTGAAAGAATACCCAAATTCAAAATAGCCATCTACACTGTATACATTAAAAAGCCACTTGTTATCTCCTCCATACTGATAGCCTATCAACACTTTATCCCCGACGATTCTAACAGCTTGTAATGGAAAACTATTGGGGATTGTCTCCTCCGTCATATATTTTACGAATCGTATAGCTTCTTGCTTGTATTTCAGGTATGTACCTTCCGATCTTTGAAGCGGAAGTTCATTCCAGCACTCTGCTGACGCTATAGAACTTAAGAAAAACAACGGAACAAAGAGAGCAAGCAACCTTTTCATAAGTCCCTCCTATCTACTTTGTTACAGGAACAGGCTTAATCCATTTCCGTTGGTCAGCGGGAATCTTTACATTTTTTATCTTGGTATACCTTAAAAAAGTATAAGTATTCCCAAGATGAGCATAATCCAGGCCAAATCCAACGCCAACAGTGGATTGAAAACCATTGGGTTTTGTATTTTCATTTATTTTATCAATATACTCACCGACAAATAGGCTATCGAAACCAAAGGATAGGAGGGCTCCACCGGAGGCACCCATGTAAGAACCTTTGCCTAAAAGATCAGGCACTGTAACATCAGTATAACATTGCCATACATATCCTGTCGATGCATTCACTAATCCAATCCCTGCCGGTGTAGGATCTTCAATTTTATCTGGAGTAACTCCAATATACGTTATATAATCAGCTCGATTACCCGCATCATCCCAAGCAACACCTTTGGAAACCGACAATGCCAAACCTCCTGTCAGTGTATATACACTTCCGAATGCATAGGTCATATGTCCCAAAGATGGGTTAGGCTCAGTACCATTATCATCATAGGCGTTTACTGCACTATTGCGACAATAAGCAAATGTATTGTGCGAAAATAACTGACCTACTTTTCCGAAAATGGAGTCCGCATTAACAAACCGTCCCCACTCAGGATTATAATACCTGCTCCTCAGATAGTACAGCCCGGTCTCCTCGTCGTACACATACCCGCGGTAGCGGAACGGGTTCAGCTTGCCCAGCGTCTGCGACATGACGCCATAGCAGCCCGTCTGCTTTCCCCATGCGTCGTAGTAGTACTCCGCTACGGCGTTTGCGTAGTCGTCGATGATCGCGATCACGTCGCCCTGCAGGTTGTACAGGTAATAATAGTATTCGCCATTGTAACGCATCATTCCTGGTTTTCCCTGCGCGTCGTAGTAAAAATGCAGCTCGTCCGCGC
>JAEYAR010000163.1 GCA_023404715.1 Bacillota bacterium | reverse complement strand
GTACGGCTCCAAACGTATATATTTAACGTATTGGAGCAAGCTGCAGCGAGCAATGCCATAAGGACAGCCCACAGCGCACCGTTAAACCAAACGGACGTCACGCGATCACCATCCTTTAAACGGGGTTTTCAACGAGCTCCAGCGCGTCGCGGAAGAATGCGTCCATCCGCTCGGTATCCTTGAAGCGGGCGATGAACACGTACTTGCCCATGCCGGCGGCGAGCACGTCGGGCAACACGGCGACCATCTTTAAATCCTCCGCATAGCGCTGACGCAGCGCATCCTGCGAGAGCAGATAGGGCTTGCCGTCCTGACGGCCCACGAACGCGCAGTAGTATTTCTCCGGCCAGTCGCTCTGGCGGTTTTCATCGTAGCAGACCATGTCGGCGTAGAGGCGGTAGACGTCGGTTGACAGGGCATAATTGAACATATCGGGGGTAAAGCCGCCGCAGGGGCGCATGTTGACCTCGAGGCCGACGATCGTGCCCGCGCGGCCGAGGCTGGGGTGATCTTCCCACAGACGAAAGAACTCCAGATGGACGAAGCGCGAGCGCACGCCAAAGGCCTTTACGCAGCGCCTTCCTGCATCGCGCAGGTCGTCCGGCAGGCGGGGCAGGACGGAAAAGTGCTGATGATCGCCCGCATTGACAGCCTCCATGATCGAGTAGGGCACGAAATCGCCGCTTTCGAAAAGCGGCTCCCCCTTGGAGTTGACGATCGCGTCGTAAGAGCAGATCGCCCCGAAGACGTACTCTTCCATGATATAAGGAGCCGGCGGCAGGTCGGCGTAGAAGGCGCAAAGCTCCTCGTCGGAGGAGAGCTTGTACGTCGCGCAAGCGCCCACACCGTTGTCCGGCTTGACGATGACAGGATAGCCGACCTCGGCCACAAAGGCGCGGGCGGCATGAAGCGTGGTTACCATATGATAGCGCGCGGTGGGCACGCCCGCCTGCGCATACCGGGCCTTCATGCGGCTCTTGAACTTGACAGGGGGCATGTCGCAGGGCATAAAGCCGGTAGTGATGTGGAACGCTTCGCGCAGGCGCGCATCCTGTTCGAGCCAATACTCGTTGTTAGACTCCAGCCAGTCGACCTTGCCGTAACGGTGGATGAAATAGGCCACGCCGCGCAGGACTGACTCATAGTCGCCGAGGTTATCCACGCGGTAATAGTCCGTGAGCGCGCCGCGCAGGGCCTCGGTCAGCTGATCGTAAGGCGTGTCGGCGATGCCCAGCACCGTCACGCCGTGCTCCTTCAGGGCGATACAAAAGCGCTCGTAATTGGCGGGAAAATGAGGGGAGATAAAGACAAAATTCATGATCTGCTCGCTTCCTTACGTAAAAATACTTATAGGCCAGGCTGTCGATAAACCCATCGAAGCCAGACAAACCCAAAGCCGTCTGCAAGACTGTAATCGTATCCGCCGGCTTTGCCGGTGGGGCGGGGATTTTTCCGCTGCAAAATGCAATTTTGCGGAGGAAAAAGTCACCCGTAAACTCGACAAAGTGGCAGACGCCACTTTGTCGACACGCAGACTTATAGGCGACCGTCGTACGACCGCAAGGCATTGCCGCCCAAGGACTTGATGGTGAAAAGGCCGTCTTCCCAGATCATGTAGGACTTGGGGTTACCCTCCTTGGGCAGCGCGGCGGAGCCGGGGTTGATGTAAATGACGCCGCCCTGCTCTTCAACGGTCAAGACGTGCGTATGCCCGTGGATGAGCAAATCGCCTTCCTTGAGCGGCGGGAGCGCGGTGAGATTATACAGGTGCCCATGCGTGACGAACGCCGCGCGCCCGCCAAGGTCGAGCAGCATGCAGTCCGCAGTGATGGGAAATTCCAGGACCATCTGGTCGACCTCGGCATCGCAATTGCCGCGGACGCAGAGGATATCGCGCTTTGCGCCGTTGAGCAGGCCGATTACAGCCTTGGGATCGTAGTCGTCCGGCAGGTCGTTGCGCGGGCCGTGGTAGAGCAGGTCGCCCAGCAAAATGAGACGATCGGCCAACTCGGCCTTGTAGCGCGCGAGCACCTGCTCCGCCGCGCCGCGCGATCCGTGAAGATCAGATGCAAAAAGGTATTTCAAAACGGAAACCTCCTTCATTATAGGTCGATTTCGAGCACGACGGGGCAGTGATCGCTGCCGTAGACGTCCGCGTCGATGCGAGCCTCGCGAATGCGATCCTTCACGCGCTCGGAGACGAGAAAGTAGTCGATGCGCCACCCGGCGTTATTCCGGCGAGCGTTAAACATATAGGACCACCAGGAGTAGCAGCCGGTCCTGTCCGGGTAGAGATGGCGGAATGTATCGACGAAGCCGCTGCCTAGCGTGCGGGTCATCTGCTCGCGTTCTTCATCGGTAAAGCCCGCGTTGCCCACATTCTGCTTGGCGTTCTTCAGGTCGATCTCCCGGTGGGCGACGTTGAGGTCGCCGCAGACGACGACGGGCTTTTGGGCGTCCAGCGCCTTCAGGTATGCGCGGAAGTCCTCCTCCCACTGCATACGATATTTCAAGCGGGTCAGCTCGCGCTGGGCGTTGGGCGTATAGACGGTGACGAGAAAGAAGCCCTCGTATTCCAACGTGATGACGCGGCCCTCCTGATCGTGCGCTTCGATGCCCAAGCCGTAGCGGACGCTTAGCGGCGCCTCCCGGGCGAAGATGGCGGTGCCGGAATAACCCTTTTTGACGGCGCTGTTCCAAAACTGAACATAGCCTTCCGCGGGGATTTCCGCCTGCCCCTGCTGCATCTTCGTCTCCTGTAGGCAAAAAAAGTCTGCCTCCTGAGCGTTGAAGTAATCCATAAAGCCCTTACCGAGACAAGCGCGCAGGCCGTTGACGTTCCACGAAATCATCTTCATGCGCTCTTCTCCTTCTTCGATATACGCGCTTCGATGTCGCCGTACATCTTGTCAAAGCCGGGGTTGTGCTTGAGCTCACGGGCGCGGGCGAGCTGCGAGCGGGCTTGGGGGAGATCGCCCAGCTCCGTATAGACGTGTGCGCAGATCCCATAATAATAGCTGCGGTTGTTGTCGTTGCCCAGCGCTTCGGGACGCAGTTTTTGGGCCATCGCCAGCGCGGTCTGGGCCGGGTAGGCGGGCTCCGCAGGCAGGGCGAGGATGCCGAGCATGTAATACCACGCGCGGCGGAAGGGGAGGAGCAGATAGGGGCACGTCAGCGCCAGGTAAAACTGCGCGAGACGGCGATGCCCGGTCTGGACCATGCGCTCCGCCAGGCCGACGAAACCGTAGAGCAGATACCATAGCACGGCGAACATCAGCATGAGCCAAAGCTTGCCCAGCACGAAGCAGACCAGAAATAAGAGCAGGATGACGTATTCGAGGTATTCCAGGGTCTTATACATGGGGAACGGCCTCCATTTCCAGAATCAGTGCTTTTTATTATACACGCCCTGGACGCAAAAGGAAAGATGTATCAAACGAGAGATGTGCGGGAAGAACAGGGAAACGGGGGTGAGGGCGTGGTATACGTGACGACATTTTTATATGCGCTGCTGATCTTGCCGCTGCACGTCAGCGCGAGATTGGATATCGGCGAGCGATCGACCGTCCAGATCAAGCTTCGCGCGCTCTTTTGGACGCTACGCTTCGACGGCGTCATCGAGCGGGGGGAGAGCGGGCTCTTTTTTTCGATCCGCCCGCGCGGCAAGGGCGGCGAGGAGGGATCGCCCATCACCGTGCCTGCGCGCGCGATCATTCGACCCGTGCTGCAAAACAGGCGCGCCCGCGCGTACATCGCCCGGCACGTGCGCGTACACAGGCTGACGGCCAAAACGCGCATCGGCATGCAGGAAGCGGCGGCGACCGCGCGCATTTGCGGCTTGCTTTCCTGTACGCTGGCGCCATTGGCCAGGCTGATGCAGAAAAAACTGCGCGTGACGCCACATTTTCGCGTTGCGCCGGACTTTACGCGCCCCATTTTTTTGCTATCGGCCCAGTGCATAATCGTCGCGCTGCCGGGGGACATTATGGCCACAGCGGCGCTGGGCATACTGCACAACATGAAGCGTAAAGCGCGGCAGGCGATCCTATTGAGGCGCAGTCTCGCCGCTTCCTCCCGCGCAGCGAGCAGCGGATAATATTGGAAAGAGGCGATCATAAAAATGGACAGGCATCCCATAGAAAGCCTGATGGGCACGACGATGGAGAACATCCGCGATATGGTGGATGTGAACACCGTAGTAGGCGATCCTGTACAGACCGCGGAGGGCGTGACGATCATCCCCATATCGCGCGTATCCTTTGGCTTTGTCGCGGGCGGCGGCGAGTACAGCGTGGACGGCAGGGGACAGATTCAAAGCGCGAACCCGGACGAGGCGCTCCCCTTTGCGGGCGGCAGCGGCGCGGGCGTGTCGGTCAACCCCGTAGGCTTTCTCGTCTCGGGCAACGGACAGGTCAAGCTGCTTTCGGCAAACTATGCGACGCCGGTCGATCGCGTAGTGGAGATGATCCCTCAGGTGGTCGGCGACCTGAAGAACATGCTCTGCGACGAGGAAGAGGAAAAGACGCCCAAGAGCAAAAAGAAGAAGGACGATGGCGCGCAGGCGTTTACCGTAACGCCCCTGCCCAAGGATCTGGAAAAGCAGCTGGACGAGGATGAATGAACGAAAAGTGGCAAGTGGCGACGGCCACTTTTCTTTTTTGCGTTGCCGGATGTTATGAGTCCGCCCTGTATGGACCGAGGCCAAGCACCCAATCCGCGCTGACGCCATAATAGCGGCATAGGGTGATAAAGTGGCGCAAAGGCATTTCGTTGACGCCGTTTTCGTAGCGTGAATACACCTGCTGCGTCGTCCCGAGGACGTGCGCTACGTCCATCTGCGATAGATCGTGGTCCTCTCTCAGGCCACGCAGGATATCCAGATAGTTTTTCATAAGAAGCAGCCTCATTACTTTTTTTGCATGAAGCTATTATTGCCCACATCATATCTGGCGTATTGACTTTACACCTAATCTGGTGTAAAATCAGAGTGAATTCAGAAGATGTCGCGGAGACAAAGGGGGGCGGACGCATGACGGAGGCAGAATCAGGCATGCTCCGCGGTGATCATAGTCAAGCGTACGGGGGCGAGCTATCGCGCTTTCAAATGATTGCCGGGTGCATCGGGTGCGGCTACGCCGTAAGCCTTTGCGACGAGCGGCACACGTACGTATACGTAGGCGACCGCCTTTTGTCGATGACCGGCTATGGACGGGATGACTTTATGGAAATGAGCCGCGGATCGGCGCTCGAGGCGGTTTTTATGCCGGATCGCGCGCAGACGCTCCGGCATTGGCAGGGCGAACCAGGGGACGACGGCGCATACACAGCGCGCTATCGCGTCCTTAAGGGCGACGGAACGCTCGTCTGGCTCAAGGAGTG
>JAEYAR010000152.1 GCA_023404715.1 Bacillota bacterium | reverse complement strand
CGCCGACTCCCACGCCCTCGCCCTCGCCGACTCCCACGCCCTCGCCCTCGCCGACTCCCACGCCCACGCCGACCCCGACACCCTCGCCGACTCCCACGCCCTCGCCGGCTCCCACGGCCGTACCGCTGTTTATGGAAGCAACGCCTTCCGAAGGAAGCGTTCCGTCCTTCTATACGCCGGTTCAGACGGACGACGGTAGGCTCCTCTATCGATTCGACCGGCCGGACGGCGCACCTGAATACCGCGCGTATGGCCGGATCAAGGGCGGCGCTCCCGGGTTCATTCCTACCGACGAAGCCGGGCGCATCGAAGAGGATGCCGCCATCGTCGACCTCAAAGAGGATGAGGCCATCGCCGTAATGGGCTATGACCTCGCCCCGGCGGACATGCTGCCAAAGGCCGAAGAGATCCCCGAAGGATATGCGCCCATCGAGGGGAGACCCGGTCTGTACGCGTTTGAGACGCCCGACGGCGAAACGCACTACCGCGCTTACGGCACGACGGATGGCGAGCGTTACGGCTTCCTGCCGGTGGACGAGGAAGGAAAGGCGCTTTCCTCTGCGTTCGCAGATCCGGCTGCCGATCTGGACGCAATGACCGCGACATCCTCTGAGATAAATACGTCCGGCACGGACGGCGAAGACGCCATCCCGGTCATCGCGCGAATCGAAGACCCCACAGTCGTCCCGACGGCCGCGCCGACCGCGATCCCCACCGCCACGCCGACGGTCGCGCCGACCGCGGTCCCCACCGCCACGCCGACGGTCGCGCCGACCGCGATCCCCACCGCTACGCCGGCGGCCGTCCCAACCGTGGTTCCCACCTCCACGCCTGAAACCGCCGCCGCGCAGCCCGCAACCGCGGAGCCGACTCAAGCCCCGCCGGAAGCTAAGGGCGGCGACTTCCCATGGTGGATTCTCCTGGTGGTCCTCGCTGTGTTGGGCGTCGGCGCCGCGGTATTCATCGGTGTAAAGAAAAAGAAGCAATAGCGCGATAAATGCCGGGAGGTCGTATCTCCCGGCATTTTTGTCGGTATACTGGATAGCGACCCCTGCGTTTTCATCGAAAGCAAGGAGATCCATATGGCAAAAATTCTAGTCGTCGAGGATGAAAAGAACGTTCAGGATATCATTGTAACCTACATGCGCAAAGGCGGCCATTCCTGCCTGACAGCAGACGACGGCGTGGAAGCGCTCATGTTTCTCAAAACCGACGCGCCCGACCTAATGATTCTGGACGTCATGATGCCGCATCTGGACGGCTTCACCGTCTGCCATCTGGCGAGGGAGATGAGCAATCTGCCCATCGTGCTGCTGACCGCCAAAGGGGACGAGGCGGACAGGCTGAAAGGCTATTCGTTGGGGGCCGACGACTATATGGCCAAACCCTTCAGTCCGCGCGTCCTGCTCGCCAAGGTCGACGCGCTGCTCAGGCGCGCATCTCCGCTCCCTGCCGGGGCGCTGCACGCGGGCGGCATCGCGCTCCTCCCCGCCGCGCAACAGGTGCTCGTAGAGGGGGAAGAAATACAGCTAACGCACAAGGAATTTGAGTTGCTGCGCCTCTTCATGGAGCATCCGGGTCAGGTCTTTTCCCGCGAACAGCTGCTGAACCGCATTTGGGGCTACGACTTTGAGGGCTCCACCCGCACTGTGGATACGCACATCAAGACGCTGCGTCAAAAGCTCTGCGGCGAGGGCCGCCACATCGTCACCCTGATCCGCTCCGGCTATAAGTTCGAGGTGCGCTTATGAAGACGGCATTGCGCGACGCTTTCGGCCTACGTACCGTGCGCAAAAAGGCCTTCTTTTTGTCCAAGGTCGCCGGCGGGGCGCTCGTCCTGTTCTACTTGCTGACGTCGGAGCTGCCCATTGGCCATTCGGGCGCCTTTTTCATCTGGCTCTTGCTCCTTTGCGGTGTCGTCTTCGCGGTAGACTTCCTGCTGGGCCGCTGCATCACGCAGCCCGTCTCCGAGCTGAACGCCTCTGCCGCGCGGATGGCCAAGCTCGACTTTTCCAGCCCCTGCCGGGTTCAAAGCGCCGACGAGTTCGGGGAGCTTTCCGCCAGCCTGAACGCGCTGGCCCAAGGCCTCCAGCAAGCGCTGACCCAGCTTCACGATGCAAACGCGCGCCTCGAAGAGGACGTTCGCCGCGAGCGGCGCCTGCTCGCCGAGCGCAAGGACCTGATCGATAGCCTCTCCCACGAGATGAAGACGCCGCTATGCGTCATTCGCGCCTATGCGGAGGGGCTGCAGGATGCGCCCGAAGCGGACAGGCAGCGCCATTACGCCCAGGTCATCGTCGCGGAGACGCAGCGCATGAATCGCCTGATTACGACGTTGCTCGACCTGTCCGCGCTCGAAGCCGGCGCGGTGACGCTGTCGCCGGAGCGGTTTGACTTCGTCGAGTTCGTCGAGGCCGTCGCCGGCCGGCTGCTGCTTGACGCGCCTGACGTGCGCTTTCAGATCGATTATACGTTCCCGGACGAGCCGGTCTTCGTCTTAGCCGACAAGGCCCGCATCGAACAGGCGGTGGATAACCTGATCGTCAACGCGAAGAAAAACACCGCGCCCGGCGGCTTGCTTCGCCTGGACGTAAAGAAAGAGGGCGGCGGCGTGCGCTTTTCCGTATTCAACGCAGGGCCGCCCATCCCCCCGGATATTCTACCCCTGATTTGGACGAAGTTTTACCGTGCGCAAGGCGCCGGGTACGCCGGTTCAGGCCTGGGCCTCGCCATCGTCGCCCAGATCCTCTCCATGCACAAGATCGCCTACGGCGCGAAAAACCATTCGGATGGGGTCGAGTTCTTCTTTTCTATACCGGTAAGCGTTTGACGTCTCCTCCATATATACCGCGGCCGGCGCGAACCTCCGCATTTCACGCGGATTTCACGGCGGCCGCACCTGTTTTTCACCGCCTCCCATTAAACTGTGCCTCAAAAGGCATGGGAGGTGACCCTATGGAATTATTGGGCCTTCATTGGACATCCTGGCTGCTGATCGCCGCGGCGCTGCCGGTCGTGATCCTCGTCAAAGTACGCGTCCTTGGCGCCTGGGAGCATAAGCGCCGGGATAAGCGGATGAACCGCAGGGAGGAAGAAAAATGATCGACGTAAGCGATCTCGCCTTTTCCTATGGCGAAAACAAAAAGGCGCTGCGCAAGCTGTCCTTTCAGGTGCAGGGCGGCGAAATCTTCGGCTTTCTGGGCCCCAACGGCGCCGGAAAATCCACCACGCAGAAGATCCTGACCGGCTTGCTCAGGGGCTATGCGGGCGAGGTAACGCTCTTCGGGCAGGATATGCGGCGTCTGCCCCCGCGCTCCTTTTATCAAAGCATCGGCGTGCTGTTTGAATACCCGTATCTTTACGCCAACTTGAGCGCCATGGATAACCTCTGCTATTTCGCTTCCTTCTATCCCGGCGTCGGCAAGCAGGACGTCCGCGCGCTCCTCGATAAGCTGGAGTTCAAGATGGACTATTTAGATAAACCCGTGTCGTCCTATTCCAAGGGCATGCGCCAACGCGTAAGTATGGCCCGCGCTCTGATGACGCGGCCGAAACTGCTCTTTCTCGACGAGCCCACCAGCGGACTGGACCCCTCCGGCGCCGTCCTCTTTCGCCGGATCATCCAGGAGGAGCGCGAAAGGGGCACGACCGTGTTCCTCACGACGCACAACATGCTGGATGCGGACCTGCTCTGCGACCGGGTCGCCTTTCTCGCGGACGGGCAAATCGCCGCGCTGGATACGCCGCAACGCCTCAAGGAGCACAACAGCCTCCGTCAGGTGACGATCCGCTACATACGCGCCGGGCAGCGGCTTGAGCAAACCGTCCCCGCGGCCTCGCTGAGCGCGGGCCTGCCCTTTCCCCACGACGAAATCCGCAGCGTCCACTCGCTGGAGCCTACGCTCGAGGACATGTTCATTCAGTATACGGGAAGGGGGCTGAGCTGATGCGCCGCATATGGCATGCGCTGCTTTATAAGGACCTGCGCCTGATGCTCGCAGGCCGCTTTCTGCTGCTCGCGCTGTGTTCGCTCCTCCTCTATTCGGCCTATGTCCATTTCTTTTACGCCGGCTCTGATCAGCAGATGTACCCGGTCTTCGTATACGACCCGTACGGCGCCTTCCCGCTCGCGGATGTGGCGCTACAGCGCGTCACTTCGGCGCAGGAACTGCGTGCGCAATTAGAGGACGGCTATGCGGCCGGCGTCGACGTCAGCGACGGCGCGCCGCACATATATCTCATTGAATCCGGCGACGCGCGCATAGACCGCATACGGTCCGCGTACGCCCTCTCTCTCCTGGCGCCCGCCCCGCCAGCCGAGGTGCGCACGCTGGGCGCAGGGAGCCGGGAGCTCAAGAACAGGCGGGAAATCTCCTGCGAAATCCTGTTCTTCGAGCTTACGGCAGTCGGCTTTCTGGGCGTGGCCTCCATGCTCTTCAAGGAAAAGCAGATGGGCGTCATCCGCGTGCACGGCGTCATGCCGGTCGGTAAGGGGGCGTTCCTGCTCTCCAAAACGTCGCTGATCCTCCTCTCCGACCTGGCCTTTGCGGCAATCTTTACCTGCGTCAACCTCGGTCTACCGGCGGCCGCATCTATCCTGCCGCAGGTGCTCCTGCAAACAGGCCTGCTCTCCGTCTCTATGGCCCTGATCGGCCTTCTGTGCGCGCTGCTCATTCCGGGCTTTAAGCAATTTTCCCTCTTCTACCTCGTGCTGGCGGTCTTTCTTTGCACGCCCGTCTTTATCGCCGGTCAATTGGGCGTCGAATGGTCGTGGATGCGGTTTAACCCGCTCTATCACGTCTTTATGGCGCTCAAAGGCGCATTTTTCGGGGCGGCTGCCAGCGGAGCGTATTGCTTGTGCTATCTCGCCGTCCTCGCGCCGCTGTTTTGGCTTTCGTACCGGGCGCTCGCGCGCGAGATGTCCAGGGCGGGATAAAACGACATCAATCTATGGGAGGACGACGATGAAAGGCATTCTCTATCAATTTAAAAATATCCGCCGGGATAAGATGTGCCTCATGACCTTTTTGCTCCCCCTTCTCTTCGGCCTGGGCGTTCAAGCCCTGACGGGCACGGACCTCGCCGCCTCCATCGCCGCGCCGTCCTTCGGCTTCGTCGCCGGAACGCTCACGCAGGAGGCCGAGGCGTGGCTACACTTGTACGGCAACGTCACGGCCTTCGCCGATGATCCAGCGCTCGCCGAGGGGATCCTCAACCCGTCCACGCAGCTCATCGGCATCCGTCAGGCTGAGGACGGCGGGCTGAGCCCCTTGCTCGCAGGCGACGAGCTCACCGTGACCGTGCAGACCGCCCGCGCCTTGCCCCAGCTCTTTAGGCAGCGCGACGCGCTGGCGAGCGCCGCCGTCACCGCAGTGCCCGCGCCCGAACGAGGGGATGCCCTTCGTTCGCTGCTCTGCGCCATCACGCTGGTGACGGCCATGTTCATGGGCTGCACGTTTAACGCCATGAGCGTCATCGGCGAAAAGGAGGACGGCGTCGATCAGGTGCTCGCCGTCCTCCCCATGTCGCGCGCCGATTACCTCGCGCAGAAGATGACGGTCGGCTTCGTCGCCGGCGCCGCATCCGCGCTGCTGACCGCGCTGATCTGCATGCGCGTCCCCGGCGCGGCGTGGCTCTTCCTCATTCCCCTGATCGCCCTGTCCGCCTTTCTCGCGGCGCTGACGGGGATGTTCGTCAGCCGCCTGGCCGCAGGCCTCATGACCGGGATCGTCTGGCTCAAGGCCGTCATGCTGCTCTACATCGCGCCGCCTATCGTCTTTTACCTCTTTATGCCGGCGGACGGCGCGCTGCGCCTGCTCACCTGCCTGCTCCCCTCCAGCGCCGTCCTATATGGCCTGATGGACATGCAGAGCGGAAATCTGGAGCGCTTACCCCTCTATTTGCTCCTCCTCGCCGCGCACTGCTGCGTCTGGTTCCTGATCTACCTGAGGCTTGCGCCGGGGCAGGCTGCGCGCGTAACCGCTACGTAATAACCGATGCCAATGTTTGATCCTTCTCTCAAATATATGCGGCCAAAAAGCATGGTCTAAGCGCATGGGCGGCACATGCGCAAGCAGTGCAGGAATTTAGAAGCTGCATGGCGAAAGGTTTTGTTGAGGTTTGCGCCTCATGCCCAACTGCATCGAAACCATTTCAAGAAGGATTGAATATGGAAAAATTAGCGGTTACTTCTCCCTGCTTTGAAGACGGGGCTTTGATCCCCGTCGAGCATACAGGCTATGGCGCCGATCGTTCACCGGAGCTGCTTCTCAACGGTTTAAGCCGCAAAGCCGTATCGGTAGCGATCATCATGAACGATATGGGGCATCCTATACCGGCATATAATCATTGGGTCATTTGGAATATTCCCGCCATGGCGCGAATTCCTGGGGGCATTGAACACGGCGGTCAGGTAAAGACGCTGCATCCGGCCATGCAGGGGATTGGGTACGGAAAAAACAGATACAAAGGTCCCAAGCCGCCTTTTCATTGGTCTCACTTGTATCATTTTTGCGTCTATACGCTGGATTGCTTTCTGGAGCTTCCATCCACGACAAGAAAAAAGGATCTTTTGCGCGCCATGCAGGGGCACATTTTACAGGAAGCGGTTTTGTCCGGACATTATCGCTGATGCAAGCTTGGCGCAAGGAGCCAAACGATGTAAATCAACGCTGACGTCCCCTCGCAGCCCTGAAAAAGCCAAAGCGCCCCCGATCCATTCGGATCGGAGGCGCCATTTTCGTTTCTTGTCAGTCCATGAGCTCGCGCGCGAACGCGGCGATGCGCGAGATGCCCTTTTCGATGTTGGAAAGGCTCGTAGCATACGAGAGCCTGCAATAGCCTTCCGCGCCGAACGGCGCGCCCGGCACGACGGCGACCTTCTGCGCGTCGAGCAGCATCGCCGCAAAGTCCATCGAGCCGGTGATCGTCTCGCCCCGGTAGCGCTTGCCGATGAGGCCCTTGATGTTCATCATGACGTAGAACGCCCCCTTGGGCGTCGGGCAGGCGAGGCCGTCCACGTCGTTGATCGCCTGCACGATGAATTTGCGGCGCGCGTCGAACTCGCGCACCATCGCTTGCATCAGGTCCTCTCCTCCCTCCAGCGCGGTGATGGAGGCGAACTGAGCGACCGCGTTCGGGTTGCTCGTCGCATGGCTCTGATAGCTGCTCATCGCCTTGATGATTTCCTTTGGCCCCGCCGCATATCCGATGCGCCAGCCGGTCATGGCATACGCCTTGGACATGCCGTTGATGACGATCGTCTGGCTTAAAATAGACTCGCCCAGCGAAGCGATGGAGATATGCCGGCTGCCGTCGTAAATCAGTTTTTCGTAGATCTCGTCGGAGACGACGTAGAATCCCCGCTCTACCGCCAAATCCGCGATGCCGCGCAGCTCCGCTTCGCCCAAAATAGCACCGCTGGGGTTGCCCGGGCTGTTGAGGATCAGGGCCTTCGTGCGCTCGGTGACGTAGGGCGCGACGTCTTCCGCGGTGAACACAAAGTCCTTCTCCTCATTCATCGGCACGTAGACCGGCACGCCGCCCGCCATGCGCACGATTTCGGGGTAGCTGACCCAGAACGGCGCGGGGATGATGACCTCGTCGCCGGGGTTGAGCAGCGCCATAAAGGTGGAGAAGAGCGAATGCTTGGCCCCGTTGCCGACGATGACCTGGCCGGGCTCGTACGAAAGCCCGTTATCCCGCTCGAGCTTTTTGCAAATGGCCTTGCGCAAATCCAGCATACCCGCCGCGGGCGTATAACGCGTGTAGCCGTGATCGAGCGCATACTTCGCCGCATCCCGTATGTACGCCGGGGTGTCAAAGTCGGGCTCGCCCGCTCCGAAGCCTACGACATCCAGTCCCTGCGCCTTCATCGCCTTGGCGCGCGCGTCGATGGTCAGCGTCGGAGACGGGGAGACCGCCAGACAAATCTTTGAAAGCGTCAATGCCATCGTCATATCCTCCTCATGATCGCCCTCCGTCCGTTTATCCCGCGGCGCCCTTGCCGTCGCAAGGTTCAAAACGAATAGACCGGCGTTCTTTCCTGCATTCGAGTTCCATATATTCTACGCCATTCCAGAATTTCCTGCCACAAAAAATGTTTTAACGCTTAAATTTGAATCTTTTCTTTGGTTTCCTGCATATTTGTTTTTATAGGATCATTTTCAAAAAAAGTTTTTTCTCCTGCAACGTTTTGGCACATTATGGCGTCTAATATATAGCGTGGAGCGGGGAAGGATTTCTCTATGATCTCGCGTAAAAAGTATGCCCAAATCGTGCGGTTGTTCTTGCATCTTTGTCCTTTTTACGTTATGATAATAGAGATGTCCTTCATCACACATGCAACAAACAATCTTTGTGGAGGTGCTTTTTTTGCGTAAGTTTACCCGACTTGCATCCTTGATGCTCGCCATCGCGATGCTGGTGGTGCCCAGCCTCTCGCTGGCCGACTTGCAGTATCTGGAGCTCACGGACACCGATAAGTCCTACTCCAACAAGGCGCTGATCGAAGTGCCCAACGGCGGTTTCCCCGAAAACCCGGTCGAAGACGGCATCAACCCGATCACCGGCGAGGGCTGGAGCGGAACCTATCAGCCCATCATGAGCGTAATCGACACGCACCCCGATGCGCAGCCGAACTGGGGCGTCGCCTCGGCCGATCTGCTCTACGAAATCCCGATCCAGCGCGACGGCTCCACCCGCAGCCTGGCGATCTTCATGAGCGAGATGCCGACCGGCGCCGGCCCCGTCCGTTCCGCCCGCCTTTCATTCGCCGATCTGCGCGAGATGTGGGATACCCCCATCATCTACTTCGGCATGCAGGTAGCGCAGGGCACCTCCGTAAAAGACTTCTGGCGCAAGCACTATAAGGAAAAGTACTCCAAGAGCGCCTTCCTCTACCCCTTTATCGACGGCATGCCCAACCGTTACGGCGCCTACTATCAGCGCACGAGCGAAGGCGGCCACTACGCGCCGCACAACGTCATGGCTGACCCCGCCGGCATCCTGACGCAAAGCGAGGGCTATACGAGCAAGCCGCGGCCCTTCCTCTTTGACGCCGACGGCCTGGATCACGGCGCGAGCGCGCTAGGCATGACCATCGAGTATAAGAACAACTACATCCCTTCCTTCACCTATAACGAAGTGACCCGCACCTACGACCGCTTCTACAACGGCGAGCCGTACGTCGACGGCCTCACCGATCAGCAGTGCTCCTACGCCAACGTGCTGGTCGTCCGTACCGACATCTCTTGGTATAAGAACAACCCCTCCCGCCCCGTGGTCGCGCTGACCGGCCAGGGCACGCTGGAAGTCTTCCAGAACGGCCGCTACATCCGCGGCACCTGGGTGCGCGCGAAGGACAACAAGAAGACCGACGACGACGATCTGCAGACCCTAGCGCAGCGCATGGTGTTCTTCGACGATCAGGGCAACGAGCTGAAGCTGATGCCCGGCAAGACGATGATTCAGGTTGTCGAATGCACGCAGCCCATCACGCTTGTGAACGACCCCTCCGAGGGCGATTCGGTCGACGGTGCCAAGACGCTCGAGGCGCCCAAGGCCACCAAGACGCCTAAGCCCACCCGCACCCCCAAGCCCACCCGTACCCCCAAGCCGAATGCCGACGGCAACGTGGAAGGCATCGAAGCCGCTGACGACAGCGACGAATCCTTCGGCGAATAAGACGCCATATAAAAGTCCCCCGCCAAATCGATGGCGGGGGTTTTTTATGTGGCGCGACTCGGCGCTGTTATAACATTCTTTTTCGTTTTTCACCGGTCTTCCGGAATCCGGTAAAGCTGCCGGTTGTCCATCGCCCAGACCTTCTCCGAGAAGCCGCCCGGCGACGTGCGCGCCAGCGCCTCCTGCATTTCAAAGAGGCGCGCATCCAGCGTATCGATGATATTGAGCACCTCTGCCTCGGGGAATTTGGGCGCGACCGGGCTGCCGAACTCGGGGATCCCGTGGTGCGAGAGCACCATGTGCTGCAGCAGCAGCACGGTTTCCTTGTGCGCGCCGACCTTTTCGCCCGCCCTTTCGATATCCACGACGCCGCGCACGATATGCCCGATGAGCTTGCCCTGCGCCGTATAATCGGACACAACGCCCAGCGCATCCGCGTCCATCTCGCTCAGCTTGGCCAGGTCGTGCGCGATCACGCCGGCCGCCAGCAGGTCGCCGTTCAGCCAGGGATAGACGGAAGCGATCGCCCTTGCGCACCGCAGCATGCCCGTCATGTGGTGCAGAAGGCCGCTACGCTCCGCGTGGTGCATCTGCTTGGCGGCGGGGAACGTCAGTAGGCGCTCGCCCGCCTGATCGAGCAGCTCGCAGACGACGGCGCGCAGACTCTCCTCCGCGATACATTCCGCCGCCGTGCGGACCTCCTGCATCATGTCCTCCGGCGCCTCGGGCGCGCAGGGAACCAGCAGGGCCATGTCCACCGCCTCGTCGGGCCCGGCGACCTTTACGCGCTCTACGCGCAGCTGCATACGCCCCATAAACTCGTTGCCCGTGCCGCGCACCTGCACGATGCTCCCCTGCGGAGGCGGGGCGACAGACCCATCCCACATCTTGGCGTTGATCGTACCCGTGCGGTCCCCCAGCGTCATATCGAGATAGAGCTTCCCGCTAGATGCCGCCCGCTGCTCCGCGGCGCGTACCAGGAGATAGCCCTCAAACTTTTCGTCCTTGCGAATCTGTGCGATGGTGTTTGCCATGATTCCCCTCCAGCGACGGCCCTCAACGGCCGTTCTTTTCCTTAATCATACGGGATATACCGTTCATTTGCAACCATAATCAAAAAATTTTCTATCTTTTCGCATCTCGGCGCCAGTTTCCTCTTTACAACCGCCGGTTCGTATGCTATAATATTATCTGTTCGCGGGGCATTAGCGCAGTTGGTAGCGCACAACACTGGCAGTGTTGGGGTCAGCGGTTCGAATCCGCTATGCTCCACCACAATTTGTCCGAAAACGGAAAGTTTTCGGACAAATTTTATATCTAAAATGGTCTACATAGACCATATCTTCATTTTTTAGCCTTTTGAGTGACCCAATCTGTCCTTTTTCATCCCATTTTCGCCATTGTGGATAACTTTTTTCTGCGTAAGAGCATAAGAATGCCCGGGATGCCTCCGTTTTGTGGTTTGGTGAGGTTATAGGCACGGCGAATGTCATAGCCGAGGAAGGAAAGCGCGATTTCCGCGGATACCTTTTCATTGCCACGGCAAAGAAAATGATAGGCGTTGTCGTACCATTTGATGGTTCCGAAGGGATGCTCCGCCACTTCCTTGCGAAGCTGCTGGCGCTGGATATCCCGCCTGATCGTGAGCTTCACGCGCTTTGGGGCACGGCTTTTGCGACACAGGGAATGGTTGTTGGGGCTGATGACATATCCCTGGGGCAGCTGCTGCACGGGATGGGCGGGGCTGCCATACATCAATATCGGCACGACGTTGGAGTTGTACCCGATGTTGACGGTCTTGCCCTCCCTGGAATCCGTGCAGCGATGCTTGCAGGTGCGGCAGGCTTCCCTGCTGCCGTACTGCGTTCCATATTTCTTATCCTGATGCTTGTACATCCGCTTGCCCATGGGGCAGGTTACCGTTCCGTCCTCGTGGCGAATAAAGCAGCTGACCTGCCCAAGCTCCTGTACCTCGATGGAAATGTTGGTGTTCTTGTAGCAGTCCGGCAGCACGCCCGCCCAGTGCGTCCGTTATGCGATACCTTACGGACCATACATTTCCCCGTTTTGTTACCGATGCCACGTACATGCCTCCTTGTCTTTCTTGTCGAGGCATGCTAAAATAGTATAGTAATGCCCGGACTATGAGTTGTGGTGGGATGTTGCTGCCCGTTTCCTGTTGGCGCAGGGGACGGTATTTTATTTAGTGAGTTTCTTTTTCTCTTGCTCGCGTTCAATCTGGGCGATACTCTTGTCTGGAGTTGGCAGATTCTCGGGCATTGTGCCGCCAAGTTCTTTGATGGTCTGACTCACTTTCTTGCCGACTTCGTAATGTGTGTTCCCGGCAGCTTCTTTGCCCTTAACGTGTTCACGGCGCAGCTTTTCATCCGTCTGGGTCGCTCTAAAGAGGTTGGCGGCGATTTCTGTGCTTCCCATGTGATCAAGGATTTTTTGAGATTTCTTCAATCCTTTTCGCGCGTGAATCTCTCGCATGCCAAGGCCGCCATATAGTCCCTGATAACCCTTGTTTTGAAATATTGCATAGTCACGCGACTCAACGACACCCGCCATCTGAAGCTACGACCGCAGGTATTATCCCGCGCAACCCCATCCAAGGGGATCAGCGGCCCACGAGCAGCCTGCGCGTCCAGCACATCTTAAACGAGCGCGACGTTGCATACCTCGTTGAAGCCTCGCGGGGGAAGCCTATCCATATTCCCCTCCTTACGTTAATTTCCATGATCTCCGGCACACACACGCCGCCATGCTGATAAAGCTCAAGATCCAACCCAAGGTAATCCAGGAGCGCCTTGGACATGCCAGCATTAAAATCACGATGGACTTGTACGGATATCTCATGACCGGCTAGCAGGAGAGCGTAGCCGATGCAACTTGCCAGTCGCCCACAAAACTGCAATAGAGAAGTGTCAGGGCTTGAGATTACTCAAAGCCTCGTCGATTTTTTGCCTTCTCGTGGGTGGCTTTCCAGTAAGCGCTACAAAAAACGCGGATACAATGCAACCGCGAGCCCGGCAAAAAAGCCGGCAGCGAATCGTATATGTGGGTGATGCGGACAGGGAGTACGAAACCGATACGGGCGATGATATTCCACTATGCCAGAACGCGATCCGGCGAAGAAGCGAAGACATTGTATGAAGGCTTCTTATTCCTTTAATTCACCATTTCATCTTCCTTCCTGTCGTCCGTACGGGCGGCTTTATTACGTCAACGCCGCCGCTCACCCTTCCCCATCCTCTTTGACGATGTACATGGACAGCCCTAAAATCATTTCTCCGGGCGACGGTTTATCCGGGCATTTGCGGTTTAAAATCTCTTCCAGCCGCTCATGATCGCCGTGATCCCATATTTCTTCCACAGCCCGGGCGATTTCACGCGCTACATGCTCCGGCGTCCTCCCGCATTGGGCCGCGACCGGCGCATAGACTTCCTTGCCGAGCCTTTTAAGAGGAAACTCTCCCCTCGCAATGACGTGCTCGGCCGACGCCGCGAGATAAATATAACCTTCGCGTTTGGTGTTTCCGCCCATCGATTTAGCCGCTTTCAGCGCATTTTTCATGCCAAGCACCATCCTTTGTAGTCTGATGCTATGAGCATACCCAAATTCGAATCAGAAAGTCGGTATCCGTTTATAATAGACAAAAAGTGACGCATTTTGACGAATGATAACCGGCAAAAGAAAATGCAATTTGCTTTCTCTCACCGGTTACGATGTACGCGATAGCGCTGTGGTTATATGTAGGCTCCTACCGTTCTGTATCCATACGCCTCGCAGCAGCGCCCGCCGCGCCGGTACAGGTCTATGATGCCACGCTGCAAGCGATTGCCCTGCGGCGTCTGCGGCACGCTCTGCGCGTTAAAGCCGAATACCCGCTCGATCGTCTGCCGGTCGTCCCCTGCAAACGGAACGCGTGCGAAAAGATCCTGAAATGCGCCGATGTTCCCGCCCGGGAACGCCTCGCGCAGCGCTCCGTCCATCAGCCAGGATTCGCAGGTAAAAAGGTGCATATCGTCGTGAGAAAAGTGTGCCCTGAAAAACCCGGGCGCCGCGCGCATGGCCTCGAACGCCTTCTCAGGCGCAAGCGGTTCGCCGGAGGGGATGTGCACCTCCAGCACCTGATCGCCCGGCCGGTATACCCTTCGCAAGTCCTGTGCAGGGAAGGTTTCTATCTCACGCGCCGCGCGACCGTCTGTAGAAATGACGTGGCCGCGTATCTGATCCGCATCCTCGTCATAGCGCGCCGTCCACGCCTCAGGGGAAAAAATGCCGTTCGCCCCATCGGCTATGCCCTCCGGGGCATAGCGCATCCCCTCCGGCGCGAGCGCGATCAGCCTGCCGTCCGCCGCTTTGAAGACGTGCGCGGGCATCGTCCCCGCACCCCGCATGAATTCCAGCCTGCCGATGCGAAAGAGCTTTAACCGAAAGGTATGTACGAGCCAGCTGTACTCAATGAGGCCGTACGCGCCCGTCTTTTCGCGGCACGCCTCCATCCAGATCGGGATATCCAGCAGCGTGGCCCGCAGGACGGATTCCGGCAGCCCTCGACGCTCGTATTCAGCCCGCAGCCAAGGCACCTGTGACAGAAGCGTGAGCAGCGCATGCAGATGCGCGTTCCCCTCGTATAGCCCCCGCAGCTCCTCCATATCGGCGAGAATCCCGCCGCTTCCCTGCGGGGCGGTCAGGTTTTCGGCCTCTTTGCGAAGCAAAGCCTGCGCGCGCGGCGAGCGCCGCAGGCATGCCTCGGCCTGCCGAACGGCCAGCGCCTGTTCTTTCGACAAGCTAACCAACTCTTGATACGTCATCGTGTACCATCCTCGTTTTTTCTTCATTGTAGCGGCAGTCTTACACGGCGTCAAGACCGAAAGGATACGCTTGCAATCCGTCGCAGAATGACCTATAATGGCAACATGAAATACGTTCAAGAAATTGAATCCTTCTCACCTGCCTGTGAGCAGGAGGCGCGCGACCGGGAGCTCATCCTCTCCTACGTGCGCCCTGATCCCGCGTTCGCGCTCACGCGGGAGAGCGCGCTTGCGCACATGACGGCCTCTTCGATGATCTTCAACCCATCGATGGACCGCGTGCTCATGGCCTTCCACAAGCTCTATCAATCCTGGGCGTGGACGGGCGGCCATGCCGACGGCGACGGAGATCTGCTGGCGGTCGCCCTGCGCGAGGCGCAGGAGGAGACGGGTATCCGGTGCGTCCGTCCGCTGAGTCCCGATATCTTCACCCTCGACGTCTTGCCCGTATGGGGGCATGTGAAACGCGGCGCCTATGTGTCTACGCACCTGCATCTCAACGTCTCCTATGCGTTCATCGCGCCGGAGGATCAGGCGCTGCACGCAAAGCCCGATGAAAACGAAGGCGTTCGCTGGGTCGAGATCGCCCGCCTCGCGGATTTCGTCGCAGAGCCCGATATGCTGCCCATCTACGGACGGCTGATAAGGCGCGGGCTGCAATACGGTGAAAAAAACGCCGCAAAGCTGTCGTAAAGACGCTTTGCGGCGTTTCGTGATTTATCATTCAGCGCTTCCATCCATCCTGGCCAGCTTCTCCACGCGCCGGCGAAACTCCTCCCCCGCGGAAAAGCGGGCATTCAGGAACAGCTCGATTAACTCAAGCGCTACGGTATGCCCGATGATCTGTCCGCCCATCGCGATGACCTGCACGTCGTCGTGCTCTACGCATTGGTGCGCGGTATACAGGTCGTGGCATACGCTCGCGCGGATACCGGGCACCTTGTTACAGGCGATCGCGGCGCCTACGCCCGTGCCGCAAAACATGATCCCTCGCTCGCACCGCCCATCCAGCACCGCGCCGCAGACGTCGCGCGCGATGTCCGGGAAGTCGACCGGCGCGGGATCGTAGCTGCCAAAGTCCTCGATTTCATATCCCTTTGCCTGCAGCGGCGCAAGCACCTTTTGCTTGAGCGCAAAACCCGCGTGATCTGAACCGACAGCGATTTTCAATATCCATCCTCCGTTCCTTTTTCTTCGATAAACCGGACGCCAAACGGGCCTGGCATGCGCGTTAGATTCACTGCCTCCATCTCCAGGATACAGATCTCGGCCAGGTATTGAACCTCGCAGCCCCGTTCCAAGTGGCCGGCGAACGCGCCCGCTTTGGCGCAGCAGGTGATGTGCAGGTGCGCCTCTCCGTCCAGGATGAGCCCCTGCAACGCGCTCATCTCGATTGGCGCTTCGACTGTGACAAACTCGTTCGTGGGCTCGTCCTCCAGCGTCGCGATGCGGTGATATACAGCCCTGCGTAGCGCCCCGATGCCGCTGACGACGGCTGCGCAGCGCATATGCAAACGCTTCGCCTCGCGCTCTATGCAGTCCAGAACGTCCTCCCCTTTGCGCAGGTTCAAAAGAATGCATCGCCCGCTTTGTTTCCCATCAAATACATTCAAATAATATCCTCCCCGCCCCTTTTCGTCAAGAGGCAAAGCCGCAGGCATAACCGATGCCTGCGACTTTTTTGTCCCTAATCAATATCCATCAGCTTCACGTAATCCCGTTCTTTTCTCAGCCGGTTCTTAAACGCCCCGTACACCCCGTCCGCGTGCTCGACCATGGTGCGCCGGCTATTGGTGTGCGGGTTGAGCTGTGTCGCCTTCTCCAATTGGTCGATCCACCGCTGCGGGATCGTGGCCGTGCCGCCCAGCGCGCCCGTGATGCCCGCGGCCACGGCGGCCACGCAGTCGGTGTCCCGTCCCATGTTGACCCCTGCGAGGATCGCATCCTTGGTGCTCCCCTTGACCATCTGGAAGACGCACATGCCCTTTGTGACCACCTCGTTTGCGTAGCTGAAGGGATAGGGCATGCCGAATCCATTGTATACGCCGTCGAAATACGCCCGCATCTCGCGGATATCCCACATGCCGGACGTGGCCTTGAGCTGCTTATCCAGCTCGCGGATGACTATATCCGGATCGCAATGGTCGTACACCGCGCCCAATACGCTGTCTATCGTGGCCTCCTGCATTGTCGCCGCCGCGATGGCTACGCCCGTCACGCAGGCCCATTGCAGGCCGCGGCTGTTCGACGTCTGGTATAGCTGTCCCACCTCGAGGATATCCTGCTTGGCGGTCTCCACATTGCCCGCGTTGATCAGGCCGATCGCATGGCAGGCGCGCGAGAAGCTGTTGAGCCCCGCGTAATCGCAGTACTTGCCCAGGTCCCGCGCGGGAATGCCCGTCTTCGCCATCGCCAGCAGGGTGCCTTCGAAGGGCTCGGACACCAGGCCGCCCGCGTTCGGGTTCGCATGGCGAATCCATGCCGCGCGCACGTCCTCCGCCGTCACGCGGTCGCCCTTCTCCATGATCGCGGTGATCATCAGCTTCTGGCGTTCGATGCCGTCCTCGGTCGTGCCTGGCTCGCGGACCCAGCCGTTGCCGTAGTGCTCGTAGGCGACGAAATCCTCCACGAAGCCGCACTTCTCCTCAATCTTTTGCCAGGTCCACCCCTCCACCTGAGCGCCCATCGCGGAGCCGATGTGCGCGCCCATGATGCAGCCGCGGAATTTATCTCTCAGCGTGATGTCCATTCAAACGTATCTCCTTCCCCGCGAGGCGGGATTACTGCGCGCTCTTCTGCGCCTTGAGCTCGTTGAGTTCCTGCTCCCACTCGGCGCCGCCCTTGGCGTAGAAGTCCTCGGCGAACTGTTCCCAATCCGCCAGGTCGGCCTTGCCGGTGATGAAATTGAAGTACGAGGTCGTCACAAAATCCTGCAGGTCGGTCTTGTAGCGCAGCTCGGCATCCGTCAACATGCCGTCGGCGGCGTTCGTAATGACGGGCCAGTTGAGCGCGTCGCGGCGGGATTGTACCAGGGGCGTCTCCACCATGAGCAGCGGCCATTCGCTTTCAAAGGCGGAATACCACTGAATCCATTTTTGATCGGCCTCGTATTGCGGCAGGGTGACGTATGTGCCGTCGCTGCGTTTTTCCCAATGGATGCCCTCTACGCCGGTATAGGCGGTCATCATGCCTTCCTCTGTATGATACCAGTCGATAAGGCGCAGGCAGGCCTCAACGTTCTTTGCGCTTTGCAGCATGACCACGACGCCGTTCGTCAGGTTGACGCCGCGCACGCCGGTCAGCCCATCGGGTCCG
Source organism: Bacillota bacterium (assembly GCA_023404715.1). Lineage (GTDB taxonomy): Bacteria > Bacillota > Clostridia > Christensenellales > Aristaeellaceae > Beduinella. The sequence goes on along the minus strand of JAEYAR010000152.1, from coordinate 46,348 downwards.
ATCGGGGGCGCGATGCGCGCGAATTTGACGTTAGGATCGACCTTTTGCATCTCCATTTCAATCTTCGGTTCGTACGTCCACCACTGGTAATAGAAGCCCCACTGGTTCTTCATGGCCTTGTCGTTGATTTCGGATTCGTTCTTGAGAATGACGAATTCCGGATCGATCAGCCCTTCGTCGTACCACGCCTTGATGAGCGCGAGCGCCTCCGGCGCATTGGGGTGCAGCGCGGATGGTTTGAGCCGGCCGTTCTCGTCCTCGAACCAATAGGAGAACGCGACGCCGGTAAAGCCGAACGCGCCAAAGATGGGTTCCAGGCCCTCCAGGCCGCGCCCCGTATAGCCATAGGTGTCGTTCGCGCCGTTGCCGTCCGGGTCCTTTTCGATAAAGGCCTTCATCACGTCGTGCAGCTCATCAAGCGTGGTGGGGGCGGCGAGGCTCAGCTTGTCCAGCCAGTCCTGGCGCACGATGAAATTCATGCGCTGGGGGCTGCTCCAAATCGGGATGCCGTACAGGCGTCCGTCGACCTTGCAGCGTTCGAGCGCCTCCTGCGGAATGTTCGCAAGAATGTTGGGGCAGTGCTCTGCCACCAGATCGGTCAGGTCCATCAGCGCGCCTTGATCCGCATAGTCGAACATATCGTTAAAATGCGTCTGCGAGAGCTTGATCAGGTCGGGTAGATCGTTGGACGAGAGGATGATGTTGACCTTCTCGTCGTAGTTGGCGGCAGGCGGTGCGATATGATTCAGCGTTATGTCGCAGGCCTCCTCGATCTTTTGTTTGATCACGTCGTCTTCGGGGATGCCTTCGAAGCCCCCCTTGGTGAACACAAAGGATACGGTGTTGTCCTCCGCCGTGGCGGAAAAGAGCGTTAGCGTCAGGCAGAGCGTCAGCAGCATAGATATCCATTTCTTCATGACTCGGTTCCTCCTTCTTTTACTTTGTTTGCAGTCCTGTCGGGATAACGGGCCGTTTCACCTCCTTGTTCTCTCTATGTCACAGTCAGCCCTTGACCGAGCCGACCATCACGCCTTTGACGAAATGGCGCTGCAAGAACGGATATACGCATACGATCGGGATCGTGGAGATCATAATCGAGGCCGCTACCACCGCAGAGGACGGCGGCATGCTGTCGGCCAGCAGATTGCCCTGCTGCAGCTCGCTGATGCTGGTCGAAAGCAGAATCTCGCGCAGCAGCGTCTGCAGCGGCCAAAGCTTGCGGTCGGTGATGTACAGCACCGCGTCGAAAAATGCGTTCCAGTGCCATACCGCGTAAAATAAGCCGATGGATGCCAGCACGGGCATCGAGAGTGGCAGCACGATGCGAACCAAGATCTTTATCTCCGAGCACCCGTCGATGCGCGCGGCCTCCTCCAGCTCGTCCGGAATCGACCTGAAAAACGTGCGCATGATGATCATGTTGTACACGCTGAGCATCTCCGGCACAATCAGAGCCCAAATCGTATCGACCATACGGTACGATTTGACGACCAGGAACGTGGGAATCATGCCGCCGTAAAAGATCATCGTGAAAAAGAAGACCTTCATGATGCCGTTCACGCCCGGCAGATACCGCTTGGAGAGCGGGTAGGCCGTCAGCGCCGTGATCGTAAGGCTCAGCAGCGTGCCAGCGAGCGTGCGCAAGAGCGTAATGCCCATCGCGTCGATCATCTGCCGGTTGCCGGTGAGGATGTATCGATAGTGCGATAGCGTCGGGTGCTGCGGCAGGGCGATCACGGCCTTCGCGTTGAGCACGATCTCCTCGGTGGGCGTAATGGATGTGAACACGACGTCCAGAAAGGGAAACAGCGTCACAAACGCTATCAGCGTCAGGATGGTATAGTTGATGACGGCGAAAATGCGGTCGCCTCTGCGTGCGCGGATGCGGTTCTTCCCCGTCTTTTTGAGTGCGCTTACCATAGGATTCTCCTCGCCTTCTATCGTCCGTCCTTAAAACAGCGTCTCCTGCTCCGCCTTGCCGGAGAGCCAGTTGCACGTGACCACCATGGCGCAGGCGATCACCGACTTGAAAAGGCCGACCGCCGCGGAGAAGCCGTACTTCGTCTGCACGATGCCGACGCGGTATACGTAGGTATCGATGATGTCGGCCACGTCATAGACGGAGGGATTGTACATCGTAAACACCTGCTCGAAGCCCGCGTTGAGGATGCCGCCCACGCGCAGCAGCAGCATGATGATGATCGTGGACACGATGCTGGGCAGCGTAATATAGGCAAGCTTTTGCATCTTCGATGCGCCGTCGATCGTCGCGGCCTCGTACATGTCCTGCGGGATACCCGCCAGCGCGGCCAGATAGATGATGGCCGACCACCCCATCTCCTTCCAGATGTCCGAGAGTACGAGCACGCCGCGAAAATAGCGGCTATCGCCCATGAAGAAGATCGGATCTAAACCCATACGGCCGCGCGCCATGTTGATCACGCCGTCGCTGGGCGAAAGCAGCGTGGCCGCGAGCGATGAGATGACCACCCAGGAGATAAAGTGCGGCAGGTAGGCCACCGTCTGCACGGTTTTTTTAAAGGCTGCGTTGTTCACCTCGTTGATGAGCAGCGCCAGCAAAATCGGGATCGGGAATCCGATGAGGATCTTATAGAGGCTGATGACCAGCGTATTGCGGATGATGGCGAAAAAATTTCCGGATTCAAAGAGGCGCACAAAATTGTCCAGCCCGCACCAGGGGCTTCCCCAAATGCCTTTGAAGATCTTGTAATCCTTAAATGCGATGATGTTTCCCGCGATCGGCAGGTACTTAAACAGAATAACGTATGTGAGTCCGGGAATGAGCATGAAGTACAGGCACCTGTACTTATATAGGGCGGCCCCTAACGCTTCCCTTCTTCGCAAATCCCCGTCCGCCTGCCTTACAGCCTTCACCATTCCTTTTCGCCTCCCGATGGTTTCACGCCGCATGAGCGGCGCGTATTTGGATGCCTACAGCATACCCCCTGCCGGATGCGGGAAGCAATGCACACATTCCCCCTTTACAGCATTTTTGATAATTGGCGTCCGTCCTTTCGTGCCATTTGCCTATTTGTATATCCTTTTTTCGCAATTGCCTATCGAATTTTTTATCCTGAAAATTTAAACTATACAACAAGGAAAGATACAATTGTGCACTTTCTCTTGTGGGTCTCGTCGCCCAAACAATTGACTTGTATGCGCCTCCATGCTTTAATGATAAACTCTTTGCTTTTGTTTGTGCATATATATAATCTTTACCATAACAAAGGATGTGGGTTGCATTGAGGAATTATAGCCGTCTCCCCGTTCCCCGCCGGAGCTATTATCTGCGCATGCTCGTGGGTTTTGCCTCAATTTGCACATGCGTCATCGTGCTCGCCAACCTACTTCTGGGCGCATTCTTCTTCGATATGCTGCATCAGGTCACGCTCGAATACAATGCGGAGCTGCTGGGCAATTCCAAGGCGCTCGTCGAACAGATGCTCGAGCACGTCAACAGTTCCGTTATACAGCTCAGCATCAATAAGACGGCCAATCGTTACATGAACGCACAGACACAGATCGAATATGACGAGCTTACCCGGCTGCAATCCCTGCTTTCCGATATGTGCCTGGCCAACGACTATACCGATTCGATCTACATCGTCTGTCCTGAGCGCGACCGCGTCGTCACCTCCTATGGCTTCTATGCGTATCAAACCTTTCACGACCGCACCTGGCAGCCTGTCGCAGACGCGGCCGAACGCAGCCTGGTGTGGCAGGGTAAGCATGCCATCGTGAAGGATAAGCTCACCCGCGTCACGGCCGACGTCATTTCGCTCGTTTGCCGCGTCCCCTTCTACGGCAAGGAATGGCGCGGCTACGTGGTCTACAATATTAAGGAAAGCTACGTCGCCGATCTGCTCGGCCGCACGCGCCCCGGTCTCCTCGGGCTCATGTACCTGCTCGAACCGGGCGGCGGGCTCGTCAGCGCGAGCTCGCATCAGGAGGCCTATGCCGACTATCAGAGGGTGCAGCAAATCGTGCAGGAGCACGACCTCATGCCCGCTACGGGGTCCGCCTCCTATGGCAGCTGGGCGAGCATGACGACGGCTTCGCGCTCCAGGGTCAACGATTGGCTCTTCGTCACCCATACGCCGTTTGAGGAGCTCACGCAGGATGCGTTCTCCATCGTCGTCATGGTGCTGCTAGTCTCCTTGGGGCTAATCCTTTTCTCCTTCCTGCTCATACGGCATTTTAGCGGGCGGCTCTATCAGCCGGTGAAGGAGCTGCTGCACTGCACCGCCGCCCCCGAGGACGAGCTGGAGGCCACGGCGCTCGACCGCTACGCGGAATTCTCGCAGATCAGCCGCAGCGTACGCGGCATCATCGAGGACAGCAACCAGCTGAGCGATACGCTCGAAACCTTCAAACCCACGCTGACGACGCGCTTTTTCATCAGCCTGCTTCACGGCAGCGTACAAAAAAACGCCGCAACGGCGCAGTATATCGACTTTTTGCGGATCGATACGCAGCAATCCCGTCTCTTCGTCGTCTACGCTATCGTCCTCAGCCCCGAGGTGTGCGAGTCGACCTCCATGGAGCAGCAGGCCCTCTACCGCCTCTCGATCCGCGATTACGCACAGGCGGCGGCCCGGCAGGCGGGCTATTATTGCTTTGCGGTGCAGATGGCCTCCGGCCAAATCGTCGTGACCGTCGGCATGAAGGCATGCGAAAACGTCCCGCTGGCCCTGTTTACGCTGTGCAGCGGCGTGTCCGACTACATCGCTGAAAAGCTGCTTCTCTCGGCGGCCATCTGCATCGGCGACCCGGTCGACGATCTGCTCGACCTGCCGCATTCGCACGATCAGGCGTTCGAGGCGCTGAATTACGCCTACGCCTATGACAAAAACCCGATCATCTTCTACGCTTCCACGCAGCAGACCGCCCTGCAATACGTCAATCCGCTCACATATGAACGCCCGCTTCTCAGCGCCGTCAAGTCGGGAAACATGGAGGAAATCCGCTCGATCCTCTATGCGTTGCGCGGCCTCGTCTGCTCCGGCAGGTATCCGCTCTCTTATACAAAGCAAATTTTTTACGGCATCATGAATATCGCGCTGCTCGCCTCGCAGGAGCTGCCCCAGACGGATGCGGATGCCTCCGGCGTGCCCGCCTGCATGCAGCGTTTGATGCAGGCGGAGGCGTTTGACGAAATCTTTGCGCTCGTGGAAGAGGCGTACAGGCAGACCGCGCACCGTTTTCAGCAGAGCAGCTTTGACAAGACCCGGCGAACCGCCGAGGACATCGCCCGTTACATCGAGGAGCATTACTATCAGGACATCGGCCTCGCCGACCTATCCAACGCGTTTCTCTATACGACCACGCATATCAACAACGTGCTCAAGGCGACGACGCAAAAGACATTCTACGACCTGCTAACGGAGGTTCGCATCGAAAAGGCAAAAGAGCTCCTCGCAACGACCGGTCTGCAGGTAAATGAAATCGGCGAGAAAGTCGGTTATCTAAACGCGCAAAGCTTCATCCGCATGTTCAAGCGCGTCGTCGGCGTGACGCCCGGTAAATACCGCGAGAGCGTGAATACGGCGCATATATGAGGAAAAGGGCCGCTTATCATAGCGCCCCTTTCGCCTATACTGTTTTGTCGCTCGACCGGGTCAGCTTCTTCTGCGCATCTCCGGGCTTGAATCAAGTGAAACTTACTGTGCATGTACCTCAGCGCCTGCCAGACGTTCATAGTACTTTACCAAAACGCTGTGATCGCTTTGTCCTTCTCCCGATCGACGCAGTTCATTCATCATCTCTGTCACCATTTGAGACAATATAACCGGCGCACCTGTCGCTTTGGCTGTTTTCAGGACATTGTTTAAGTCTTTTTGATGTAGATCCATTTTAAAGCCAGGTTGAAAATTTCGTTCCAGCATCATTGGCGTCTTCATTTCCATAACCGTAGAGCCCGCTAAACCGCCGCGTATCGCCTTGAAAACGATTGCCGGTGATACGCCCGCCGTCTGCCCTAGGACCAACGCTTCCGAGACCGCCGCAATATTTACCGCGACGACGATTTGGTTGCAGAGCTTCGTGACATTGCCTGCGCCGGCCGCGCCGCAATAGGTGATGGAATTTCCCATCGCTTTCAATACAGGCAGATACCTGTAAAACACATCCTCGTCTCCGCCCGCCATAATGGAAAGGGTTCCGCTTATCGCCTTCGGCTCCCCGCCGGAAACCGGAGCGTCCAGCATGTCGACCCCTTTTTCCCTCAGTCTCGCTGCAATTTCCCTGGATGCCATGGGATCGATTGAACTCATATCGATCACAACCGAACCCGGACGCAAATGGGTTATCAACCCCGCTTCTGCGAGAACTACCTCCTGAACCTGCGGCGAGTCAGGCAGCATGGTTATGACGATATCGCAAAGGGCGGCGATCTCCTCAATGCCCGACGCTCCCTTCGCGCCCTGCCGGGCGAGGCTCCGAACCCTTGATGCGTCCAAATCGTAGACGAGCATCGGATAGCCCGCCTTTAAAAGATTTTTCGCCATGGGCGTTCCCATGATGCCCAATCCAATAAAACCGATCATTTGATTCACCTGTCGCCGCGTCTATACGGCCCTTTCCTTAAACGTCACTTCATCCATTGGGCCCAATCGTCGGGATGGGAACCAAAGCGCAAATCCTTCTCCAAAGAATCGATTTTTCCCATTTCCACATCGTTAAGTTCAAAGTCGAAGATCTGTGCATTTTCGATGATTCGTTCCCGCTTGATAGACTTGGGAATTAAAATCACACCCAACTGGAGCCCCCATCTGAGCACAACCTGCGCAGGGGTTTTCCTATACCGCTCAGCCAGATCCATAACGACCGGCTCTGCCAGCACCTGCCCTTTGGCCAAGGGGGCCCAGGATTCGGTTTGAATCCCGTGCCGTTGATCGTAGCGAAGGGTTTCGCGCTGTCTCAGGTAGGGATGCATCTCGATCTGGTTTAGCGCAGGCTTGATTTCGGCGAAGGCGCACAGCTCCTCCAAGTGATGTTCAAGAAAATTGCTCACCCCGATGGCCCGCACGCGCTTTTCCGCATAAAGCTTTTCCATCGCCCGCCAGGTATCGCGCAGCTTGGACCCCATATAGTGGTGGATGAGATACAGATCGACGTAATCCGTTTGCAACCTTTTAAGGCTCTCGTCAAAGGCTTTAAGCGTCCCCTCATAGCCTTGATCCGTATACCAAACCTTGGTCGTTATAAAAACCTCGTTTCGGTCGATGCCGCTTTCCCGTACGGCCTTGCCCACATCCGCCTCATTTCCATAAATAGCAGCGGTATCGACGGCTCTATAACCAGCTTCGAGCGCATAAGAGACAGCGTTTTGGGTTTCAACCCCGCTGCCGGCCTTCCATACCCCCAGTCCCATGACGGGAATACGTACTCCGTTTTCCAAAATCTTAAAATCTTGCAATGAGGTCGGTATCATAAAAAAACTCCTTTTTAGTCTTTGAGCGAGCAGGTAAAAGTTTTTACGCAATCCAAAGAAGAAACCGTAACCGACAGGGGCTTATCCCAAGGGGCGAGGAGACGGACGTCCACCTCTCTCGTTTCCCCTGGCAGCATGGAAAAATAGTTATCGCTTAGCATCAGGTTCGCATCGCTTTCAATGCAAAGCGCCTTCACCACTGCGTCCGACGTTATGTGAAGTCTAAACCCTTCCTCAGTTCTTTCCGCGGTGCAAGTAAGCTTCGCCTCTGGATTTTCAAATTCGGGCCACATGCAGAAATACAGCGTATCTTCACAAATCCGCTCCTCGTTTGCGTAGATATCTACGTGGATAAACTCCCGCTTGCGGTCTTCAATGACACGGTAATATTGGCGTAGCGTCATCAGACGGTTCGCATTCCCCGGCGCGATAAAGATATCTTCCCTCCATCGATGTAAAACCTTTCCCTCCGACGTCATATGGACGAGTGAAACCTGTGTATGCAGCCCGTGCCACTTGCTGCTGGCGGCGACTAGGTGGATATCGTCGATGTCCCGATATAGGTGGCATGCCACCGGACGGAACACGCGCGCCAGCTGATAATACGACATGAGCGGACGTTGATCGCAATCGATGCAGCCAAAACCGATGAACAATCCCCCTTTATTCAAAGGCCAGTAAATGAGACCGTTACAGCTAGAACTACGGCAGCGAAGGTAATTCATCCCTTGATAGTCTGCAAGCATCTGTTCGATCTCCAACGACTTGAAGTATTGCGCCAGGCTATCCAACCAGTAATACTCGCCATATTTATGATTGCCCTGCAGCTCCCGCCCCGTCAGTTGATACCACTTTTCATGCCATCCTGGCGACTCATAATCCGCCATCCGAATCCCCATCACCTTTTCGAGGGTTTGGGGCCGAGGGTGACTCCCATCGTACCAACAGGTCTCAGTAGAAAAAAGGGGATCTTTCGTCGCGTTGTAGAAATTGCCCCAAGTATGGGTATCCCCGTCTACCGGCGACTGCGCCAGCCCTTCGCCATGGGGGGAATCGATGATAAAAGGCGCCTCCGGGCACATCTCCTGTGCGAGCATGGGAAAGATCTCATACAGAAACCGTTCCCCGTAGAACCTGTCCATCATCTCCCGGTAATTATAAGCTTGATATCCCTCGTGCATCTCGTTCGCACCGCAATAGGCCGCGAAACAGGCGTGATTGCGCAAATAGCGGAGCATTTCTCGCGTCTCTCTCGTCACATTCCGAACAAACCCTTCGTCCTGGTCCGGATACGGCATGAAATGAAGATGCGAATCCTTCCAAATCATCAGCCCCATTTCGTCGCACATATCGTAGAACCAGTCGCTCTCGTTATTCCCGCCACCCCAAAGCCGCAACATGTTGAGGTTTGCATTGACGGCAAGGGTTAAAAGCCTGCGGCTTTCTTCCGGCTTGCCGGTGGCAGTAATAAAGTCGATCGCCATCATGTTGCCGCCGAATATGTATATATCGCGTCCGTTCACCCTGAACTGGAACGTAGCTCTTTGATTGGGCAGCGTTCGGATTAAATCCACCTTGCGAATGCCGACGCGAAGGTCTGCACGATCCAAACGCCGCTCCTCGCAGAATACCTCGACGCGCAGCCGATGAAGGTTCTGTTGCCCATAACCATTGGGCCACCATAGCGAGGGCTCGGAGAGGACGACGGTACCGCCTGCCGTGCCCTGAATAACCGGAAACGTCCAGCGGTACTGCTTCGCGTCATCCTGTTCGTCCATCAGGCTGAACGAAGCGTATAGGCCGCCAGGATCGCCGGACAGCTTTACCTCCAGCTGAACCGTCGCCCGGCTCTCATTTGCCTCGATCACCCGAAAGATTGTGTCCTCGACGTATATCTCCGGATACGCTTCAAGCCATACGGATTTTGGGATGCCGATCCCCGTCACATAGAAACCAAAGCCCATAATATCGGCGCTGTATGTCCGCTGTGATCGTCGGGTTACATTCCGGGTGGCGGCCGCGGTACGGCCGTCCTCGCTGTCCACCGCACATGTGCTCAGCGCCAAGGCAGCCAAGTCCTTCGTCATGCGCCTATGCGGCTTAATATGCACCGTCAGCATGTTCCCTTTCGCCTTTAAAGGCGCTTGAGCCAGGGAGAAAGTCTCACGAATAAACGCATTCTGCGTCGATCCAACCCGCACGCCGTTTATAAAGACGTCCGAAAAAGTGTCGATACTGTCAAAATGCAAAAAGACATGTGACGCAAGCAGCATGGATTCAGGGATATCAAACGTATAACGATAAACCCAATCTGCATCGCATACCCACAACCCCTTTTGCGCTGCGGATTTGCTTGCATAGATGTTATCTATAATCCCCGCGCGCATCAAGTCAAGATGCACTTCCCCCGGCACCTGAGCCGGTATCCACTCTAAATCGGATAGTTCAGGGGCATTTCCCGCTTCAGGGATTTCCTTAAGTCTGGACAGCTCCCATTGCCCGTCCAACATATACCGCTCGCTCATTCGCGTCCCTCCCCGTATCTGTACGATTCCTTTCTTTTATACGTCCGTTTCTCCCGGCGCCAGGCTCAGCGCGCTTACATGTAAGCTCTTGCGATAGCGCTCAGGGGTTTCCAAATACTCCTTTTTGAAGATCCGGCAAAAATACTTTACGTCGTTATAGCCCACCTTCTTCGCCACCTCATACACCATCAACCCGGTGGTGCGCAGCAACGCCTCGGCGTTAGATAGGCGAACCTTCGCCAAATATTCCGAATAGGTGACGCCAAAATGCTGTTTGAACATGCTGCTGAGATAAAAATAATTCATGTCAAACGCCTCTGCAATGGCGTTTAAGGAAAGGTCGTCGGCATAGTGTACGTGGATATACTCCTTTATCTTTTCGTAAACCGTTGCAGGCGTTCCGCCGGGTTTATTTTTGATTTCGCAAGCGACGCTCATCACCTGCATCAGTTGAGCTTTCATACGAATGTGGCTATCGCATTCGCTAAGGCTTTCCTCCTCCAACCCGGCCTGCTCAAGTGCGTGCGTAAGGCCGCCGATTTGTACGCATAAGTAACTTTTGATTCCCCGTACAATGTGTAGAATATCTTCCCGACCCATTTTGTCCCGTTTCAGCTGAATGAAAAGCGCATCTACTTGGCGGCGCGCCTCCTGTATGTCTCCGTTCAAAACCGGCAACAGCAGATGCCGGTATGCTCCTATATCCGGCGCTTCAGGACACTCATAATAGGCAATTCGCTCCCCATTGAACCGTCCGTTCTCCCAAGCGATATAAGCGTGACGGTATAATGCCGGGAGGCCGTAAAGCCCGGTTGACGTTTCGCTCACGCCCATGTTTGTACACTTAGGCATCGCCTGACGGGCGATGATTGCCGCCGCCGAATGCGGCTGTACGCCCTCTATCTGGGAGATCGCCGCGACGGCGATCCATTCCCCGGGCGTTTCAAAAAGGATGTATTGATAGCCTTCTCCATCTTGAAAAGGATGCAGCCGGAAGCCGGACAGTGGATTCTCCGACAGACGGGCCACAGGCTCAGACGTTCTGCCTACGATGACCAGCGTCTGCGGATACGTCAGCCGCGACAAGCCCGAGCCGCTGCAAAGCTGTCCCACATTGAGCTGATGGTTTTTCCCTGTCAAATAATCGTACAGCAGCATGCATTGGTAGGCCTGCTCTTGCATTTCCTTCAGCAAAGCGCCTTTCCGGCTGGATAGGATCTCGTTTTTGATCTCAGCCAGGGTCTGAAAGAGCTCCGCGCTGGAAACGGGTTTGAGCAGATAACTGCAAGCTTTTAAATCCATCGCTCTCTTCGCGAACTCAAACTTATCGTAAGCGGAAATAAATACGATGTGGGGCCGCGGCGTAAGCTCCTCTCGCAGTGCAGCGACCATTTTCAAACCGTCCATCCCGCCCATCATGATATCCGTCAAGATGATATCCGGATGGTTTTCCAGCGCGATATGAATCGCCTTTTCTCCGCTTTCACATTCGAAAAACTCGGTAATACCCAGTTGCATATCCTCAATCGTCTTTCGAAGACCCTTGCGGACCGCTAGTTGATCGTCCACGAGCAGAAGCTTGAGAGCGTCCTCCCGTTTGCCCGCTTCCAAATCACATCGCCTCCTTATCATCAAATGAAAGAGGAGGGATCAGCACCGATATCTTCGTGCCCAATTGCGGATAGCTTTCAATTTGTAAATCACAGCTTTCACCGTACGCCAAGCGCATCCGCTGATAAATATTGCGAAGACCGATTCCCTGATAAACCCTGTCTTCCATCTGTCCCCATTGCCCCTCGTCTCCCCGGATCGCTTGCGACAAGGATTCCACCTGCGAAGCTTCCATACCGCCGCCGTTGTCTTCGATGCCGATGCTGATCGCTTGGCCGAAGGACGCTGCGACGTACTCAATCTCCAAGGAGATAAAGCACTCCCCTTTTTTGTGATAAAAGGCGTGCTTCACCGCATTTTCGACGATTGGCTGAAGCGCATATTTGATGATCGGCCGTCTTTTCAGCTCGTCCACCAAATCCGGTACGATATCTATCGTGTACTCAATCCGGTTATGGTTGATCAGGTTATATATTCCAATAAAATCTTCGACATTTCTCAACTCGTCCTGAATGCTGACGGTCATATGCTTCCGGTTCATATTGTAATTAAAATACTCCATGATCAAACCAATGGAACGGGCTATTTCTTCATTGCCCTGCGCTTGGGTGCTCATTCTAATAAAATCCAGCGCATTGCATAAAAAATGAGGTTTCATTTGACTTTCCAGCGCTTTATATATCGCTTGCTTTTCCAGTTTTCCGGCAAGCTTTTCACGCCGAACCAAATCGCGAAGCCGGGCCGTCATTTCGTTAAAGTGGGCAGAAATCTCGCCCAACTCGTCGTTTGTCCGAATTTCGATGCGTGTGTTTAGATCTCCGGCTTTTACCCTATTGATTCCGTGAATCAGCTTACGAATATTGGCCGAGAATAACTCATAAAGCGATACGCTCATGAGCGCAAAAATCACGCTCGCGATCATGATCATGCTGCCGATAACATACTTATACTTTTCAATGCCCGCGATACTGACGGGGATGTATTGTACAAGCCACGCGTCGATCGAGGACACGCGTTGAAAGAATATTCGGTATCTTCGTCCTTCCCACAGGAACTCCGCGCCCTGCGAATGCCCCCGCTCCAGGTCCGGCATATAGGCAAAATCGGGGGCGCTCGTATAGATAGCTCGGTTTTCCCGATCGACCATCTGTAGGATTTCGCCGCTGTTGACAGGGACGTCCGTCAGCGGAGCAGTTAAAACTGACAGATCCATAGACGCTTCAATGACACCCAAAAGGGCATTGTCCCGTCTCGAGAGGACGCTCGCAAATACGCTTAGCAGCTCCCTCCCCGGATCGGCTGGGCCATAGCCAAAATAATCGTGCGCCGGGCCGATCGGTCCTACATAAGCGACGCTCAAAGGATCGCCGTCGTCTAGGTAAGAGGAAGCCAGCCTATCCTTCCAACCGCCCGATAGAACGGATGCATCGTAGCATAGCAGATCGTAGACATCGTAGACCCGGGGATTTCCGTGGATGAGTCGAATGGAGGCGGCGTATTTGTTCGACAGCCGGCTGTTTTGGACGGCCGGAAGGGTCCTATGGCGGAGCGTATCCACTAGCTGAACGTCCGACGTCGATGCAGTTACGTCCTCCAAAAGAGCCAGCACACCGCTGTTGCGTGCCAGATCCGTCGCGCTTTGTTTGAGCAGCTCGACCCTTTCTTTTATGATAAAATTAGCCTGCGTAAGGTTAGCCTGCATGATCTCGATGTAGTTATCCGTCTCATATCGAATGAGAAATTGGGCCACAAAATACAACCCGATCGCAAGGGGCACAAAGCTGGTCGCCAAAAGGGTTGCAAGCAGCTTCGTAAAAACGCTCATTTTCCATTTTGTTTTCCGCACTGTGCCCTCCCGCCTTCTCATTTATCCCTTAACTGAACCGATCATCATCCCCTGGATAAAATACTTTTGCAATGCCGGGTACAGGGCGATGATGGGGAAAGAGGTGATGACCATTGCCGCCATCTGAAGCGTAATCGTCGTTACTTCCTGGCTTTTGATCATGTTCTGCACGTTTTCGCCGCCCACCTGTGCGATCTGCATCTCCAGGTACTGCATCGTTTCGATCATTTTTTTAAACATATAAGAGAGCGTTTCTAAAGAGTCGTTGGTGGTATATAACATCGTATCAAACCATGAGTTCCACTGTCCCACCGCGATAAAAAGCCCAACCGCCGCAATCACCGGCTTAGAAACCGGTAAAATGATCTGAAACAGAATACGCACCTCGTTCGCCCCGTCTATTTTGGCGGATTCCTCCAGAGATGGCGATATGCCGTCGAAGAAGGACATGAACAAAACCGCGTTAAACATGCTGAATAAGCCGGGGAATACATATACCCAAAAGCTATCGATCAGGTTCAAGTCCCGAATTAATAAATACGTAGGTATCAGCCCGCCGCTGAAGTACATGGTGATGAGGCCCAGCGTCAAATACAGCTTGCGCAAAGCCAGTTTTTTGTGGGTCAGTACAAACGCATACGCAGCTGTACAGATAATCGCCAAGACCGTCGTGATGAGCGTACGGGCGATGGAGTTAATTGCCGCTTTTGTAAAAATCGGCTGCGCCAACACTTGGCTGTAATTCTCCATTGTGAACTGCCGAGGCCAGAAATAAATGCTCCCCCGCATCGCGTCCATCCCATTATTAAACGAAAGAACAATACAGTTATAGAATGGAAATATCACCAAGATCGAAAAAAATACAAGAAGCAGGATATTGATCAGGTTAAACGCTTTCACCCCATGCGCCTGACGGGTCTTTTTCAACATAAACATCCTCCTTTCATGGTCGAATCTACCGGTCCCTTCGGACTAAAAAAAGCTTTGGCTGGTCAGCTTTTTGCTACCAAAGTTTGCGGCCAGCAAAAGAAGCATGGATACAATGCCTTTCAATAGCCCCACCGCCGTCGCATAGGAGAAACGGCCCAGAGAGACGCCCATCCTCAAAACATATGTGTCGAGTATTTCCGATCGGGCATTGTTGAGCGTGTTTCCAAGTAAATAGCTGATTTGAAAATTAGATCCGTTCAGCCCGCCGTTGAGCATGTTTCCGATGTTCATAACCGCCATAATCACGATGGTCGGCAAAATGCTGGGGAGCGTTAAATAGATGATCCGCTGAAAACGGGTAATTCCATCAAGGGTGGCGGCTTCATACATCTCCGGGCTAATGCCCGCGATCGCCGATAAGTAAATGATCGACATATAGCCCGTCGACTTCCAAATGTCCAATCCGAGCGATACCCACCAGAAGGCCTCCGGCCTCCCCAAAAAGAGATAAGGCTTCTCCAGAATGCCCAAGGAAACGAGCAAATCATTTACAAACCCGGTCGTAGGCGATAGCCACACCGTAGCCATCAAAGCGACGACGGTCCACGAGATAAAATGGGGAAAATAGCTCACCGTTTGAAGGGTACGCTTCAGCTTTGGGAACGGCAGTTCGCTCAGCGCCAAAGCCAATAGGATGGGCATGGGAAAGCTAAAGATCACCTTGATCAAGCTCATCCCCAACGTATTAACGATCACTTGCCCCATCATCGGATCGTTGAAAATCGCCTGGATATGCTTTAGCCCCACCCAACTGCTGCCGTAGACCCCCTTTCGAAACATATAATCTTTAAACGCAATTTGGGTACCTAAAATGGGAACGTAATGAAAGATTATCAGCCAAGCGATGATCGGGAGGATCATCAAATGCAAGTATTTTTCCGCTCGCATTTGCCGGCCCAAAGCCCTGATTTGTCGTAACATGCTTGCACTTCCTTTCCAGCGGGTATGAAACCGGGGGAATGGTGAGAGCCTCCGTTCCCCCGGTTCACCGTCAGGTTCGCTGCGATTATTGCACGCCTCGCTCCAAATACTTGGTGTAGTTGGCGGTATACGCCGCCTCCAGCTTTTCAAGGCCCAACATCTTTGCGTCGCCGATCAGCTTCTCATAGGCTGCTTCGAACTCCAAATCCGAGTTGGCCAGGTATAAGGAAGGCAAGGCGTTGTTCCAAAGGGTGATGATCTGGGTATAGGTCGCCATAAGCTCCGCATCGGTCAGGATGCCAGAAAGGATATTCAACCGCTCCCAGCTGGAATAGGGGCGAGCCGTATCCAGGAATGCTGCATAGTAGGGCTCGTTATCGATGCGCAGATGCCGGGCAAGGGAATAAATCCACATAGAGGGTAGCCATTGGACTTGCTGGTTGTTCATTCCAAGTTCCCTTAACAGCTTATCGACCGGGCCGCTCTCGTACTCCAGACGTAGCTGGGTGGGATGGGGAATCCCCTCGTCGTCCAATGTATACGTAACGTCTTTCACGCCCTCGCGCGTCACAATTTGCCCGGCATCAGACAACAGATAGGTCAGATACCGAATGGCGTCTTCCTGGTTTTTGCTGTCGACATTGATGAAGACCGCATTCTCGACCCCTACGCTGCAATAGGAGTTTAAAAGTTTTACATTCTTCGGGTCCGTATCAGAGGCGATGGGATAATCCACGCATTGATATGGTGCATCCGCCAGCAGGCCGCCGTCGTAACCGGACAGCACTTGCCAGAAATGTCCAATATAGGCGAAGACCTGCCGCTCGGACATCAACTGCTTAAACTGTTCAGGCGTTACCGTAAAGTTTTCCGCGTTGATCAATCCTTCACGATAGAGGCTGTTGATGTACTTAACCGCTTTATAATACGCTTCATCTTGAAAATTGAGCTGAACCGTCCCATCCTCCTGGATGGAATAAACATTGGTGCCGCCCATCAGGCGATTGATTACCTGCGCCAGGTTCTGTTCGGAATTTGCATTGGAAATATTTCCATCGTATAACGGGAATGCCGTGCCGTATTGCTCCTTCACCTGTTTGAGCACGTCCTTGAGCTCTTCAAAGTTTGAAATGCTCGGATTGCCAAGCTCTTTAAGCGCTTGCGTATTCACCAAAAAGGATGCTTGAGGGGAAAAGGGTTCCTTCAATTCGTCGAGGCGTTCTACATCGCCAAATTGATCGACAACGTAGTAAAGGTTCCCATCGTCCCAATTGAGTACTTTATCCTCGTCGGTCGGAAGTACATCCCAGAACTCGGGACAGTATTCGTCGGCCAATTGGTTTAGCGGCGCGGCAAACCCCTGAGCAATGAGCATGTTGGGCATAGCGCCGTACATATTGGTGACGATAATGTCATAGGCAAATTTTCCGGACGACAGGAGCGTTGCCAGCTCCTGATGGTCGGTCGTCGTCGCGTTGGTTACCTCAAGCCGGATTCCCGTTTGCCGCGTAATTTCCCGGGATACCTCGTCATCTCCCCACTTCCATCCGGGTACGGTATTGGGCTTGTCGATAAAGACGGTGAGCGTGGTGACATCCGACGCCTGCGCCGGTTCATCCGACGCCGATGCGGAGCCTAGCAATCCCAAAAGCAGAACGAGCGCCAGACAAATCGCGGTCATTTTTCGCATGGATAGATTCCTCCTTATCGATTACATCCTACACGGCTTTTTTCGGCAGCCACTCCGCAAGCCGTATTCGCCTCGAACAACATCTAGATGCGTTTGTCTATAGTATACACTTTTGTAGTATCACAGCAAGTATAAACAATTTGGTTTTGGTGGAATGATTTTGGTTTTTCAAAAATATATTTGGAGAAATTGTCCAACCAATCCAAATCATTTCAATCAATACACCCGCAACGCGACAACAAAAATAAGCCCCGCAAGTGCTTCTGGCACCTGCGGGGGCGTTTTTATCTAACGCGCATATATCCTATTACTTTCCCAGCGCTTCCTGCGCCGCCGCCGTGCCGGCCAGCCGGCCCAGCGAGCAATAGAGCTGGATGGCCGAGCCGGAGCACGGATATTCCTTGTAGAACAGCTCGCCACTGGCGACCTCGCCCGCCGCGTACAGGCCGGGGATCACGTCGCCGGTGGTAGCGATCACCTGTCCGTTTAGGTTGACCTTCGGGCCGCCGAACGTGCCGGACAGGGAGTTGAGGCTCACCTTCACCGCGTAGTAGGGCGCGGTATCGAGCGCCGTGAGCAGCTGCATTTCCTGCAGCTCCTGCCGGATGACGCCGGGGTTTTCATCCGTCGCGGCCTGGGTCAAATACATACCCATATTGGTCGCGGGCTTGCCGAATTGCTCGTCCACGCCCGACGCGCAGGCCGCGTTGTAGGTCTCGACCGTGGCGGCCAGCTTGGCCGCATCCACGCCGATGGCCTCCGCGAGCGCCTCGATGGAGTCCGCCTGCGTTGCAGCGCCCTGGGCAACCGCGTCGGCCCAGCCCGGGTTTTCGTTCTTCCCGTCCGCGAGCAGGTAGTAGTAGCCGCCGCGCTCGTACAGCTTGCGCGTGCGCGCGAACCAGTACTCGGCCTCGTTCATGAAGCGCTCGCCCTCTCGGTCGACGTAGAGGAACTGGCCGTACGGCTCGAAGAACATCGTCGGGCCCATCTCGATGGCCAACGCGATCGCACCGCCGCCGGAGACGATCTGCGCGCCCGCGTCGCGCGCCATGATCAGGCCGTCGCCCTGGTTCGCCTCGCCTACGCGCACGCCGTATTTGGGCACCTCGGGCAGCGCGTATTCGCTCACCAGGTCGATGTTGTTGCCGTAGCCGCCCGTGGCGAGGATGACATTCTTCGCGTTGACCGTGACCGTACGGCCCGCGTTTTCACACACGACGCCCTTGATCACGCCGCCTTCGTCGATGAGGGACTTCGCCGGGGTCTCCAGACGCAGATCCACGCCCAGCGCCAGCGCCTTGTCCGTCAGCGGCAGGATGAAGCCCGCGCCGCTGCCAGACGCCGTCTTGTGGCAGCGCATGGGGTTTTGCCAGGGGTAGGAGGTCGGCGTCGTGACGCCCATGAACTCCACGCCGTTTTCGACCATCCAGTCGATCGTCTCCGCGTTGTGATCCGCGACGTAGCGCAAGATCTCCTCGTTCACCTGGCCCTCGCCCTTCTGAATCCACAGGTCGCCCAGCGCCGCCGCGCTGTCCTCGATGCCCTGCGCCTTCTGCAGCTGCGTGCCCGCAGCCAGGATCTCGCCGCCGCAGGTGATGGATGCGCCGCCGGTCGCGGCCATCTTTTCCACCAGCACGACGCGCGCACCCGCCTGCGCGGCCTCGATCGCCGCGGAGAGGCCCGCGATGCCCGCGCCGATGACCACGACGTCGGCGTCAAGCGTCTCGTCCGCGAGCTGCTCCTTCACGATTTCCTTGTTCTTCAGCGCTTCCACGTCGCCGCCCGCCAGCTCTACGCACGAAGCGACGGCCTGTAAAATCGCATCGGAGGTGATCGTCGCGCCGGCGACCGCATCCACCTGGAGCGATTGGTGCGCCACGATATCCGCCGGAATGCGATCGATCGCGCTCTCGCAGATGCCCGCGGTCTCGTTGTGCTCGCCCACCACGATCTCGGTGATCGCGTCCTGCGTGAAGGTGACGGCCACGTTCACGTCGCCGCCCATGCCCTTGCCCGCGGCCTCATACGTGCCCGCCGTGTAGGCGGCGCCCTCCGCCATTGCGCCTGCGCCCGTCAGCAGCAGCGCTACGCACAGCAGGACGGACAGCATCCTCTTCATACCCATCTTTTGTCCTCCTCATTTTTTCCTATCGGAAAGGGCCTTCGCCCTTCGCCTACGCTTCGCCTTCCCGGCCCAGCGCGCCCGTAAAGACGGCCCGGCACCGCGCCCAGAATGCGTCGTCCTCCAGCTGCTCGGGAAATTGCTCGAAGTGGTACAGCATTGCCCGGGCGACGCTGTAGAAGATCTCGCCCAGCATCGGGATGGGCAGCTCCTTGAACTCGCCGCCCTCGATCCCCGCCTCTACAATATGGTCGACCGCCGCGGAGTGCAGGAATTGGCGCGAATAGCGCACGCGCCCGCCAAAGCGCGGCGAGGAAAAGTACATCGATTCGATCGCCGCCTCGCGCGGATGCGCAAGCCGCCAGCCAATCGCGCTGCGCGCCCGCTGGCAAAGCCTGTCCATCGCCGTGGGCAAAGCCTCCAACCCGGCCTGAATGGCGTCGAAATCCATCTGATGGCAATGCCAGAACGTCTGCTCGACGAGGTGATCCTTCGATTCGAAATACAGGTAAATCGTGCCCTTCGCGACGCCTGCCTCCTGCGCGATATCCGCGACGGAGGCCGCCTCAAACCCGTCGCGCACAAACACGTCGATCGCAGCCTCCAGGATCGCGCCGCGTTTATCTGTAACGCCCGGCATGCCCATCCTCCTCCCGGTCCGGAAAATGACTGACTGGTCATTCGTTTTGATTCTAACACAATCAAGCCAAAATGTCCATATCCTGGCGAAAATTCGTTAAAATATTTTCGATAGTGGTCAATAAAAAGGGGCGGCGTCCTTGCCGCCCGATAGTAAAGCCGCCCGGCCGTTTTAGCCGGGCGTTTCCTATCTATTTAGTTTTTATCCATGCTGCCTTTGAGATACTTAACCGTCTCCCGGTCAAACTCGGAGACGTATTGCGCGTCCTGTCTCTTGCGAAACTCGCTATAGATCCCGCTGACCCGTTGCACTGCCTCTTCGTGCGAAACGCCGCCCTTCCCTTCCAACACGTTGCGGCGATTGTTGGCAAGAAAGCGGTCGGTCTCCTCCAGCCAATCGCGCATCGACATGAGCTGTTCGTCCTCAGCCATCAGCTCCGCGTAGTCGATGAACATGGTGACCAAACGGTTGAGTCGCGAGAGTTCCTTTTAATTTTGGGCCACCAGGGTATCGCTTTTCAGGATTTTCCCCTCGTTGGGCTATTCAGAGTGGCGCGTTCACTGATCAATTCTGCGGCCGTTTTACCCGTAACGGCGAAATGCAGTTTGTTTTGCACAAAAGCGTAAAAGGTCTTCGTCGTTTCACTGTTCTTATCGTAGTCGTAACTGCACTGTTCAAAGATGTCCGCAATTTTTTGATAAGCCCGACGCTCGCTGGCGCGGATCTCGCGGATGCGCTCGAGCAGCTCGTCGAAGTAGTCCTTGCCAAAGGAACGGCCGTTCTTCAGCATGTCGTCGTTGAGGATGAAGCCCTTTTGAATAAACTCCTTCAGGGTTTGGGTCGCCCATTGGCGAAACCGGTGGCCTTCTTGGCGTTTACGCGATAGCCTACGGCGATGATCGCGTCGAGGTTGTAAAAATCCAAAATACGTTTTACATTTCGACCACCCTCATTTTGAACTGTTTCCATTTTGGAAATGGTTGCAGCCCTCTGCAGTTCCTCTTCTTCGTAAATGTTCTGTAGATGCTTAGAGATGGCCGGAACATTGACATCAAAAAGCTCTGCCATCGCTTTTTGTGTCAGCCAGAACGTCTCGTCTTGAAACACGACGTTTACAAACGTTTTAGCGCCCTCGCTTTGATATAAAAGGATTTCTCCGCTTTGCATGATCTCATCGCCCATTGGGTTCCCTCCGTTTTGATGCGTTGGGCGAGGGCGCCGGCCTGAGCTCGTAATCCACCAGACGCACGCCGCCGTCCTCTTTGAAGCCGACCGCACGAAAGCCGGCGCGCTCGTAAAAGCGGCGATTTTCGGCCTTATCTGCGGGCGTATCCAGCGTATAGGCGGAGGCGTCCGCAAAGCGGCGCAGCATAAAGGCGATCGCCTGCGTGCCGATGCCCCGCCCCTGATATTCCGGTACCACGCAAAGCGAGCCCAAGTGACAGACGTTGCCGGGATCATGACGCACGCAGAGGCCTCCCACCGCCTCACGTCCCCAATAAATCAGGTATTCGTCGCGGCAAAGGATTCCGCCTATCACCCGCTCCTTCGGCCTTGCGTAGCCCGGGCAGTGACCAAAGCGTTCGAAGTCCGCATAAAACGCCCGGTCTCGCACCGAGCGGACGGTCTGCCAATCGCACATACAGGCCCTTGTAAATGTCAGCTCCATTCTCCTTAGCCCTCCTTATCCCAGCAATAACACCAATATGCCTCTGCGCTCACAAAAAAGCGAAAGGAACCTAATGTCCTTTTCTTTAGCCAAAAAAGCATCACATCCATGTAGTGTATCATGTTATCTAAAACCTTACAAGCGAGAGAAGAAATGATGTCGTGCATGATTTTCATCTCGTGATGATCAACACGTCGTGTCGACCGGAAGTTTACTACCGCTAACGCTTGCCTTAAGCTTAAACGTCTTTATCCAATTATTAAGTTTTAGATGACACGGCATAGTAGGGGCGCGCATTGCGCGCCCGCCCGTAGCTCAGTGGAGATATGTCCCTGTTTTAGCGGAAAAAGCGTGCTTTGCCGGGGCTGGCGAGGATCGCGCCCATCGTCTGCTCAACTTTGTCTCGGAGATCGCTATAGCTCCCCGTCCCGCTCCATCGTCTCACGGATGGCCCGTAATATAAACTTCCGAACGGATTCCCCTCTGTTTTTTGCATGAGTAGTAATCTTTTCGGCATCTTCGATTTTTACGTCCAATGGGATACGCTTATAGTGGCTGGCAATATGCTTCGCATTTGCACGCTTCTGGGCTTCTGTGAGCGACATTTTGTGACCTCCAAACGCATTAGTACTAATATATTCGGCAGTTCTGTCAATGGACATGCACATTAGTACTAATGTATAATTCTATTATCGCAAAAAAGTGCTTCCCTTTTTTAAATAGTATACCACACGCATCCGCTCCCCCACAAGAAAACGAAAGGGGTCTGTTTGCCATGAGCCCTAAGCCTTCCGGTCGTTCTGCTTTTACTCGGAGATCGTTATAGCTCCCCGTCCCGCTCCATCGTCTCACGGATGGCCCTTTTGATAAATGCATTGACCGCCTCTCCATGCTTTTCAGCATGCAAGCGTACCTTTTCCGCTTCTTCATGACGCAGGTCAAGGGGGATCCGCTTGTACGTCTTCGCATTGTATTTTGCGTTAGCTTGCTTTTTTGCTTCACTAATTGTCATAATCCTTCTCCTCTATGCAGCGCATACATGTACGTGTGCTTGTTTGGCGCTATTGCCAGTTGCAAATACACCAGTACATGTGTATAATCAATCTATCGCCGAAAATGATTCCACGCAATACTCGAAAGAAAAGCGATCCTATTGGGCGTCCAGCATGCCTGAAGCATATCATATAGTATACCACACGCATCCGCTCCCTCACAAGAAAACGAAAGGGGTCTGTTTGCCATGACCAAAGAAGATCTCAAAGCCTATCGATCTTATATCTTTGAGCGTCAGGAAGTCGCCTTTGATTCCTTGGCGAAAGACGCGCATTATCAGCAAATTCAGCAACGGCAAAGCGATAACGAAGCCAAGGTGCGTACATTGCTTGATGGGCTCAGCGAGGAAAACCGCCGGTTTATTCTCAACCACTACGAGGACGACGACGACCTCTCAGACCTGGAGTCGGAGGCGTGTTATATCCAAGGCTTCCGCGACTGCGCGCAGCTTTTCGCCGCGCTGGGGCTCCTGGGCGTCTGCGTTTTTTGATAGAGGCGAGCCGCCCAGGTCATACCGGCCATGCAACCGCGCTCAAACCGCTGCCCCGTCTCACAGCGCGATGCGCTGCGTCGCGGCGGCGTCTACAAACGCCCGGTCGTGCTCGACGAAGAGCATCGAAGGCTGCTTGTCCTGGATCAGCGCCTCCAGCTGCATGCGCGAGTACAGGTCGATGTAGTTGAGCGGCTCGTCCCAAAGGAACAGGTGCGCTTCCTCGCACAGGCTGCGGGCGAGCAGCACCTTTTTCTTCTGCCCGGCGCTAAAATCGCGCATGTCCTTCTCAAATTGCGCGCGAGAGAAGTCCAGCGTACGCAGCGTCGTCAGCAGCAGCGTAGCGTCCACCCCGCACGCGCGCGCATAATCGTAGAGCGAGCCCGTGAGAAAATGCATGTCCTGCGGCACATAGGATACGATGAGGCCGCTGGCGACGCGAAGCGTCCCGCCGTGGGGGATCGCCTCCCCCGCGATGAGCTTCAATATGCTCGATTTGCCGCAGCCGTTGGGGCCCGAGAGCGCGATGCGCTCCCCGCGGTTTACGCTAAAGCGTACGCCCCGCGTCACCTCCCGCCCGTCGTAGACGATGGACAGGTCCAGCGCTTCCACCATCTTGCTCTGGCGAAAGGCAGCGGGATGCATGGTCAACGGTTCAGCGGTCTCGACGTCCTTGAGCAGCCCCTTCTTCTCCTCCACCGCGCGCAGCTTCCGCGTCTCGGCATTCATGGCGCGCTTCATCATCTTAGCGGACTTGTGGCCGACATAGCCGCTGTCCCCCGCGGACTTCTTCGTCTTTTCCACCGCGTCGGACCAGCCTGCGGTCGCGCGCGCCGCCTGGGCGAGCCGCCCGATGTCGCGCCGCAGGCGTTCGTTTTCACTCCGCTCGAACTGCTCGCGCAGCGCCTTGTTGTACATGAAGGTCGAAAAATCGCTGCTTACCACCTGAACGCCCGTCTTGTTGATGGACAATACGTGATCTACGCATGCATCCAAAAAAGCCCGGTCATGCGATACGAGGATGAAGCCGCTCTTGCGCCGCAGGTATGCGGCGACCTGTTCCCGCGCTTGCATATCCAGGTGATTGGTGGGCTCGTCGATGAGCAAAAAACGGTGGTCGCGCAGAAAGAGCAGCGCCAGCATAACCTTCGTGCGCTCGCCGCCCGAAAGGGTATCGAAGGGACGCCAAAGGACGCCCGTGTCCACGTTGAGCAGGCCGAGTTCTCGCTCAAAGCGCCATTGCTCCATACCCGGGTTCAGGCTTTCCGCCACCTCCAGCGTGGTAAGGCTCTCGTCGGGCGCCTCCAGCGGAAAGTACTCAAATTGCACGGGCGTTGTAATCGTGCCTTGATAGGGGTAAGCCCCCATGAGCAGTCGCAAGAAGGTCGTCTTCCCGCGCCCGTTGCGGCCCGTGAAGCCCAGCCGCCAGCTGGTATCGATCTGAAAGGACACGTCCTCGAACACGTCCTCAAAGCTGCCGTCATAGCCAAATGTAAGATGGGATACGTCAATCAGCGCCATATGGCATCACCCTTTCAAAAGTAAAGCAGGCCGCAGAAAGCAAAGCTTCCCACGGCCCGCGAAAGAGCGCATGCGCGCGCAAAAAGGCTGGGAAAACGCGGCTCGCTTCCTGCAGGCGGGCAGCACAACGGACGGCTTTCGCCGCGCCTGTGCCGCATCCACACATCAGCAAGAAGTCTTCCGCATCTTCCCAACTCCCATCTCATCTTGATAACGTGAGTATAGCGCAGGTCTGTGCCGTTGTCAAGGGGGCGATACGCATTGGGCGACGATTCCCCGGATCGTCAAAAAATGCCGCGAACAGCCTAAGGGGCGTCAGCCGTTTGATGAATCGTCTATTTCCATGACTTCGCCGGTATCCGCCGATACGGTTATGCAAATTGAACCAAAGTATTCGTACAGTACCGGATCGGACGGCACGAAAGATACCAGCCACAAGCCTGTCTCGTCCCCTTCAGATACATAACCGGCGCCAACCGAAAAAGCGGAAATTATTTCGTCCGTAAGTCGATGTGCCTCTGCCACATTCTCGCGGAGATACGTTCGGGCTATATCTATGGCCGCTTCTTTTCCAACGGCCACATAATCCGGTTCCTTCTCAGTGCCGCCTATCGCTTCGCCAGCGCCGTGCTCCTCCTGAAAGCAGGCGACGACCTCGCCGGACGGAGATTCAATCTCTACCCGATAGACATCGTACGTATGCCCCGCCCCGGCTTTTTCTTCCGTAAACAAAAGCATCCATCGACGCCCCGAAGTCAGCTCCCAAAAAGCATAATCCACATGCCAGGTTTCTACGAGCGCCTGATCAACCGCGAATTCCTCCGCAATGGCCGCCGCGGCTATTTCCTTTGCAGACTCCATGGGCAGGTCATCCTCCGTTGGGCGTACGTTGACGACCGAATCGCTCAGCCGTGCAAAATAATCCCCGTCTATCAGCACCTGATCGAGCTCAGCCTTGCGCTCAATGGGCCACGTTTGATAATCGCCCAACGCCTTGAGCATTTCCGCCCGCTTGCGGATGTATTGATGGTAGATATCGTCCTCCGCCGATGCCGCGAGCATGAACGGCTGGACAAACGATACCAATAGCAATGCGACCACCGTGATCTTGATGCGTTGAAAAACGACCTTCATTTTTTGCATCATAGCTTCTCCTTCCGCGCGCAGGGGCTGTTCGTTCGCCCCGCGCAAAGCCGTCGATTATTACCCCTTGCCTATTAAACGATTGTACTTCCATTTCCCGTCAATTAAATGGCAATTCTCTATATGTCCTCATTCGACGTATTACCCTTTAGCGCGTACACTTATATAGAAAGCAGGCCGGAAGCCAATCCGGCCTGCCTTTTTTCTTTCCACTTGTAGAGGACGGGCTTAAAAATGCTTGGGTACAAAACTTCCCGAATTCTTCCTGGATACTTCAATTTTCATTTTATCCCTTATGCCTTACAATATAGACAAGCCAAGAGGGAACCGGAAAGCTTGGCGAACAACACGTCCCAAAGCTAAAAAGGGGGAGATTCCATTGAACTGATGATCTTGAGGCCAGAATCCGAATAGACGAGCTTGGCCGCTGCCATCTGCTTAGGATGGATGTTCTACAAGGATTCAACCATGAGCAACCACTTGAACACCAATAAAAAACCAGAAACTAAGATGCACTTAGTTCTATTAAGTGCACCCAATTTGAAAGGAGTATAACCATGAAATTTATAAAGAAGCTCGTTGCCCTGGCGCTAGTCGCCGTTTCTCTGTTCGCCATCGCGATTCCCGTTATGGCAGCCACTACCACCAAGTATGTCAAAGTCTCGGATGGGCCCGGTCATACGGTTAACATTCGTGCATCTGCCAGCACCGGTAGCAGAGTTCTGGCTACAGCCACCTATGGATCAGCGATCTATGTAAATTCCACATCGAATGGTTGGTCTTCCGTAACTTACTATGATCCTGTAAAAAGACAGGAATACAATGGGTACATTTCCAGCGAGTACTTGGTAAATAGCATTCCATCGGATACTCTTTGGATCGAAATGTACGGCACGCGTGATCATAAGCTTACGAGTACCAAATATGCAGGTTGTGATGAACTACAGGCATCACTCAATAGAACCCTTGGCACCTCGCTCTCGTGTGATGGCATCTGTGGTGCTAAAACCGTTACTGCTATTAAAGATTTCCAAAGGGCAAACAACTTAACTGCTGATGGTGTCGCAGGAAACCGAACTAAGGAATATCTTTACAAGGTCTGCTTCAACTAATCCAATCAGCGGGGCTGGATAGCAGGTATATCCAGCCCCCATTTTTACTGATTAACCAGCCGATAAAGAATTGTCAACCCATATTTTATCTACATTATCAGAGACTTCCCAGAGCACCATTCGCATCCACCATTTTTTATGCTGGCCGTCTAGTAATCTAGAACTTTTGATCTCGCCCGTAACACAATCAATTTCGACAGACCAGGATACCCCATTCTGTACAACCATAACTTTATATACAGGATGAGGTTTATCGTCGATAAGAAACACATGTCCATTAGCATGAGTTTCGAACCCCACATACTTTGCGGCCAAAATATGTGCCTGTTCCTTATTGATTGCATTAACCGGAATATCAGGATAATGTGTTTTCATCAAACAAAGATATGCTCTACTATTTGTATCTGTAGTTTTCATAGCTGATTCTTTAAAAGCCCTTAATATGCTTTGATCCCAATTATGTTCTGAGCCGAAAACATTACAATAAGTGCTTAAAACATCATCTACAGTTGAAGTTTTCTCAAGACCCGGTCGTTTAGTGTCGCTAAGAACGGTACCGTCTTCGCGCATATAAACCCAATATTCCGCACCTTCAAGATACAAGGGCGAATAGTCAATAGCCCAGTACATACCGCTATATTCACCGTTAACGTCGCCATTCAAATATTGCGTTCCGATCTTATATTTCGATGGATCATCCAGTGGTGCACCTATGTCATAAGTCTTCCGAATGTAGTCCGACGAGGCCTGAATCATAGTATACTTCGCCTCTTCGCCACCTTCGGGTATGGATTTTTCCGACTCAGAGATAACCCCAATTGCTACGCATACATCATCAAACCATTTTTGCTCTTCCAACGACCACGTGGTAGGATCATCGCCAAATTCAGCCTTTGCCAAAGCCATGATCATCTCTTCTTTATAATAGCCCTTGTCATGCTTCAGATACCTAGAAATGCTCTCCTTCGCCTCATCCGATAGCGTAATTCCGTTTTCTTCAGCCAAGACAAGAAGCTCTCGCGTCTCTTCTACGCTGTAAGTATCTCCAGCGCTTTGACTAGCCATCGGAATTGCTTGTTTTTCGACAATATCCCTTGCAGATAGCAGCGCAGCTGCAACAGCGCCCATTGCTGCAAGCACTAAGATAATAGTTAGGCACAAGCCTGCAGACAGCTTCTTTCTCACTTTTACATCTCCTCTCGTTTTTTGCAATACCTTATATTGAAGGGTAGGCAATTTATCGACGCCGGATAGGCATTCGTCGATCGCGTAACGAATGCGATTTGATCGCAAATCCTTGTTATTCACCTTTACGCCCCCCTTCCAATGCAGCATGCAGTTTACCTCTGGCCTTTTTTAGCCGCTGGGAAACAGCGGGCCGTGATATTCCCAAAGCTTGAGCAATCTCCGACACCTTCATCCCCTGATAATAGTACAGTAAGATGACCTCCATGAGTTTTCGCGGTAACCGCATTACCTCCATCGTCAATTCAATGCTCGCGATAGAACTTGGAGAAGACGGCGTCGGCAGCCTATCCAGCGTCACTCGTCGATCGACAAAGCGAAACCAAGCGCTTCGTCGCATGTCCTTACAGGTGTTAATAGCGATGCGCATCAGCCAAGTCTTTTCATTACAATCGCCACGAAAATCATTGAGATTTTTATAGACCTTTAGAAAGGTCTCCTGCACAGCATCTTCAGCAAGCGACAAATCCTGCAGGTATACACAACACATTCGCAGAAGGTCCTTTTCATATTGTTCCATAAGGTAAACTAGCCGGTTTTCGAGACTGTTGTCCGGGCCCGTGACAACTTCCATCTGCGCCACCTCCTTCTATACATTTAGACGCTTAAATAAGCTAAAAATTAAGGTAAATCAAAAATTAAATGGTAATGACTCCAAAGCCTGACTTTGAAGTCACTTAATTTTCATTATTTACTTCTATATTGAAGGCCCCGTCTCATCAAAAACCACCCCGGTATCCGCGGACAGCTTCACCAATAGCGGGTTATCAGGCTTTTCGGGCACATCCGGCGTAATTTTGACGCCGCTTGCAAGCACATTCCCGTCCGCCGTAACGGTTGCGGCGTCAAACAATGTCTTTTTCTGCTCATAGACCGAATTCCAGATCAGCTCCCCCGCCCGATCGAGCATAAAAGCCGCGGCAGCAAAATCGGTCGCCTCAGGGGCATAGCCGCCTACAAATACAAATCCCGCGTCCATTGCCACCATATCGTTCCCAAGAAAATATCGAAGCGCCATATACTCCCTATGCCACTCTTTTTCCAGATTGCCCTCCTTATGAACGTAGCTTCGATACTCGCTCATACCATTATCCTTATAATGCTGAATGATTAGGCGGTCATCCGTCTTCCATACGGCAGAATGACCGTCGATAAAGCCGATGGCGTCCGGAAGCTCGATCCTCTTCCCTTTTGCGTCAAGGATAAAGCATTGGGCATCATTCCAAGAGCAGATGTAGCTTTGATAGGTGCAATATTTGATCAGCACGTCGTTATCAAACAGCGGAACTTGTAAGTCGACGACCGGCAAAGGCTCGCCGGGCTCCACTTTATATTCCCATACCAGGTTGCCCGCCTGATCGTATTTGCGCACGACCGCATCGATCGGCGCGTGCTCGTCGAAGCGATTGGATAGCCTGCAGCGATCGAGGTATGCCTCAATGTCGAAGCCCTTTTCGCGCACAACATAGCCGGAGAGCAAGACGCCGTCAGGCACCGGCAGCGAGTCGTAAAAATACGAATTCGGCTCCTGATAGATCTCTGTAAGCCAGGTTTTAGGTTCACCCATATGTGCGAGCACGGGATATAAAAGGATGCTCAGCGTAATCAGCGTAAAGACGGCTCCACGCCGTATCCTTCTATTCATTGGCCGCGCTCTGTCAACAGCGCGTCAAAGCGCTCGTTGAGCGGATTGCCAAGCGGCGGCGTGCTCGCTTCGAGCAGCTCGCCCTTTCGGGATAGCGTAATGGAGTAGGTCTGATAGTCAAACTCATCGCCGGGCGGATCTTGATGGAACTGTATATACCATACGGGCTCATCGTAGGGCGCCTGCTTGGTAAAGTAATGCTCTGTAATGCAGCTTTCAAAAAAATCCGCATCGACATGCTCAGGGTCCTTTTCCGCAATCGCCTTTCTTGCGGTATCCAGCGCGACGGATAAGGACGCATCCTCTTTCCCAGGAATCATCAACGGGGTTAAGTCATCTCTGTCCGTCAGCGCCGCCAACTGCTCGCTGTCTGCCTGCGTCCAAATGAGATCGCCCTCTGGCCCAGCCTCCCTGCCTATCACGGTCTCCAAATGCAGGTAATCCGGCGCGCCGTAGTACAGTTCGATGATCTCCTCTGCAATCGAATCCCGCTCTGTCTCGTCGTTCGCTTGATGAAACGTATGCGTCAGCTCGCCGTCTGTGCGCAGTCCATACAGCTGCATCCATTGAACGAGTTGCGTCCTCACCCCTGGCTCCCAATCCTTCCGGTAGCTTCCATGCTCGCTCTCCAGCTTGGCAAAGGCTGCAAAATAATCGTGCAGCGCATCCCGATCCGCCGTCAGCGCTGTCGCAGCCAGAAACGTCAGCAAGAATGATAGCGCCAAACCACATAAGACTCTTTTCTTCACAACAAAATCTCCTTTCAGCCCTAAAATCCACGTCGGATCATTCAAAGCAACAACCAGGATACGCGATCGATGGCAACGCCCTCAGCACGCATTCACTTATTAGACGAAAGACTTGCCTATTTTCGGCAATAATTTCAAAAATAAAGAGCCAGGCTTCCGGGCCTGGCTCCGATTTGCATACAGACATGGGGCCTTATACCGTTCTACGCGAGCGCCCCGCTTGATCAATCAAAACGACTTCTCATTTGAATAACGGATGATCTTATATCCGTCCGCATCAAAAGTCGCCTTGATTCGATAAGGGCCGCCTCCTGAAATATTAGCGCTATAGTCGCACTCGCTGTCGTAAATAAAAGTGTCTTTCGCCACATGACCGGGCGGCGTCAGCGTAGCTACACGGTTCCACCTATTTCCGTCCTTCTCCTCTAAAGAACAGGCCGTCACCGAGATCGAACCTTTTTTGCTAGCCGTCTGGGCCGAAAAGGTTACTTCTTTATCCGCATACAAATTAATTGTCGCGCGGTCAAACACCGCATCAGCAAATGGAACGATATCGAAGGCGAATGCTTGTGCTGCCCAAACCATCATGACAACCGATACTATAACCAGCAACAGTGTTTTATGCGTTTTTTTCATGGCGTATTTTCCTCCTCATGATTCGTCACTGCAAAGCATCATTTTATGCTGTTGAATACATCCTCCCATTTGATTTCGCTGTCACTAATGGTTAGCATGTATAATATAGAATCTTCCGTCCACACGCATATCGTACGCTCGTAATTCTCCGTTACGTAAACCAGGCTGCCGTCGATTTCAATTTCGTTGCCTTCCCTGTTTTGCTCAAGCGCTACCCGCAAGTCATCTAAATCAGCATAGGAGATTGCCCCATAACTCATGCGCGTCTCTGTTTCCGAGTCCACATATTCGATTGCAAACACCGTATATCTGCTGACCTTATTTACGCTATAGGCGTTGGACGTCAAGCCCGCAGGTACATAGGTGGGGATTTGCGGCACAAAATCCAGCGCATCCAGCGCCGTCTGCAGGTCGCCGGTGCTAAAGGAAATCGGTCCTTCGCCCCGCGCCCCATCCGCTCCGGCGACAGAATTAGGCTCAATTCCCTTTCCCTGGATGATATATTGTTGTTCATCTTCGCTCGAAGTGCCGCTTAGCCATTGCAAACGAACCATATTTGCGCAACATACGAGTACGAATACCCCGGCCCCGGCGCAGGCAATGCGCCTGATACGTCTGGCCATATCGCCCTTGTGGGTGCGCGTCTTTTCGTTCCTTCGGCGCTTGATAGACTTCGTCGGCTGCGCGAGGATGGCTTTTACCAGCTTCTGATTTTCGACGCTTTGGAACGCCAGGAGCAAATCTTCGCAGGCATCTATCAATTCCATATCGGCAGGGGCGTCTTCACGCGCTATCTCTGCCTCGACTAGATTTTCAAGCCTCCTTTCCGTTTCTGCTGCGGGCAATGCTCCGTTTTCAATGGCGGTTAAGATTTTTGCCGCTGTGCGGCCTGATACGCCATTCAAAAAGCTCCCCTCCTTTTACTCTATATAGTGCGTGAGATCACGAAAATACTCTATCCAGACATCAAATTCCCAAACTTTTTGCTTTCTTGCGTATCCTCTGTACAGCGTTTTTCACGGCGGAGAGGGTCAGCCCCGTCAGCTCGGCGGTCTCCGCCATCGAGTAACCCTTTACAAAGTAGGCGTCGTAAACCAAGCGTTCGCTCTGCGTTAAAGCCTCGCACAATTGGTTCAGTCTGTCTTCGGCGTCGGTCTTATTCAGCAGCCGGAGGACATAATCCACGGAAGCGGGGACTTCCGCGTTGTTTTCCAGGCTGATATGCGTGCCGGCGAGCTCTCTCCTTGCGTTTCGATTCCTCAGCTCGGTCAGTATCCTGTTTTTGCAGCACCTGGCCAGCCAGCCAAACTGGTTCGGGCTATCCATAAACGCGTCGTAGCCTTCAGTAGCGCTTAAAAATGCTTCCTGAACCCAGTCTTCTACCAGGCCGGTATAGCGTGGGTCGTAGCGAACCACGCGAAGGCAGTATTTGATGAGTCGGTCTCTGTGTTGTAGAAAAAGCGCGTCTAAGTACTCGTTTCTCTCATCCACAGGCAGTCCCCTTCCTTACCTTTCGTGTTCAATTACCCTTGTCCTTCGCCATCTCGCAAGCCGCCATCCACATAGCCTTCAAATACCGGAGTCGGCTATCAGGGCATTTAGCGATCAGCAGCTTCAGTTCCTCTCTTTCTTTGCACGCATCCTGAAGGTCCGTGCTGGTCAACAGCATCAGCTCGTCGCAGCAATCGTTTAGAATATCTCCAGGCTTCACGTTAAAAAGTGTACAGAGCTCAACCAAACGCTCTAAGCTGATGCAATCCGCTCCGCGTTCCAAATTGCTGTAATATGAGGGGCTGATATCCAAAGCATCGGCGACCATCGCCTGGGTCATCTTTGTCTTTGTTCGGGCGCGCTTAAGATTCCTGCCCACTCGTACGTAGTTGACCTTTTTCTTCTTTCCCTTTTTTAGCTTCATATCGTTCTCTGTCTCCCAAATATTTTTATTCATGCCATTAATGTATGGTTATAGCCTTGAGTTTCATAATCATCATACTTTAATGATGGGCCGAAATAAATAAACCTATTCCGTTGAGTCAAGGTCATAATCTTAATTTGCAAAAAATTTTGTCAAATAATAGAGCATTTTTGCCTTTACACGCACTATATAGGGTAGAGGACGGTATATCGTCTGTACGAAGGAGGTGATCGGAATGACAGAGGAAAATATCGTGTCCATCATCAGGCACAAGCGTCAATACGAGTCGCAAATTGCCATTCTCCGCGATTGCATAGATGATCTGAGCGATCCGGAGCAACCGGCCCAGGCCTATCGATACGCCATTCTCAGGCGCAGAATCACCTTGATCGATTATTGGACGGCGATCTTGCCCGATGCCGAAAAAACGGTCGTCGAGAAAAAACTGATCGAGGGACTTTCGTGGCGTGGGCTTGCCAACTACTTCGCCAAGCATGAGGAGTGGGATATCTCCTGCGACGAGCGCACATTGCAGCGCACTTTCGCGAAGGCGATCAAACGGATTGGGTGCTTTGTCGACGTACATTTTAAGGACGGGCTCGATTATCTGATTGAAACCGGGGAAGAGACGACCGAAAGCATTTAGAAGTTGCCAAAGGGGCCGATGCGGGTTTTAACGAACCGCATCGGCCCCTTTTGATTTTTATGAACGCGCTTTGTCCATACATTGCCGTCCTTCTGACGCGCTGCCGACGTACCCTAAAATACAGGTATCCTATAGAATAAGGCTACAAACCATCGGAAGGAGGAGACGCAAAAAGTCCTTGTAAAACGAGCTTGGCCGCTGCCATCCCCGAAAGGATGGATGTTCTACAAGGACGTTTTCAATTGTAGCACGTTGCGTTCGGCCTGTAAAGAGGCGCCCCATGACAAAAAATGAGGAGGTATTCAGATGGAAGAGCTGGTCAGGGTTGTTCTGAGCAAGTATAAGGGCTTCATCGCGGAGGCCGATCTCTATGAAAGGTGGCTCGATTCGAGGGAAAACCCCGACATACGCGATGCGCTCACCCTGCTGCAGATGAAGATCACCACGGTTCAAAGCTGGTTTAACCTGCTAAACGCGGACGAGCGCTTTGTCATTCAAAAGCACATAATCGAGGAATACGAGTGGCCGCGGGTAGCCTTTGAGTTCACGCAGCGGTGGCACAACGAATTTAGCAGAACGGAGCGCAGGCTCGTATACTACCAAACCTGCGCGATCAAAAAGATCGTCAACTTCTGCATGGCGCATCAGGAGATCGTGCTTTCCCTCTTTGACGACCTGCTGGACGAGGCAAAGGAATTGATCGGTTCATAAATAGATGCATGCGCTGCGGCGAATAGGCCGCAGCGCATATTTATAGATTGCGCAAATAAGACGTTTGTACAAAACTTCCCGGATTCTTCCTGAACACTTCAATTTTCATTTTCTGCCACAGGCCTTACAATATAGACAAGCCAAGAGGGAACCGGAAAGCTTGGCGAACACCACGACCTAAAGCAAAAAAGGGGGCGATTCCGTTGAACCGGACGATCTAGGCGCCTGAATCCGAATAGACGAGCTTGGCCGCTGCCATCCGTCAAGGATGGATGTTCTACAAGGATTCATAGTACAAATCAAGCATTGAAACGATGCTTGGCGTTTCCCAAACCTACTTACATATAAAAATTGAAAGGAGATTCATAGTATGAAAAAATTTATTGCGCTCGCATTGGTGATTGTCTCTGTCTTCGCGCTCGCCTCGACGGCATTGGCTGCGTATTCTACGATGTACATCAACTGCCCCGTCCGCGAGACGGTTCGCCTACGCAGTTCCCCTAGCACCAGCGGAACTGTACTCATCAACATTCCTCGTGGAACGGCTGTTCAGGCTGAATCCTATAACAGCACATGGCACAGGGTATCGTATAATGGCTATAATGGCTATATGATGTCCTCCTTCCTGTCGTATTGGGATCCTGATGAGGTCGATAATACCCATCCGCAAACGCAAGAGCAAGCTTTTGGTAATTCGTTGCTAAAAAAAGGGCAAACAAGCTACTATGTCAAAAACGTCCAGATTGCCTTAGACAACAGGGGATACAATGTCGGTACGATAGACGGTATCTTTGGAACGAATACCTATAATGCGGTTGTTCAGTTTCAACAGTATGCGGGGTTGGACGATGACGGCATCGTCGGTCCTGATACCAAGGAAGCCCTGTGGTTGGCAACTTATTACTATCTGACGGAACATGGTGTCATGAGCCTGTAAGGTGTATCGGAATGGCGAGGGGACAAAACGTTCCCCCGCCTCCATTTTTTATCGTAACATCAAGAAATCCCCGATATAGAAATCCTGCGTGCGCTCATAAAACCCGAGCACATTGCCATCGTACGCATGGATTGTCACGTAGTACTGTTGCTTCTTCGTATCGATCATGATGCGCCACTGCGGGTTCTGGGTATCTGTAACGACATAAAAGAACGCCGCGCTCTCCTTTAAAGCGTTATCGCCCGTTCGCTTTTGCACCTCATCGCAAGCGATCTGCAATGCCTGATCTTGCCTGATACTTCCTGCATCAGGTAAACCAAATACATTGCGCGTCCATTCCCATACGCCGCTGCCCAAGCCCTGAAAATACGGATGCTCATCGATATACGCTTCCACAATAGGAATCCAAATTTTTGAAAACTGAGCCTTTTCCTCAAGTGACCATCTATAGAAGGTATTGCCGTCCTTATTTTCAAACAGCTCACTCATGCCCATTTCACCGCAACGCGCGCGCCATAGATCTGACAGCGTCTCATAGCTCCGCAATACGCTATCAAAAAATTTGCCGGCCGGCTCCACATCTATAAGGCTTCCATCATACCCCAGCAGCACACGCCATACCGGCTGCCCGACTTTGCTCCAAGTCACAAGCCAGACAGGCTCTTCTCCGTTGCAATAGTAATCGCTGTAGAAGAACTGTGCCGTCGCATCCATGGATTCAATTTGATCATTGGATATCTTCTTCACCTCCGTCAATGCATTACGGGCATTTTGAATAGCCGTTTCGCGCGTCGCATCATTGTGTCCTGGCTCTACAATCATCGCATCTTCCATCACATCAAAACCCCAAGGTATATACAGCGTCTGTGGGGCAGATAAACCGAGCATCTTTCCGTCGCGCGTCATATATACGCGGTAAGCCATTCCATATCCGAAATCCACCTGCCAAAACGGTTCATCCGGCGGCGCACCATAATCGTTCGTGGGACCGATCGAGAAAATCGCGTCGATTACCATGCTGTCTAACGCGGCTTCTTCCACCGTGAATACATCCAACACGGCTTTTCTGGCTAGCGCTACCGCCTCTTCGCGGGTTAGATCGCGTCCCTCCGGCTCGACATACACAGGCCAGTCCGCTTTTTGCTTTCCGTATTTTTCGAGCAATGACGTATACAGAGCGCGCTGTTCGTCGGACCATTCTTCGATGGGCCCTAGCTCGCGCGTCATGGCATTATAGGTGTCCAAATATATCATGCCATCAAAGTAATTCGCTAAAGCTTGGTCTGCTACGCTTTCTTTCTCCGCTTCCGATAGGTTGCTTTGCCAGTCAGGTACGTCGTCTTGTGTCATAACGCCGTCGTCCAGCATCAGCTGAACGAGCTCAACCTTGGCAGATCCCGGCCATTGTTCATATGCCCCATAGTTCTCTTCCAGCTCGGCAAACCCACTGAAATAATGGTTCAAAGCAGTAGCCAACGCCGTAACAGCCATCAGTGCAAGCATCAATGCCATCACCAAGCCAAGAGATATCTTTTTCTTCACCTGTTTTTTCCTCCTCACTTCCCGCAGAACGCGTCTGCGTAGCCTCAGATTCACGACCACGCCGGAGAACTGGGCGTCTATCGCATGGCGGATTGCATTATCCCGCCGATCCCGGTTAGCCATCGTGCCGCCCCCCTTCCAGCTCGATGCGCAGCCTTTCCCGCGCTCGCTTCAGGCGCGACGATACGGTGCGCTGCGGGAGGCCCAGCGCTTCGGAGATCTCCTTCGTCGTCATGCCCTGATAGTAGTACAGCAGCACGACCTCCAGATACTTGCCCGGCAAGCGCATCACGTCCATCGCCAGCTCGATCTGCTCATACGTCCGCTCGCTCGTCGGCGCCGGGATGTTCTCCAGCGTCACGTTGCGGTCCACATAGCGAAACCACGCCGCGCGCCGCATGTCCTTGCAGGTATTCATCGCGATGCGCATCAGCCACGACTTTTCGCTGCTCTCTCCGCGAAATGTATCCAGGTTGTTATAGGCTTTTACAAACGTCTCCTGCACCGCGTCCTCGGCCAGCGCCCCGTCGCGCAGGTATACGCAGCACATGCGTAGCAGCGGTTCCTCGTACTGCTCCATCATGGATATGAGCCGTCTCTCCCGGATGCTGTCAGGGCCCGTGACAACCTCCATCTCCCGCTCACCTCCTCACTGATTAGACGAGTACCCAACCGCTTTTCGGCAACTTCCTGTAAAAAAATTTCCCGGTTTCTTCCGCGTTATTTCACATATGAGGTTTTTCTGGTATAATGGTCAGGCAAACAAACGCATGAGGTGTAGCGATGTATACGAAACAGAATTTGCTGGATGATCTGAGCAAATTGGGGATCGATCCGAAGGGCGCGTTGCTGACGCACCTTTCCTATAAGGCCATCGGCGATGTAGATGGCCGCGGAGATACGGTGCTCGATGCGCTGATGGCGTACATGCAAGGCGGCCTTCTGGTGCTGCCCAGCCATACATGGAGCAACGTGGGCTTGAAGAATCCGGTGATGGACGTGCTCTACACGCCATCCTGCGTCGGCGCGTTGACGGAGCTGTTCCGTAAGCGCCCGGGCGTGCAGCGCTCGCTGCACCCTACGCATTCCCTGGCCGCCTTCGGCGCGCAAGCCGAGGATTTTGTTTCCGGCGAAGAGCGCATCCATACGCCCTGCGGCGAGGGCGGCGCATACCATAAGCTTTGGCAACAAAACGCGCAGATCCTGCTGATCGGCGTGAATTTCAGCCGAAACACATTTATCCACGGCATTGAGGAATGGGATCACGCCGAGGGCACCCTTTCCAAAGAAAAGACCGATCTGTACGTCGTCGACCGCGAGGGCCAACGGCTCTACACGCCGCAATTCCGCCACTGCGCGCCGCTGGGCTCCGATACGTTCACCAAGCTGGAGCCCGACGCGATGCGGCAAGGCGTGCTCACTTTGGGGAAATTCGGCGATGCCACCGCCCGGGTCATGCGCACGCAGCCGCTGCGAGCGATGGTGGCCACGCTCATCAAGGATGATCCCAAATACCTGCTAAGGTATTGACAGCAAAAAAGAAGGCATTCAGATTACTGCTGTTGACTGCATATAATGAAACGCAAAAGCAAAAACGGTATAACCGCAAGGCTTAATAGTGACAAGTAACTACTTTGTTGCAGAAAACGGTGCGACCCGAAGGTCACGCCGTTTTACTGCGTTCATAGGTTGTTTGTGTGATGATAGGCTCGGAAATAACGGGAATATCCCCACCAAATACAAAGAAAACGGCAATGATAAGATAGAATTTTCACACCAACAGCGAATACAAAGTGAATTGGAAATAGTCGGAATTAACTATCAGGGAAACTTGACCGGAATCGATAATGTGGATGAAACCTATACCCGTATCACAAACGGCATCC
The DNA here is from genome assembly GCA_023404715.1 of Bacillota bacterium. Taxonomy (GTDB): domain Bacteria; phylum Bacillota; class Clostridia; order Christensenellales; family Aristaeellaceae; genus Beduinella. The sequence goes on along the minus strand of JAEYAR010000152.1, from coordinate 7,650 downwards.
GTGATGCTACCGGATGTTATCATGTTCGTGCGAAACTGCAGGAGCTGTTGAATGTCAAAAAGACGAGAGCCTATCTGCTCGCCCATCAGATGAATGAAAATGGGCTGATTGATATTATTGGCGGAGGTGCAGGTAAGAAATATAAACTCAAATGGTGACTGCGATTTGCGGGTCCTTTGCGGCAATCGCTTCAATGAAAATCCCATCTGACTTCCTGTTAGAAATCAGACGGGATTTGCCTGTATGCACTTTTGCCGTCCTTACCTCTTCGCATCCGCCTGCCGCACGGGGATCCAAACCTCGTACTTGGCGTTTTGCGGGTCCGCACTCAGGTATACCTCGATGTCGGGCCCTTCCGCGTATTCGTAGCCGGAGGTCGGCAACCATTCCGTCACGATCCGCTGCTCCAGCGTCTGAATCGAGGCGCTCTCGCCCTGTCCGGCGAATATGGCCCAGGTCTGCGGCGGGATCACATACTCCTCCATCCCCTCGGGCAACGGCTTCGTGCTCGCCACCGCGATAAAGTAGCGCCAATTCTCCAGCCCGGTGCAGGCGCTGACGCCCAGCACCCCCTGGGGCTCCGCGTCCATAAGCGCAAACAGCTTTTGCAGCGTGCCGTCCGTCGCGACCGCCTGCCACATACCCGGCACGATCTTGAAATTCTCCTCAATCTGCGTATGCAGCGGCTGCGATACGCCCACGATACGGATCGTATCGCGCTTCTCAATCCTGTATTCCATTTCTTCCGCTCCCTTGACCGTAATGCGGAAGCTGATCGCGGGAAAGGACTTCAACGGGATGCCGCCTTCCTTGGCCGCGGAGGGCGGCACGCCATGCACGCCGTGAAACGCGCGGTTGAACGCGGTCGGGGAGGCATAGCCGTATTTCAGCGCGATATCTAGGATTTTTGCCCCCGCCTGCAGCTCGGCCGCCGCGCGCGTCATGCGCCTGCGGCGGACGTATTCGCCCAGCGGGACGCCCGCCATGTAGCCGAACATGCGCTGAAAATGATAGGTGGAGCAGCAGGCGATGCGGGCCGCCTGCGCGATGTCGAGCTCCTCCGTCAGGTGCGCCTCGATATACCCGATGGCCTGATTCCACCGGTCGATCCATTCCATTCGATCAGCTCCTTGTATGCAGTATACAGGATGGCGAACGCGCCGTCCTCTCTTTTTATGCCCGAAAATGTGAGGGCTTACTTACCGCCCAGCGCAGCCGTCTTGTTGGGGCTCGCGCGGCCCTCGAGGTTCGGATAGCGGCGCTCGATCGCCGCCATGGCGATCTCCACGTCCTCGTCCACCTCCTCCGGCGTGAACGCCCCCAACGTCACCATATCCTGCGGGCGAATTGTCGCGAACGAGAACGTCAGCCCCACGTACGGGGAGACGCGCCCCGCCGCCATGGACTTGATGGTCATCACTGGCTTTTTCGCCTCGTTAATCACCTTGCTGATGTATTCGATTTCCACCTGCATCAAAAAGCCCGCGCAATTGTAAATCTGGATATAGGTCTGCACGTCGTACCCGTTCTGGTCGGAGTAAAGCACGAGCTCGGGCATGTGCGCCGAAAGCCCCGGCACCAGGCCCGCCTGGCGGATCATATCCAGATAGTCCGGCAGGCGCTCGATCGTGCCCTTGTGCTTGTTTACGAGCTGCTCCGCGCAGGAGTGATGCAGCAGGCACAGCGAACAGCCCATCTGCGCGGATTGACGGATGCGCGCCTGCGCCGCCGCGCGGCCCTGCGCGCCATCGCTGACGTCGACGATCGGGGTGTCGATCAGGGTGATGCGCTTGCCCGTGCGCTCCTCCGCGAGGCGGACGCCCGCCAGCAGCGCGCCGTCCGGCTCAAAGGGCGCCATGAGCGCGTCGATGTCGTACTTCAGATACGCCTCCAACAGCGCCGCCACCTGCTCGGGCTGCGCATAGCGGCGCTTGATCATCTCGTCCGCCGAGGGGCTCGTATGGCTGTAGCCGAGCACCCAGTTGCTGCCGATCAGCAGGCGCGGCAAGGAAATGCCCTCGACCTGCGTGCGTGGGAAGGGTTTCATCGCGATTCCTCCTCGTTTCCGAATCTCAGTGCCGGACGGCTCACCATTCCACCTCGTCCGCCCGCAAATCTCCATGGTAATACACCCGGTCGCGTTCCGTCAGCTCGCGGATCACGCGGCAGGGATTGCCCGCCGCCAGCACGCCCGCGGGCACGTCGCGCGTGACCACGCTGCCCGCGCCGACGACCGAGCCCGCGCCGATCGTCACGCCGGGGCAGATGATGACGCCCGTGCACAGCCAGACGTCGTCCTCGATCACGACCGGCCGGGCGTACATCTCCCCATGCGGCCGCAAATCGCGGTGCAACGGATGGTTCGTTACGCTGATGGATACGTTGGGCGCGATGAGCACGCCATTGCCGATGGTGATCTGATAGTCATCCACCAGCGTGAGGCCAAAGTTGACGTACACATTGTCCCCCAGCGTCGTGTTCGAGCCATAGGCCGCGTAGATCGGCGGCTCGAGCCAGACGTTCTTGCCCATCTTGCCGAAAAGCTGCCCCAGCAGCTCGCAGCGGCGCTCCACCTCGTCCGGATGCAGCCGGTTGATTTCGTAGCACAGCGCCTTGCCCCGCTGGCGCGCGGCCGCCAGCTCCGCCGCCTCCTTCGGATACCGCGCGTCCTCGTCCGTAAAGAGTTGTCCGCAAGCCATTCGCTCCTTGATCGTCATACGCTTTCCTCCCTCGTAATGTTTTTGAGCCACCTATACCGCCGATAGTGCACGATCACCGCCGGCAGCTTGATAAATTCGTCCAGGCAGAATACCGCATACAGCGCTACGGGCGGCAGCCTGAGCATAAAGGCGCACAGGCCGCCCAAGGGCAGGATGACGCCCCACATCACGACGGCGTCGAGCACAAGCCCAAAGCGCGTATCCGCCCCCGCGCAGAAGATCCCCCCGACGACCGTGCTGTTAAAGGACTTGCCGATGCAGTATAAGGCGCAGACGTACAGCATGCCGCCAAGGTAGCCCCCTGCTGTCTTGTTCAGGCGGGCTACCGAGACCACCCAAGGGCGCGCGAGAAGAATGGAAATTCCCGCCAACGCACCGAAGACGAGCGAACACAGGCATAGATACCGCCCCGCCCGTCTCGCCTCCGCAAGCTTGCCTTCGCCCAGATACTGGCCGACGAGGATGCTCGCGCCGGCGACGCCGTTGCATAGCACGATCGCGAGGTTCCTAACCGTGGATGCGACGGCGTTGGCCGCCACCATGTCCGTGCTCACATGTCCCATGATTGCCGCGGTCGCCGCCAGCGCACAGCCCCAGATCAGGTAGTTTGCCTGCATCGGCGCGGTGCAGCGCGCATAATCGCCGAACAGCGCCCGGTCCGGGCGCAGCATCGCGCCCAGGCGCAGCCGCACGCGCCCGCGGCGCGCCGAATGCCACAGGCACCAAACCAGCTCCGCCAGCCGCGCCGCGCTCGTGCTCACGGCGACCGCGACGACCGCCCGCGCGGGATCGCCGGGAAACAGCACGAAGATCGACAGCGCGTTAAGCGCGATATTGATAAGGAGGCAGCTTGCGCTGACCGCAGCGCTCAATCCCGGCCGCTTCACGCTTTTGAGCACGCAAAGATACATCTGCGAAAGGCCAGTCATCATGTAAGAGGGCGCGAGCGCGCGCAGATAGCCCGTGCCCAGCTCGACGAGGGCCGGATCGGACGTAAACACCCGCAGTAGCGGTGCAGGCGTGAGCAGCGCGCCCAAAAAGAAGACCAGCGAGACGAGCGACGAGAGCCCTGCGGCGATGCCCAATGCCCGCTCTACCGCGCCCTCATCGCCCTTGCCGTAATACTGCGATGCCAGCACGGTCAGGCCGCCCGCCATACCCATGTAAAACAGCTGCAGGGTGAACGTCACCTGCCCGGCCACGGATACGGCGGCCAGGGCCTGCTGTCCGACGCTCGAGAGCATGACGACATCCGCCGCGTTGACCGCCGCGCTGATCAGGCTTTGCAGCGCGATAGGGATCACCAACGCGGTTACCGCCGGGGCGAACCCGGCCACGCGCCCTTTGCGCAAGATCCTCATCAAGGCTAATCCCTCCCTCCGCGCGCCGTATAAGCCGGCGCACCGTGCCTTCTTTGATCAAGCGCCGCTTGTATTGGGCAGGTGCAGCAGCGCGCGGACGATGAACCGGCCGCCCTCTCGTCGGGCCTCCAGCGCGCCGCCGTACTTTTTTGCGATTCGGCGCATCGCCGGGATGCCCAGGCCGTGCGCGGGCGTATCGCCCTTCGTGGAGGGAAACGGCCCCTCTCTCGGCCCCTCCCGCACGGCCGAGTTGACGCAGGCAATGCGCATCAGCCCTTTTTCGACAGTCAAATCTAGATCGATGAACCGATCCGTCCCCGGCCCCAGCGCCTCGCAGCCCTCCACGGCATTGGAGAGCAGGTTGGAAAGCAGGGAGCACAGGTCCGCGTCCGCCATGCCGACCTCCTCGGGCACGTTGGCGCTGCACAGAACGCGAATGCCCTTTGCTGCGGCGGGCGACAGGTGCGCGCTGAGCACCGCGTTGACGAGGAAGCTGCGCGCATACATGAGCGGCGCGCCGGCCGCCGCCTTCTCCGCCAGCGTATCGAGGTATTCGCCCACGCGCTCGCGCTCACCCGCCGCATTGAGCGCCCGGAGCGCTTCAACGTGATGGCGCAGGTCGTGCCGCAGCGCGCGCACCTGGCCGACATTCTCCCGCAATTGCGCCGCGCTCTGCGCTGCAAAGCGGTTCTGCATGGATAGCGAGGCGATCTCCACATCCCGCCGGACCGAGGCGGCCATGTAGGCCGCCAGACTCCATACCGCGCAGGCGGGCATCATGAGGGCGAGCAAAAGCTCCCGCAGCGCGGTAAACGTATGAAAGTGCCAGATACTGGTCCACACGCTCAACACATACGTATACGCCCGGCCCTGGGTCGGGATTGAGAGCGCCGCCGCCCCCAACAGCACCGCGAGCGCAGCCGCCATCCACACCGTCAGGCCGCGGTAAAAGCCGCCGCTTCGCCGTGAGCGAATCGCGAAGGCGAGGCAGGCAAGCAGCGCGATAACGCTTAAGACGACGGACGCATCCGTAAGCGCGCCGCTCAGGCCGCTTCCCAACAGATCCGCCCCCACCCGCGCGAGAACGACCGCCGCATACGCGGCCATAAGGCCGCCGACGGCCTTTCTATACGGCCTCAGTTGCGAGATCATATAGGCGAGCAAGCAGACATAGCGCCCCTCGCCAGCGATGCTGAGCGCCACGCCGTGCAGCGGATGATACGGCAGAAGGTCGAACAGCGCCGCCAGCAGATGCCAAACCGCCCACAGCAGCGCCGCCCCCGCGAGGGCGAGCACAGCGGGATCCGCCTGACGCCTATACACCTGAAAGAGAAAGAAGACGAGCAGCCCCGCGCCGAGCACGGCGAGCGCCCCCAGCGGCACCAGCGTCGTTTGCCCCGCCGCCATCGACCAAAAGAACTGCCCTTCACTCGCATAGAGGAACAGCGCCGGGCCGAAGACGTCCGTCTGCTCCGCCTCTATCCGCTCAAGCCCCAGCGTCAGCGTCCGTTCGTCCTCGCCCGGGGGCAAGGAGACGTAGATAAACTCGTTGTAATTGGGCGCATCCGCCGTTTGCGAGAAGGAAAGGGCGCCGATCGCCGGCTCCACAGCGCCCGGGTCGGCGTACAGCGGACGTCCGTCCAAAAAGAGCGCTAGGCGGCATCCGTTTCGCCCCAACGCCAGCATTTGCGTATCGCTCGCCGCGGGGAGGCTGCGCGACAGATAAAAAACCTGCCCCGGACGCTCAAGGCGCCAATACCCCGTCGGGTAATTGCCCGTCGGGTCGTCCGCGGGCGCCAGCGCGCGCCACTCCCCATGCTGCTGCGCGGCGGCGGTCCAAACGCCGTCGTCCGGGCCCGTAGGCGACAGGTAAACCCCCGCTTCATCCATCGCAAGGCGATTGATGCCCGCGGTCAGCGCGCCCAACGCCACCGCCGCCGCCGCCAGCGCGAGGCAAAAGCGCCACCGTTCCCGCAAAAACCCACTAATCCGCTTCATCCGATCTCAAGCCTTCTTTCGACGTCGCCCGCCGGAGGCTGCGGCGGCATAATCGGGCTTTATCCGACGCGCCCATTGCCTATAAGGTATCATGGCGCGCGCGGTCCGTCAATCGGGTTTTTAGAAAAAAGGGCGCCTCCGCGCAAAAATGCGCGGAGGCGCCTGAATCGTGATCGTCACTTTCCGGAAAGCTTGGTAAACAGGTCGCAAAAGAGCCGGTTGCGGTCGATCCAACGCACCAAGCGGACCGGCCTGCCCCTTTGCTGCGGCCGCCATACGCCGTCCGGGCCGACAACCGGGCAGGGCACGACCTCGCTGCGCGTAAACGCCTCATCTACGAGATAGCCGATCGCCGCCACATCCCAAATCACCTTGCCCCAGCCAAAACGGCCCTGCGAATAGTCCTCGACGAGCGCCGTCAGCGCATCGCACAGCGGCCCGCTGCCGCCGATGCAGGCGCGCAGCTCCGGCACCGATGTCACCAGGCCCGAAGCCACGCCCTGGCAGGGCACGATGACGAGCGCCGCGCCGCTATCCAGCACGGTCTGCGTCGCCGCCATATCCTGGCGCAGGTTGAACTCCTGCGCGCCGTCGCTCGCCACCGCATGCCCGCCCAGCCATAGCACCACGATCCGCCGCGCAATTTCGGGCCGTATCCGCAAGGCGGAGGCGACGTTGGTGATTGCGCCGATCGCCGCCACGTAAAGGAGCTCTCCCTCGGGCTGCGCCATGGCGCGATGCACGAGCTCGCGCGCGGCCGGGCTATCCACCGGGAGGCCGTCCGCATCCATAAACCGCTTCGATCCCCCGTAGAGGAAGCCCTCGGGCGCCTTGCCCAGCATCCGTATGAGCCGCCGCGCTTCCGCCAGGCTCTGCTCCATGCCCTCCTCCGCGGTGCGCGCGCGGGCGTTGACAAACGGCGCGGCGCACACGGCCCGCAGGTCGATGCGATCCGACGAGAGTAGGCAGTAGCACAGCGCGAACTGATCGTCCACCTCGTTGTACGTATCGGTATCCAGCACCAGCGGCACGCGACCGCGCGGCCAGGCCGGCGCCGCCATCTCCTTTTCAATCATACGCTCATCCTTTCACGCTGCCCATGACGATGCCCTTGGTAAAGAATTTCTGCAGGAAGGGGTAGATGCAAAGCACCGGTACCATAGCGATAAAGACCTGTGCGCAGCGCACCGTCTTGTCCGACACCTCGTTATACAGTTCAGGGCTGGCGGCCTCGCGCATATCCGCGGCCACACTGATGAGGCGTAAAAACGTCTGCAAGGGATATTTCTCCTGCGTGTTGATGTAGATCATACCATCAAACCACGCGTTCCAATGCCCCACGATGCAAAACAAGGCAATCGTCGCCATCGCGGGCGCGGAGAGCGGCAGGTAAAGCCGCATCAAAACCGTCAGATGACCCGCGCCGTCGATAAAGGCCGATTCCTCGATCGAGCGCGGCAGGCCGCGGAAAAAGTTGAGCATGAGCACCGTGTTCCATACCGGCACCGCACCGGGTAGGATCAGCGACCAAACGCTGTCGATCAGCCCGAGCTGTCTGATGACGATATAGG
>JAEYAR010000111.1 GCA_023404715.1 Bacillota bacterium | reverse complement strand
GTCGAAAAAGCTTCATTTTGCGCGCAAACCCAAAGCCGTCTGCAAGACTGTAATCGTATCCGCCGGCTTTGCCTGTTACGCCCCGCGCAAGCTGCGCGGGGTACGGCACTGCGGAGCGCTCCGCGCTGTCCTCGCACCTAGTCGCTTCGCTCCCTTGTCGGGCGGGGATTTTTCCGCAGCAAAATGTAATTTTGCGAAGGTAAAAGTCACCCGTAAACTCGACAAAGTGGCAGACGCCACTTTGTCGACGCGCAGCGGCGCCCTAAGACGCCGCTGCGTTATCTGTCCCGGCCTGCCGGCGTGCGCCCGTGCTCGGGCATGACCGGCCAACCGAGGGAGAGGGTGAGCGCGCCGCCCTGCAGCGACGCTGACACCTCCCCGTCCATCTGCTGCGCGAGCCGCTTGACTATGGCGAGCCCCAGGCCGGTGTTTCGGCCCGTCCGCATGGTGTCCGCCGTATAAAAACGGTCGAACAAATGCGGGATGTCGCCTGCCTTCAGATTCGGCGCCTGATTGGCGAAGCGGGTGATTACGCGCCCCCCTTCCCAGCACGCTGCGATGTGCACAATCCCCTTCCCATGCTTGAGCGCGTTTTGAAAGAGGTTGGTATAAATGCGTTTGACCGCCTGGACGTCCGCACAGATCGCCGGCAGACCTTCGGCGCACTCGATCACCGGCTCCATCTGCCGGTCGGAAAAGTCCACATAAAAGGCGGCGGCAAGCTCATACAGCACCCGGTCCAGGTAAACCGCCTGCTTTTCAAAGACGTATCCCCCCGCGTCAAGCAGCGACAGGTCGTAAAACCCTGTGATCAAGATCTGGAGCGCCTGCGCCCGCGCGTGAATAACCGCGAGGTACTCCTCCCGCTCTGCCTGCGTGCATTCGCCGTCCCGCAATAGCTGCACATACCCGAGGATGGACGTAAGCGGCGTACGCAAGTCGTGCGAGATGTTGGCGATCTCTTGGCGCAGCCGGTCTTCCGCCTGTCTATGCCGGGCATCCCCTTCCTGCTTTTGCAGCAAAAGGGCATTGATCTGGGCGAAAAGCCCCTCCAGCCCCCGGTCGGGCGAGGCCAGGCGCAGGGGCTGCCGGGTGAGTCCGCCGTTGATTTCCGTCAGGTCGCGCGCCGCGGCGCGCAGGTTTTTTCTAAGGAGCAGCATGCGTACGGCCGCCGCAGCCAGGAGCAGCGCCAACAGAACCGTTGCCATCACCATGCGCGAACCTCCCTGCGCAAGCAGTATAGCCTATCGCCGGACGCCAAAGCGCGGGCCGCTATTTGATTTCTCTGCTGTGAAATAGCAGCAGGCCGGCCGCCGTAGAGACGGCGGCGTACCCCAGGCCGACGATATAGCACTTCGCCAGAATCGGCCCGGTGATCCGCTCCGCGTTTTGTAAGGCGTCGAACTGCGGCATGATCATCCAGTCGCGCACGGCGAAAAAGAAGGGCGAAACATAGGAGCCGAGCAGCACCATCAGCAGCGACGCCGCCATAAACATCCCCACGAACGCGAAGGACATCATGGTGCTGTTTTTAAGGTAAAAGGACATCATGTTGATCACGCACAGCGCGCCGGTCCACAGCGGGAAAGCGCCTAACAGGCTGATCCGTATGCGCGCTGTGATCTCCCCTGCCAGCGCTGCATCCTCTACGCCCAGGATCAGGTATGCGCTGCCCATGAGGACGCAGACGATCAGCCCGATGCCGAGCATCGCGACCGCAATCGTGGCCGTGAGCTTCCCCATGTAGAGGCCGGCACGGGAGCATCCGTGCGAAACAGCATTTTTCATCGTCTGGTGCTTGTATTCCTCTGAAAAAACGACATCGCAGGGGAGCAATGAAAAATAGACGCCGAAGGATAGCATAGCCAGCAACAATCGCCCTACGTCCTCGTAGCGAACGCGATCTTGCCCGCTCGAATTCAGGTAAAACATGAGTACCAAGCCGAGCGCGAGCAGGCAGCAGATCCCGATCGAGATATAGAGATAGGACCGGTGCCGCGTCTTATACCATTCGCTTCTGATCACATGGAGCATTGCGCTCACCTCCTCTTCGCATCGTCCGTGCGCGCTAAAAGCCCGGTGTAGTATCCCTCCAGATCGGTTCCGAGCGTATGAATAGCGGTTATCGCGGCGCCGCCGTCTGTTAGCGCTTTCGTCACCCGCACCGGATCGCGTTGAAAAGCGTAGACCCGAATTCGGTTTTCGGGAAAAATTTCATAGTCCTTGCAGCCAAGCTGCCGCTCGAGGGCCACGGCTGCGCGGCTGACGTCGTCGACCTCCAATTCCAGGCATTCTTGGCATCTTGCGCTGATTTCTTGGGCGGAGACCTGTTGGATCATGCGGCCTTTTTCCATAAAACCGTAGTGCGTCGCCAAGTTGGCCAGCTCGCTGAGAATGTGGCTCGAGATCAGGATCGTGACGTTTTGCTCCGCGTTCAGCCGCAGCAAGATATTGCGCAGCTGGATGATGCCCATCGGATCCAGCCCGTTGACCGGTTCGTCCAGTAGCAGCAGATCCGGCCGGCCCATGATGGCCAGTCCCAGACCAAGCCGCTGCTTCATGCCGAGCGAAAAGTCCTTGTATTTTTTCGATTTTGTTTCCGCCAGCCCTACGGCCTGCAACGTGTCCTCCACGCAGCGTTTGACCGCAATGCCGCGCTGAAGGCGGTAGTATTCCAAGTTTTGATACGCCGTCAAAAAAGGATAAAAGCTCGGCGTCTCCACGATCGCCCCGATGCGCGAGCGCATGCGGTTGAGCGCCTTTCCGGTCGCGCCAAATAGTTCGATTTCGCCGGACAGCGGCCTCGTCTGGGCGGTTATCATGCGCAATAGCGTCGTCTTCCCGGCCCCGTTTTTTCCGACCAGGCCGTAAATCTGCCCTCTTTCAATCCGCAAGTCGATATGGTCGGCCGCCAGGGCCGCGCCGTACTTTTTGCACAGCCGGCGGACCACCAATACATCCTCTGCCATGTCCTTTCCTCCCCGCCAAGTGAGATGTTTTGATTATAATGCCCGTTTCACAAGGCGCGCTTAAGAAAAGATGAAGAAAGGCTTAATTCGTCGCACCAAAGCCCAAATAGATGCCGGCGTTCTTTTGCAGCATCTTGAGGCTATCTATCCTGCATCTTAAAGCCGATCCCCCATACGGTCCTGATGTATTCATTGTCCGGGTCGGCACGGGCGATCTTCGCGCGCAGGTTGCTGACGTGCACGTTTATCGTGTTGTCGTCCCCCCTGAATGCATCCTGCCAAACCGATTCAAAGAGGTTCGCGCGCGTAAATACCTTTTTCGGATGTGCCATGAGCAACGACAAAATGCCGTATTCCCGTGCGGTCAGGGGAACCGGCTCGCCCCTTACGGTCACAGCCGCTCCCTCCGTATCCAGCACGAGCTCCTTATAGCATAGGACCTTCCCCGTGGGGCTGGGCGGCGTCAAGCGTTTATATCGCCGCAGCTGCGCCCCTACCCGCGCCAATACCTCCTCGGCGTCAAAGGGCTTGGCGATGTAGTCGTCCGCCCCAAGCCCCAGCGCATGCAGCTTATCCTGCCGTCCTTTGGCTGAAATGACGATGACGGGCATGACCTGGTCGCGGCGTATTTTTACGAGCAGCTCTTCCCCCGTGAGGCCCGGAAGCATCAGATCCAGCAGGACCAGGTCAAAGGGACGCTCCGCCGAAAGGCGCATCTCCGCCTCGCTTCCCGAGTAAGCGGGGGTAACCGTGTAGCCGTTTTTCGTCAGGAGCGTGCAAAGAAGGCGATTGATATCGCCGTCGTCCTCGACGACCAATATATAGGCGCTCTCCATCCATATCCTCTCCCTCTACCTCAAATGCAACCGAGTGCAAAGAACAAATTACCCACATCCGCAGTTATCCATGCAAAGTGCGGTTCATCGTCTACGCAAATCACGTTCACATCAGGTCGCCTCCTTCGGGTTTGTCTTTCGGGGATGGCTTAACGGCGGGGAAGCTATGCGTTCCCACCAACTCCTCTTTGCAAAATCCGAGTTCGACGAATATGCTCTGGCAAATATTGAAGCTGGCGGCGATCGACGCCGAAAGCTGGTCGGAAAAGCTGAGAACGTCTCTATCTCGCAGCGCTTCCTGCATACCGGCGGCAACGCTAAGATACTCGGCTTCGTTCGTCCGGCTTTGAAAGAGCATATGTAGCGGACGGCCCCATAGCAGCAGTTGGTTGAGTTGATGGTATACCTCCCGAATAAAGGGCGAAGGGCTGTTTTCCCCGATAAATTGAAGGCAGGTGGCGCCGGTCATGAATGCCAGCTGATCCTTCAGATTCAACTGTATTCTGCCGTCCAGCGTGCGCATTTCTTCGTCGTCCAGCGCCGTGAGCGTATGCACCGCCACGTTTCGGCAGGTCAAGGCGCAGATTTGAAGCGCCTGTAAAAACAAAATCAGGTTCTTCCGTATTTGCCAATGCGAAAAATCGGGCGGATCCTCCTTGAATCCCGAGATGATCTTCGTGCCGACGCCATTGTGCGTTTCGGTGATATGGAAGGATCCTAGGAGCGCCAGCGTCCGGCGCATGGTGATCAAAGAGACGCCGTATTCCTGCGCCAGCGCCTGGCAGGAGGGCAAAAGCGCGCCCTGCCCATAAACGCCGCGGTCAATCCGGTCCATCAGATCGGCGGCCAGGGTATAGCAGGCCTGCGGACGCTCGCGATAAATCTGCCATTTGAAATGAAAAGGGCGCGCCGCAGGGCTGGTTCTAACGATTTTCAACCTCCGGAAAAATGCTTGCATGACGTTCATGCTAAAAAGCTGCATCTCTTCCGCCGCCTGTTCGGCAGCGCCTGCCTCGGCCAGCGCCAACATGCGGTCGATATGCTTCGCTGCCGGGGCGTCTTCGCCGTCAAAATTGGCAGGCTCCTTCAGGTAAGGGATCCTGAGATAACGGACCACCTCCCAGAATAGGTTGAGGGCCAGCGCGTTGTTCAGCGGCTGCATCGCCTCCGAATAAAACAGCACGACCTGCCTGGCCGGGCGCCCCTTCATCTTTTTGATCTGAGAGCGGATGCGTTTGAGCGAGGCGGCGTCCTGCTGCTCAAAGTAAAAGCAGGCGATAGGACCAAACAGGAGCCCCGCATGCGCGCAGATATCCTCCATCCCAGCCTGGCGGGCTAGAAGTGAATGCGTATACGCCGCCTCCCTGGATGACGATATGCAGTTCACTGTCGCCCGCTTTCGTTCCGCTGTCGCAATATAGCCTTCCGCTCTCAGCTTTGCGAGCGCTGCGCGAACGGTAACTGCGCTTACCTGGAATTGCTTGCCGATATAGCCGATGGAGGGAAGCCGGTCCCCCGCCTCATAATATCCGAACAAGATCCTGGAGGCGTAGTAATCAAAGATGATCTCCGTCATGCTGTTATCCCACACCGCGCGCTCACTTCCCCTTTTATCCTGCTTTATAGCATAGCACAGAAATTTGAAATCGTCCACTTGCGCACCGCGCGCGGCAAAACTAGATCAGCGTCAAAGATATCTCGACCGCTGAGAGGCCCCATTCAGTCTTGATGAATAACGCATTGCTTTTTCACGCGCATCTCGTTATAATTAAACTGATATTAAAATGAGCAAGGTCGCAAGGGATCGGGCAACCGTTTTGCGCCAATCGCACCTTTGCGCTCATCGATAGAACATGAACGAAGGCGGTGTGTGAAGATGACAAGAATCAAAGCAGAGGCGGTTGATCCGGCGGCGCTGGAGCATGAGTACAGCACGCTCATGCGGCTTATGGGGGTCAGCGTCAGCAAGCATTTGCTCGACGCGCACTTTACATGCGTCTGGGCCAACGCCACGTTCTACGATTTAATCGGTTATACAAAGGCAGAGTTTGAGAGCCGTTTCCACAACCGGCCAGGCGAATACTTCTACAATAACCCGCAGGGCAAGGAATTGCTCGCAAAGTCGGTCCGGGAGGCGTGCGACAGGGGGGAAAAGGGCAACACCGTCTACCTGCCGCTGATCCGCCCGCATGGGGAGCCTTTCTGGGTCAAGCTGCAGGCGGCCTTCATGGACGAATGGATCGACGGCTATCAGGTAGCCTATACGACCTTGACCGACGTGACCGAGATGATGAAAGCGCGCCTGGAGCAGGAACAAACGCGTCAGGCCGTCGAAAAGCAGACGCAAGAGCAGGAGATGCTCATGAGCGCCCTCAACGTCAGCGTCAGCAAACACCTGATCGACGCGCATTACACCTGCGTGAAGGCCAACGAGTACTATTACCGGCTGATCGGCTATCCGAAGGAAGATTATGAAGCCCTGTTTCACAATCACCCCGATGAGTACTATGCGAACAATCCGGAGGGGTGGGAGCTGCTCACCCAAAGAGTCAACGAGGTGCTGTCGCAGGGCGGCGATCAATATGAGTTGATCGTCCCTATGAAATATCCGGACGGCTCCAGCTATTGGGTCAAGCTGTTCAGCTATTTCACATCGGAGTATATCGATGGCTTCCGCGTATCCTACACCGTCATGACCGATGTGACCGAACTGGTGCAGATGAAAAATGAGCAGGAGATGCTCATGCAGGCGATGAAGGTCAGCGTAAGCCGCCATCTGGTGGATGAACACTTCACCGTTGTATGGGCCAACCTGTTTTACTATGAGCTGATCGGCTACACAAAATCAGAATATGAAGCGCTCTTCCACAACCATTGCGATCGATACTTTCAGACTAATAAAGACAGCTGGCACAAAATCCACGAAAAGATTGATCTCATGCACGCAACGGGCGGAAAGAGCTACGAGCTCTTTTTACCGCTCAAGATACCCGACGGCTCCACCCGGTGGGTCAAGATGACGGGCTTTTTTACGGATGAATACCAGGACGGGAAGCAGCTGGCCTACACTACCATGGTGAACGTCTCGGACTTGATGCGCGTCCAGCAGGAGAAGTCCATCGCCTACGACAATATCCCGGGCTTCATCGTGAAACACCGGATTTTGCCGGATAAAATCATCATGATCGACGCCAGCGACCGCATCCGGGAGATATTTGACGTGGATTTGGATGCGCTGGATTCTTTCGACGTATACGCCTGGCTCAGGCCGGAGAGCCGCGCCGCCATCAGGGCGAACCATCCGCGCTTTCGCAAGGGCGAGCCCTTTGACGAGACGATATGCACCCGGGATAAGTCCAACAGGGATCGCTGGTTCAGAATTCACAGCACCTGTATCGACTATATCGCCGACGACCCGGTGTACCTGACGGTGTTCATCGACGTCACCGACGTCACCGAGCTGCGCGAGCTCAAATCGGAGCTGGAGAAACGCACCGAGCTGCTCAACACCGCATTGGAGGCCGCCAAGCGCGCCAACGCGGCGAAATCCGATTTTCTTTCCAGAATGAGCCACGATATCCGCACCCCCATGAACGCGATCATGGGGATGACCGCCATCGCCGCTTCTCATGTGCGCGACCCCGAACGGATTGCCGATTGCCTCGAAAAGATCACGGTCTCGTCCAAGCTCCTCCTCAGCCTCATCAACGAGGTCCTGGATATGTCCAAAATCGAAAGCGGCCGTATCGTGCTGGCGCAAGAGGAGGTGAACCTGGCCGAACTGATACAAGGCGTCGTCACGATGGTGCAGCCCCAAATACACGATAAAGGGCTGTCGTTTAAAACCCATGTGAACGGCATCGCTCACGAGACGGTGGTGAGCGATCTGCAGCGCCTGCAGCAGCTGCTCCTGAACCTTTTGGCCAACGCCGTCAAATATACGCCCGAGGGCGGATGCGTCTTGCTGGAGATCGCCGAGAAACCGACGGAGCACGCGGGCGTCGCGCGGTATGCCTTCGTCGTCTCCGACACCGGCATCGGGATGCAACCGCAATTTTTGGACCGCGTCTTTGAGCCCTTTGAGCGGGCGGACGATGCAAAAATACAGGCCGTGCAGGGCACCGGTCTGGGCTTGTCCATCTGCAAGAGCATCGCAGAGCTGATGGACGGATCGCTCGAAGTGGAGAGCGTTTACGGCCGAGGCAGCCGCTTCACGGCGACGGTCTCTCTTCGCATCCAGGAAGAACGGATCGACGACAGCGCGCTTTGCGGGCTGTCGGTGCTGGTCGTGGACGACGACGAGATGATTTGCCGAAACACCTGCGAGCGGCTCAATGAGCTGGGCATGGTCGCCGAATGGGCGCCAGACGCCGGGACAGCGCTCCAAAAAATAGCGCAGGCGCACGCGGCCGGGTCTAACTATTTTGCGGTCATCCTCGACTACAAGATGCCGGGGATGGACGGCATTGAAACAACCCGCGCGATCCGCAGGCAAATCGGCGCCCACATGCCCATCATCATTATCTCCGCCTATGATCTGTCCGAACACATCGACGCCGCAAAGCAGGCGGGCGCGGACGGCTTTATTGTAAAGCCGCTCTTTCGCTCCCGGTTGGTCTATAAACTGAAGCAGTTTTTAAACGGCGAATGCCCCAAATTGCCCGCTGAGCCGGCAAAGCTCGCCGGTTCCTATGAGGGCAAGCGTATTTTGTTGGTCGAGGACAACGCGCTGAACCTGGAAATCGCTACAGAGCTCCTTTCGAGCATCGGCGCCGCCGTGGATACGGCGGAAAACGGCAAAGTGGCGGTGGACAGGATCGCCGCTTGTGCGCCGGGCACATACGATCTTATTTTCATGGACATGCAGATGCCGGTGATGGACGGATGCACGGCGACCCTTCAAATTCGCGCCCTTGACCGCGACGACGTAAAGACGCTGCCCATCATCGCCATGACGGCCAACGCCTTTGCCGACGACCGCCAAAGGACAAAGGAGGCCGGCATGAACGGACACCTGGCCAAACCTGTCGACGTCGAACAGCTCCATCAAATCCTCCAAAAATGGTTGTGAGTCCGTCCGGGCGGCGTTAGACGGCCATCCATTCCGGTTTACCCCATGCGGACCGTTTTACATCACATGAAAGAGGGAGATTGCATGCTGAAAGGAACAAGGGCTTTGTGCTTCATCGCGGCGGCTTGCGTTCTGTCCATTCTTTTGATACTGCCCCTAAGGGCTTGCGTCGCAGAGGGCTCCGTCGCCCGCGTGGGGTACTACGAGGATGGGGACTACATGTACTACAATGCGCAAGGGGAATACGTGGGATACAATTTTGAGTTTCTACAGGAGGCGGCAAAGCTCGGCGGGCTGCAGTACGAGGTGGTCGACGCGCGCAGCTGGCAAAACGCGCTGAACCTTTTAATCGCGGGCGAGATCGACATCCTCCCCGCCGTCTACCGAACACAGGCGCGCATGGAGCAAATGCTGTTTACCGACCAACCGATGTGTACCATCTATACCACGCTCAATGTCAGGATGGACGACACCCGCTATGATTACGAGGATTACCAGGCGTTTGCGGGGATGCGGGTAGGCATCATCCGAGGCGGTGAGGACGGCGAAAACTTCAAGCGGTATTGCCAGGAGCACGGCGTCGAGCTCACCGTCGTCGAATACGACGAGACGCAGGCGCTGCTCGATGCGCTGGAGGACGGCACGCTCGACGGCGTCGCCATCACGCATCTGGGCCGCGGCAGCATTTTTCGCAGCGTGGCCCAGTTCGCCCCCACTCCGCTCTACATCGCCGTCTCAAAGCAGCGTCCCGATATCCTCTCTAAGCTCAACCGGGCGTTCAACGACATCTTGCTGCGCAACCCCGGCTACCTCATGGATCTTTACGACAAGTATCTCTCCCCAAGCGTCAATCAGGCCCCTGTCATGACGAAAGAGGAGCTGGCGTACATCCAGTCGGCCGGACCGATACGCGTAGCCTATGATCCAACCCTGACCCCTTTAAGCTATCAAAATGCCAAGGGCGATTTCTGCGGCGTTTCGGCGGATATCTTCGCCCTGATTGCGGAGCACAGCGGATTGACTTTTCAATATGTCGCGAGCCCCGCACGCAAAGCGCTGGAAGCCATGAGGCGGGGCGAAATCGACGCCATTTGCGCCGTTGACGGGGATTACCTCTGGGATGAGCGCAACCATATGAATACCACCCTGCGCTATATGCATTCCCCCAGCGTGTGGGTCGCCCGTGGGCAGCAGGCGGAGGTAAAGACGCTGGCGCTTCTCGACGGATATCAGCTCTCCGAGCAGATCGCGCGCAACAACCCAGACAAAGAAATCCTCTATTTTGATTCCGTTGTGGAGTGCTTTGACGCGGTCCTGGAGGGAAAAGCCCAGGCCGCCTATACCAACACGCAGGTTGCCAACTACTTGCTCGGCGAACCGAAGTACGATAAGCTGAGCGCTACGCCCCTGACCCGGTACCCGAGCGATCTATGCATCGGCGTCTCCAAGTCCGCCGATCCCCGGTTGTTTTCGATCCTGGACAAGCACATACAGTATATGGCCGCCGAACAGATCGATGACCTGCTGCTGAAAAACAGCATGATTTCCACCCGCCCGATACGCGTGGGCGCTTTTGTGCGCCAGCATATCGGGCTGGTGACCGCGGTGCTCGGCAGCGTAATCTTGCTCCTGTGCATCAACTTATTCAACAAATCCCGCAGCAACCGACAGATCCGCAATCTGCTCTATCGAGATGACCTGACCGGGCTAGATAACCTGAACCGCTTTTATGAAAGGTCTATGGAGCTGCTTTCGACAGGCGCGGTGGCGCATTATGCCGTCCTCTACTGCGATATCGACCGCTTTAAGCTCATTAACGACACATTCGGCTTTGAAGAGGGCGACGAGGTCCTGCGCGCATTGGGAGGGCTTTTGCAGCAATCCATTGGGGAGCATGAGTGTTGCGCCAGGCTTTCAGCCGACAACTTCGTCATGCTGGCCGATTGCGGGCAATGGAACGCGCTGTCCGAACGCTTGGAGCAGATCCGCGAAAAGCTGAATTGCTGGCGCGGAGAAAGGGGGGTAATCTCCTATGAAATCGGCCTCTCCTTTGGCGTCTACCCGGCAGGCGCGGGGGAAAAACACGATATAAAGCGCATGCTCGACCTTGCCAATTATGCGATACGCAGCGCCAAAGCCGTGCCCGGAGGCAGCATTGTCCTCTATGACGAGAAGATGCGGCAAAGGGCGCTGCTCGAACAGGAATTGGAAGGGCGGCTTCCTACCGCGCTGGAGAATCGGGAATTCGAGGCCTATTATCAGCCCAAGGTCGACATGCGCACGGGAAAAATCGTCGGCAGCGAAGCCCTGGTGCGTTGGAACCACCCTGAATACGGCATGCTGCTGCCCGGGGCCTTCGTCCCCTTTTTGGAGAGAAAGGGCGAAATCGTCCGCGTAGACCTCTATTTGTTCGAGCAGGTCTGTTCCACCCTACGCCAATGGCTGGATCGCGGTCTTCCGGCCAGTACGGTTTCATGCAATTTTTCACAGCTGCATTTCGGGTCTGCGGGTTTTGTGGAACAGATCGCCAAAATCGCCGATCGCCATCGGATTCCTCACCGCTTGCTGGAGATAGAGATCACCGAGAGCACGATTGCCAGCGTACCGGAAAGCGTCGCGCCCGTGCTCGTAGAACTGAAGAGACGGGGCTTCCAGATCGCGATAGACGACTTCGGCTCCGGGTATTCTTCCCTCGGCCAGCTCCAACGGCTGCGGGCTGACGTCCTCAAGCTGGACCGCAGCTTTGTCTGCGCCGGGCTGCAGGGGGAGCGGGAGCGAATCGTGATCGAGCACCTGGTGCATATGGTTGGAATGCTGGGGATGGCTGTCGTTTGCGAGGGCGTGGAAACGCAGGCGCAGGCGCAGGTGCTTACGGACATCGGCTGTCGCGTCGCACAGGGTTTTTACTTTTACCGCCCCATGCAGGCCGGCGCGTTTGAAAAACTACTGTCGGCTGAGCAGGCCGTATGACCGGAAGATGCCGCCTGTCATACGATAGAAAAAAAGGAAGGGGTGGACCTGTTGTCTTGCGTCTACATGGGCTGGGGCCTGCTCATCCCGTTCTTTTTATCCCTGCCCTACGGCTTGCTGGCAAGGCGCGCACTGAGCGTATTGGGGCGCGCGCAGGCGGATGCGCCGGCGAATTGGCTTCGAATTTCCTTGCCCACCCTTCTTTTGTTTACAGCCTGGGGTATGGTCGATATCCCGCTTCCGGCGGTATACCTGAGCGCCTATCTGATCAAGCGGGCTTACCTGACGCGAAAGAGAAGCGGCCCTTCGACAAATCACTTCATCGCCCAGCTCCCCCATATCATGACCATGGCGCTACACATGGTCTTTATCGGCACGGTCTCTTTGGCGACGCAAACGCCGATGTACAGGCTTCTGGCGCAGCCCTCTTGGCGAATCGCTGCGATAGCGCTCGTCCTGTCTGTCAATGATTTCGTCGCCTGGCGGCTTCCGCGCTGGAAGATGATCGTCAGCGTGCTGCGCACCCAGTCGGAAAGCGAGGAAGGAAAGCCTATCTTGGCCTTCCTACGATTCTGCAATATTTACCTGCTGGTGGACAGCGTGCTGTGTATCTCCCAAATCAACTGGGCGCTGCTCCCGCTCTTCCTGGTCGGGAGCACGGTATTGCTGGAGTTTTATTTGATTCGCTTTCTGCGCCATCTCTACACTCTTTTAAGGGTACGCTATCTGGAGGAGGAACATGTACGCCTGATAAAAGAGTTGCAGGCGCGCAATCAAAGCGCTGCGAGGTGGCGAACCAAAGGCAAGTATGATCCCTTGACCGGCGTCTTCTCGAGGCGCTACATAATGGAGCAGGCGTCCGCGCTGCTTCAGGCCAAACGGCCGTTATCCCTTGCCTTCATAGACCTTGACCACCTCAAGCTGATCAACGACAAGGACGGGCACTACGCCGGTGATCAATATCTCGTAGGCTTTGCCGAGGCATTTGGCGCACGCCTGCGGAAGACGGATATTTTCGCCCGGGTGGGCGGGGATGAATTTGCCGTATTGCTGCCCGATTGTCCTCAGGATATGGCGTTCAAACGGATGGAGGCAATCCGCGAACAATTGTCCTCGCAATACGACCCGCCCTTCTCCTTTAGCTTCGGCGTATCCTCTGCTTCGGAAAATGCAAACGAGCGGGTGGAGGATTTGCTCCGGCGCGCGGATCGTGCGATGTACCAGGATAAAAAGACGCGTGCGTAATAAGAGGAAGGAGGCGGGAGAAATGTCATGGCTAATCCTTTCTTCAATTACATACTTTTATTATCATTGGCATTATTTTGACATCACGCAAAAGCTCGTATCCATGCGGCAGCGCCGCATCGGGTTGATCTTACTCAGCTTTGCAGTTAATTTTGCGTTTTTTTGTTTATGTTCCGTGTTGGAGTTTTCCTTAATCGTAAATTGGTCCCTTTTTTTCATCCTACTCTTCTTCGAAACGCTTTTTTATCATGGAGGAAACGGGCGCTCCGCGCTGTTTTGTGCGCTCGTGGGCATATTATATGGGCTTGCCATCAATATCTTTTGTCGAAGCGTCGCCGCCATCGCGATGCGTCAGCCTCTCCAAGCCTTTGATAATCAAGTTTCAAGCGCCGCCAATATCAAAGAGATTCCCGTATGCATGGGGTTTTTACTCGCCGGTCTAGTCATACAGTACTCGGGCCGCCCTGTCCTGCTATCGCGCCTCCGTTTCCTCCTTAGCCATCCGCGGCATCAGCATTTTCTGCTAGAAATCATGACCTGGCTGTTTTTCTATCTGTCTCTCAACCTGCTGCTGTACTCGACGCCGCTTAACGATCTGCTCCTGAAGCTGTGGAGCATCAAATCCTGCCTGTTTACTGCGATCGGCTTTTATATCGCGGTCCGTTACACCGTACGGATCTGCGAGCTGGAGGATTACAGGGAAAAAAACAGGCGCGTACAATTGGAACTTGAGGAACGACGTCGAGAGGAGGAACGGCTTAGGGAGCAGGCCGCCCTCGATCCGTTGACCGGGCTGTACAACCGGCAATATGCCGAGGAGACGTTAAAGGCCATGATGAGCGAGCGTAAACGCTTTACGATTTGCTTTCTCGATTTAGACGGCCTTAAATACGTCAACGACCGGTTCGGCCATGAAGAAGGGGATCGCTACCTGCTGACGGTGACGGCGTATATCCACCGTTCGTGTCGCAAGGGGATGGACCTTCTGTTTCGATATGGCGGCGATGAATTCTTGATTCTGTTTCAAGAGGCGTCTGAAGAGACGGCGGCATGCAGGGCGTATGAAATCAACGAGAACCTCCGTCGATTGACCGCGGTCCGCCCGAGCCCTTATCCTTTATCGCTCAGCTACGGAGTGGTCGGCAGCGCGTCTTTTTCCGCTTTGTCGGATTTGCTCGATGAGGCCGACCGTCGAATGTATGAGCAAAAACGACTGAAAAAAGCAAACCGGGGTTGACCATGGCCGTCATGGGGACGAACCTCCGTTCATCAGCCCAGAAGTTCCTCCTCGCGGGCTCTAAAGTAGTTCACGCTGTCAAACACCAGCTTGTCGAGAATGGCTGGATCACTCTTGGCATTCTGGGCGGGATAGGGGTCGCCTCCGGGACCGAGCGGCTCAGGGGTGACAAAGCAGCGCTCTTTATTGTTATAGCCTATCAAGTACAGCGCCATAATGATGCTGTCGATATCCAGCGCGCCGTCGCCCAGCGCGCAGCGGTTTGTATCGGCCATATGCAGGTTGGTAAGCATATCGCCGGCCTCCCACAGGGCCTGTGCGATATGGCTCTCCCCTACCAGCATGTGGTATACGTCGCCGTTGATGTGCTGAACGCCGGGATGATTCAGGCGGCCGATGTAATCCTTAGCCTGGGCAAAGGTGTGTACGATGGTGGTCTCCGCTGCACGGATGGGCTCGACGGCTGCTAACACGCCATGCTGTACGAACACGTCGGCTACGCGGGAAAGGCTGTCCAGGCTGCGGTCTATTTCGCTGTCATCGTACTTGTCGGCACGTCCCACGGCAGCGGGGCACACCAGCATGTATTTGCCGCCCACCTCGGCGGTGAAGGCGGCCTCGCGCCGGATGTAGTCGATGGCGGCCTGACGCTGGATGTGGCGGTTGGAAGCCAGGTCGTTATCGGCGCTGAACATGCCGCATACGCCGCCGCAGGTGATGCCGTGCGCCGCTAGGATCTTGCAGATTTCCTTCGGCTTGTAGCCGAGGTCGGCGCCGTAGTGGTTGCCATGAAGCTCGATGTAGCGGATTCCTGCGCGTTCCAGACGCTCGCAGGAGGTTTCAAAGCGCTCCAGGCCAAAGCCCCAGTTACTCCAGGAGAACTTCAGACGGTTTTTGAGCTGTTCAGGATGCTCCTTTTTGAGCTGTTCAAACGCTGCGCGGATCGCGGCGTCTTTTTTTTGATAATTCTGCAGGGTCATTGGGTTTCCTCCTCGCAAAGTAAAGAGGGATGCGCCATGACGGCGCACCCCATGACGGTGTGTGTTTACCCACTATCCGCTATTTTTACTGGCGCTCGGCCCAGTACTCTTCAAACACGGGCTTGATGAGCGGCATGATCTCGTTGACGATGACCTCCTCAGCGGTCTTTTCGCCCAGCCAAACCTGATCCAGAGGACCATTGTACAGGCTGCTCAATTCAACGCTGTTGGAGATTACGTTTTCAACAGCGGTGTAACCGTTCTGCGCCATTTCCACGACGCCGTAGAACTCTTCGCTGCGGATGCCGGAATCCTCGATCCAGCTCTTCAGGGCGGCTTCATCAGAGTAGAAGCTCTCTTCGGTAGGCATCCACAGGCCCATGTTGATGCAGTCGATCAGGTTCTTGTTGTCATAGAAGAACTTGGCCAGCGCCTTGGCTTCTTCCTTGTGCTCGGATGATTCGAACACGCAGATGGGGTTGCCCCAAACTCGGTTGGAAACGGCGCCTTCTTCGTCGAACTTGGGCAGTACGCCGGTGCCGAGGTTGATTTCGCCGCTCTTAATGTAGTCGGCATACCACAGCATGCAGAACTGACCGCCAGCGTGCATGGCAACCTTGCCGGTCATCAGGGGGTAGTTGCCGCCGCCGATGGCGTTGCGGCTGGTGGGTGTGGGAGCCACATGGTAGACGTTCATCAGGTCGGCAACAGCCTGCACCGCCTCAATGGTCTCGGGCTTGTCCATCCAGATCCCCTTGCCGTCGTAGCTGAAGTAGCCGCCGCCGTTGGAGTGGGCCAAGATGTCCGCGTCCATATCGGCAACGCCGTACACGTCGATGTTGGCAGGATCAAAGCCTTCTTCACCGGGATGCTTGCCGTTGACGTCCTTGGTCAGCTTGATGCAGGCGTCGATGAACTCCTCCCAGGTCCAGGCGTCTTCGATACGGGTAGGCACGCTCACGCCGCAGGACTCGGTATAGTCCTTGTCATAGAAGAGCACCATGGTTTCAGAGATGTAGTTAGCCGCCACGGCGGTTCCGTCGTAGGTGCTATAGTAG
>JAEYAR010000067.1 GCA_023404715.1 Bacillota bacterium | reverse complement strand
ACTGTCGGCGCAGCGTATTTCGAGCAATATGAAGTACTGGCGCCATTACAGGGGCCATATGCCAGATTATGGCCTAACTTGGGAACGCGCGGCTTTTCGGGCACGAGCGGTGCGGCTATTTCTGCGTATGCGAAGGATCCCGTACTTTGCCTGCGCTACATCGATTACCTCATGGGAGACGAGGTATCTATGCAGACGAGCCGAGGCCCAATCGACATCGTACTGTATGAAGGTGCGGACGGACTCTATCGTTCCTTTGACGCGCCGGACGGCATGTCGGACGACGAATTCCGCGTGACAAACGCCCCTGCTGAGGCTTTACCCTTTGCATTAATGCGCGAAACGGTCGCAAAGATTGTTTTGCCGGACTCTTTCCAGCGAAAATCCACCGTATATTTTCCTGTTAACGAACCTTATCTTGCGAAGAAGTTTTTGCCGGCCTTAAACTTTACAGCAGAGGAAAATGAACGTCTGAGTGTGCTGCGCACGGATATCACCACCTATATCGATATTATGATACCAGCCTTTATCACGGGACAGGAGAGCATTGAAAAAGGCTACGAAGGCTTTTTGAACCAACTTGAAAGAATTGGAATAGACGAATATCTATCCATCCATCAAAAAGCGTACGACAATTATTTGAAGGCGATGGAATAGACCTGCAACGGGCGCGTAAAGCGATTTGCGCGCCCGAATCATTCGGAGAAAGGGTGACCACGGGGATGAACTGCATGCATCGATTTAAGAAGAGCGTCGGCGCACACTGGCAATTATACCTGCTGCTGCTCCCGACGGTGATCTACTTCTTCATATTTCACTACATCCCGATGATGGGGGTACAAATCGCATTTAAGGATTATATGGCGGTCAAAGGTATATGGGGAAGCAACTGGGTCGGATTTAAGCATTTTGACAGATTCTTCGCATCGTACAGTGCCCAAACTGTTATTTTAAATACGATTCTACTCGCCGCTTGGCAGTTGACCGTAAGCTTCCCGATACCGATCGTGCTCGCGCTGATGATCAATCAGCATCCAAACCGCAAATTTCAGAAGGTGATACAGACGATCACCTATATGCCGCATTTCATCTCGGTCGTCGTGCTCGTGGGGGTGATGGTTGTTTTCTGTTCGCCGACGAGCGGCGCAATCAATCGATTGCTGAGCATGGCAGGTCATGATCCGATTTATTTTTTCGGATCGGCGGAGTGGTTTCGCCCCTTATTTATCTTTTCGGGTATTTGGCAGTCTGCGGGGTGGAGTTCGATTATCTATTTGGCGGCGCTTTCTGCGGTCAGTCCATCGCTTCACGAGGCAGCGATGATCGACGGAGCCTCCAAGTGGCAGCGCGTCCTGCATGTAGATTTGCCGAGCATCTTACCTACGATCGTCGTCATGCTGATTCTGGCCTGCGGGCAGTTGATGACCATCGGATTTGAGAAGGTTTATCTCATGCAAACGCCCTTAAACCTATCCCAATCCGAAGTGATTTCGACGTACGTGTACAAAGTGGGCCTTCAGGATATTCAGTTTAGTTACTCTACGGCGATCAACTTGTTTAATTCTTTGATTAACTGCGTGTTGATCCTGACGGTGAATGCGCTTTCCAAACGGTTGGGGGAGACGAGTCTATGGTGAAAGAAGGAAAAAAGTTGCATAAATTGACGGGCGCTATCCGCAGGTCAAAATCTGATCGGCTATTTGACCTGATCAATTCGGTACTCCTCAGCGCTGTTTTACTTTGCATCGTATACCCACTTTGGTTTGTCGTAATCGCATCACTGAGCGATCCCAATGCGGTCAATTCAGGCAACGTCCTATTTTGGCCTGTAAACAGCACGTTAGAGGGATATCAAAAGGTTTTTGCCTACTCAAAATTGTGGCATGCGTACGGCAATACGATTCGCTATTTATTAATCGGCACCGCAATAAACGTGACGCTTACGGCAACCGGGGCCTATGCCCTGTCACGCAAAGAGGTTATCATCAGGCGGCCTGTCATGATCATGATTACGTTTACGATGATTTTTAGCGGCGGTTTGGTTCCGACATTTATTACGGTAAAAAATCTTGGGCTGTACAATAATATGTGGGCGATGATCCTACCTAGTGCGATTTCTGCCTATAATTTGATTGTAGCGAGGACATTTTTCGAATCCTCGTTGCCTGAGGAGCTTTCTGAGTCGGCCGCCTTGGATGGGTGTACGGACATCGGGTTCTTCATAAAAATTGCGCTTCCTCTGTCGCCTGCGATTTTAGCTGTGTTGGTCTTGTTTTATGGGGTGGCACATTGGAATGCGTATTTCAACGCCCTTATTTACTTGAAGGACGCGTCGCTAAACCCACTGCAAATAGAGTTGCGTGAATTGCTGATCACCCAACAGATCCTGCAAAGTGGATTGGATCTGGACGCATCATCTATGGCTGAAAAGCAGCGCTTAGGCGACATTATGAAATTTGCAGTCATTATCGTTTCGAGTGTTCCAATTATTTGTGTGTATCCTTTTTTACAAAAATATTTTGTCAAAGGTGTCATGGTCGGCGCAATAAAAGGATAGGTGCGACGTGAAAGTCGCGCGTTCAGAGTCCGGCAAGAGGCCGGACCCGCCGTTCCGTCGGCGGAAGTCTCCCGTCGCTGCATAGCCGGTACCGGCTATGCTTGTAAGCAGACGGAAGAAAGTAGCCCTGCTCGAAAGAGCGAAATCCGAGGCGTGAGCTAAGGGCAATGCTGCCAGCACAAGGCGGCGGGGCGTGAGACGCGGATGGTATGGCTACAATAAAGGAATCGTCGATAAACGTCGTGATGATGAGCAGGCCAAAGATGCTCAGAGGCCTGAACCAAAAGGTACGCAGTCGGATAACGACTGCTAACCCACTCGCGGATGACAAAGGCACTGGCCATGAAGCAGGTGACGGAGAATCGAGGGAAACGGACGCCGGGCATAGGCTGTCGCGCGTACCTGCACGCACTTATCTCTGTTTCTGTACCGGCCTCTTAACGGAGGCTTTCAATGGGCCTGAGCCGTATGCGGGAAAACTCGCTTGTACGGTTCTTTGAGGTGAATGCGGCGGTAACGCCGCTGACCTACTCGAATTTCAGGAAGACTTAATTGATTTGCAGCGCCCCGGAAAGCTCCTTTTGAAGTGTAACCCTGCGCTTTCTTATGCATACGCTATCGCAGGAGGTGACGGCGAAGTGGAGAAGGGCTATGACCGCGCAAAGGCGGTGGCGTATGCCAAGCGATGGGCGCTCTCGCGCAACCCAGCCTATCTGGATTACCAAGGGCTGGGCGGGGATTGCACCAATTTTGTATCGCAGTGCCTGTATGCGGGCTGCGGCGTAATGAACTATACGCCGGTATACGGCTGGTATTATAAAGATGGCAACCGGCGCACCGCGTCGTGGACGGGCGTACAGTACCTTTATAATTTCCTGATGAACAACCGCAGCGAGGGTCCCTGGGCGCGCGTGGTGGAGCGAGACGCTGTTAAGCTTGGGGACGTCGTACAGCTTGGCTTTCGCGGCACGCCCTTTACCCACACGGCCCTGGTCGTCGGCCTAGAGGATGGGGAAATCTATGTGGCCGCGCATACGCTCGACGCGTGGTGGCGGCCCCTTTCCAACTACCGACAGCAAAACAAGCGTTTTTTACACGTAGAGGTCCGCGAATGAAGAGCAATGCATCATTTTCACGAGAATGAGGGATTCACAAGCGCTGCCGTATCGGGTAAAATAACCGTTGAGGGTCGACAGCGGTCGAGCGCGGTTGACTGAACGGTTATCATCGGAGGAAGTGGCAGATGAAGACGGACCGCCTGTTAGGCATAGCGATGGCGATATTGCGAGAGGGAAAGACCACGGCACCCCAGCTCGCGCAGCGCTTTGAGGTATCGCGCCGCACGATCAACCGCGACGTGGATGCGCTGTGCCGCGCAGGCATCCCCATCGTGACCGAGCAGGGGAGCGGCGGCGGCCTCTCTATCGCGGAGGGCTACCGTGTCGACGCGGCGCTGCTCACGCGGGCGGAGCTGGAGGCCATCCTCGCGGGCGTACGCGGCATCGACAGCGTATCGAGCGCGCCGAGCGGAGGCACGTTGCGCGATAAGCTGCGCGCTGAAGGCCGGTTTGCGGCGCCGGACGGCATTTTGATCGATCTCGCATCGCATTACAAGGAGTCGCTCACGGAGAAAATCGGCTGCCTTCGGAGGGCCATCCGTGATCACAGCCTCGTGACGTTTACCTACTACGCAGAGCAGGGTGAGAGCGAGCGGAACGTGGAGCCTTATTTCCTCCTCTTCAAATGGAGGGACTGGTACCTGTACGGCTATTGCCGGATGCGTGCGGATTTTCGCCTCTTCAAGCTCGCAAGACTTTGGAATTTGGAAGGCCGGGACGAGTCGTTCGCGCCGCGTTGCGTGCGCGAGGAGGAGATCGACCCGGACGGCTATTTTACCGATGACATCAGGTTTGTGGGCCTGTTTGAGCCCCGCGTGCGTTACAGGCTGATCGAAACGTACGGGCCGGATAGCTTTACGCCGGAGCCCGACGGACGGTTGCGGTTGTGTGTAGGCTATACGGGACGTGCGGCGTTGTTGGAGTGGGCTTTGAGCTTTGGCGCTGCGCTGGAGGTGCTGAAGCCCCAAGAGCTGCGCGAAGAAATCGCACGCCAAGCCTTGCAGATCTGTAAGCGGGAAGAAAAGACAAACGGATAAAAAACAATACCATGCACGAAAACAGGACAAGCGGTTGTCGTGTTCGATGCGGTATACTCACCTTATTAATGTGCGGAAGGAGCGCAACGATGGACAAGCGTGAGTTTTCAGCGATGCCGCAGGCCTTTACGTCAAATTGGCCGGGGAGATTTGCCCGTAACATCAACGCTGCGCGCGACCCGCTGACGGGCGCCGTGCTGGGAGCGGAGTTAGGGTGTTTCCAAACGACGGAGGGGAATACAAAGTGATTCGATATGAAAGCTGCGTCATCGCCGTCAAGGACGTTGAGCTATCCAAGCGCTTTTACAGCGAGCTGCTGGATCAACGGGTGACGATGGATTTGGGCAAAAACGTCAGCCTCGAGGGTGGGCTTGCGCTACAGGAGGACTTCGCCTGGCTGACGGACGTGCCGGCGGATTCGATTGCCCTCAGGCCGCACGACATGGAGCTCTACTTTGAAGTAGACGATTTTGACGATTTTTGTGCTCGGTTACGGCGTCATCCGGACGTCCGTCTCGTTCACGCGCCCAAGGAGCACACATGGAAGCAGCGCGTTGTGCGCATTTACGATCCCGACGGTCACATGATCGAGGTCGGAGAATCGATGGCGGTCATCGCCCGTCGGTATCTGGCGCAGGGCCTGACGGCAGAGGAGACCGCGCGGATCATCCAGCATCCCGTCTCGTTTGTAGAGGCATGCCGGGAAGACGAATAGCTTGATGAAAGCGGCTGCAATCAAACGCAGCCGCTTTTTTACAAAATCCTATTCCCGCCGCCCAAAGACGAGCCCCTCGCGGCGCGCAGCCCGCACGCCAAAGGCGCGCTCCACAGCGGGAAGCACCCCTTCGTCCGCCGGCGCGCCGGTGAAGGCGGCGCGTCCATCCCAGAGCAGTACGACGCGATCGCAGAGGGAGAGCGCCTGGGCGATATCGTGGAGCACGACCACCAGGCAGCGGCCCTCGTCCCGCAGGCCGCGCAGGATGTGCATGAGCTCGAGCTGATGGCCGATATCCAGATAGGTCGTCGGCTCGTCGAGCAGCAGATTTTTCGTATCCTGAGCGATGAGCATGGCCAGATAAGCCTTTTGACGCTCGCCGCCGGAGAGCGTGCGCAGGTCGCGCCCCGCGTAATCTGTGAGCCCGGTGAGCGCGAGCGCGCGTGCGACCGCCTCGTCGTCCTTGCGCGAGCGCACGCGTGAAAAGCCAAGGTATGGAAAGCGGCCGTGTGCGACGAGCGAGGAGACGCTGATCGCGGGCACGGCGCGCGATTGCGGGAGGAAGGCGACGCTGCGGGCCAACTCTTTTTGCGTAAAGGCGCTGAGCGGACGGCCGTCGATGCGGAGATCTCCTTGCGCGGGCAAGAGCCGGGCCATCAGGCGCAGCAGCGTGGACTTACCGCTGCCGTTGGGGCCGATAAGCGCTGTGATCGCACCGTCCGGCGCCTTGAAGGCGACGTCCGAGAGGGTGGGCGTGCCGCCAAAGGAA
Organism: Bacillota bacterium; assembly: GCA_023404715.1. Classification (GTDB taxonomy): domain Bacteria; phylum Bacillota; class Clostridia; order Christensenellales; family Aristaeellaceae; genus Beduinella. Next base: position 7,369 of record JAEYAR010000067.1, on the reverse strand, counting down.
AAGGAGACGGACGAAATGTCAATCATGCGCGCGCCCCCTCCTCTGGCGAAGCAGCAGGGCGAGGAAAAACGGCCCGCCGATGAAGGACATGAGGATGCCCACGGGGATCTCAAAGGGCTGAAACAACGTGCGTCCCAGCGTATCGCACGCGAGCACGAAAAGCGCGCCGCACACGACGGATAGCGGCATCAATTTGCGGTGCTCGCCACCGGTGAACCGGCGCACGGCGTGTGGCACGATCAGCCCCACAAAGCCGAGCAGGCCCGAAAAGCTGACCGCAGCACCCGCGAGGACGGAGGAGAGCAGCAGCAGGCCAAAGCGCGTGCGCCGCACGCGCATGCCCAGGCTGGCGGCGACCTCCTCGCCGAGCTGGAGGACGTCCAACTCGCCGCTCAAAAGCAAGGCCAGCACGAGCGCGGGAACGAGGTAAAAGGCGGCGCTTTGAAGCCTCGCCGGGGTTACACCCGAAAACCCGCCGATTAAAAAGCCGCTCATGCCCAGCGTCGATTCGGGGTAGAGCGTCGTGATCAGATCCATGCCCGCGGAGAGGACGCTGGAGAGCGCCACGCCGGATAGCACGATCGTCATGCGCGAGGCGCCGGTGCGGTCGGCCAAGGCGAAGATAAAAAGCGAGGCGAGCAGCGCGCCGAGGAACGCGGCGGCGGGCAGCGCGTTGACCGCGGCGGGAAAAAGGCAGGCGAGCAGCAATGTCGCAAAGCCCGCGCCGGCGTTCACGCCGATGACGTTAGGCCCGGCGAGCGGATTGCCCAGCACCGCCTGAATCAGCACGCCGCTGGCCGAGAGCGCCGCGCCCGCGAGCACCGCGCACAGCACGCGCGGCAGGCGCACGTACAGCAATATGCGCGCGGCGGGCGTGGCCAAACGGCTGTGCAGCACGTCTGCGAGGGCGTCGGCGATATGCATGCCGCTCGCGCCGAGGCAAAGGCCTGCGACGCACAGGAGGAGCAGCAGGAACAGCAGAAAGCAGAGCGTTTTAGAAGCACTGCGGGTAGAGGATTTTCGCGAGATACGCATAGCTTTCCCCCCATCGCGCATTGGGCTTATAGTGGAACAGTTCCTTGGGCAGCACGATGAGGCGGCCCTCACGCACGGCCTTGAGGCCCTGCCAGGCGGGGTCCTGACCTAAATGCGCGTCTACAAAGGCCAGCGCGGCGTCTTCGTCGGCGCCCATGACGGTAATAAAGATAAATTCAGGATCTTCCGCGACGATGGCCTCCATGGAGAGATCCTCCAGCAGGGAATCGTGGCGGCTGACGATGTTGTCCGCCCCCAGATCGGAAAGCATGACGCCGGCGATGTTATCCTCGCCCTTGGCCTTGACGCCGCTGCCATAAGCACGCAGCAGCAATACGCTCGGCGAGCGATGGCCGCTGACGGCGGCGCGCACCGCATCGATCTGCGCCGCGACGGCCTCGCCATATTGCGCGTAAAGGTCGTCCCGCCCTGTCAGATCACAAAAGACGCGCAGCATGGCGCGGTAATCCTCAAACGTATCCACGCGAAAGGCCGCGCAGGGGATGCCGAGCTGGTCGAGCAGCCCGGCAGCAGGCGCCTGCGCGGCGATGTCCGCGGAGAGGATGACAAAATCCGGGTCGAGGGCGAGCACGGCCTCCATATTGGGCTCCTTGACCGTGCCGACGATCTGAACGCCCTCGCCCAGGAGGAGGCCGCGTTCGGCGACGGCATCCTGCGTGGCGCCCACCAGCTCGCCCCCCGCCAGCAGCCAGGTCTCGGCAAAGGAACCGTAGAGCGAGACGACGCGCCTGGGCGCTGATTCAAAGGTCAGATCCCGTCCGGATGCATCCGTAAAGGAGGTTTCGCCCAGGGCGGTCAGCGGGATCAACAGGAGGAATAAAAGAGAAAATAGCCATTTGCGCATGTGAAAACCCCTTTATCATATGGTTTGACCCATTATACCGCTTGACGTGCCGCCTGTAAAATAATAAAATAGAGTAATACGAATAGGAAAATGCCTATGGAAAGCGGGTGAGCGCATGACGCTTCGTCACTTGCGCGTATTCCTTGCGGTCGTAGATAGCGGTAGCATGAGCGCCGCTGCCCGCGCGCTCTACATCGCCCAGCCCTCCGTCAGCGGCGCGGTGTCCGAGCTGGAGGCGCACTACGACGCGCTGCTGTTCGACCGCATTGGGCGCAGGCTCGTGATTACGCCCGCGGGCGAGCGACTGGCCGAATATGCGCGCAGGCTGCTCGCGCTTTCGGACGACATGGAATCGACCATGCGCAACGGGGTGGATAGCCTGCGCGTGGTGCTGGGGGCGACCGTGACCGTGGGCGCCTGCGTCATGAGCCCGCTGGTACAGGAGCTGGAGGTGCAGTGCCCCGGCGTCTCGTGCCAGGTACGGGTGGACAATTCATCCGCGATTGAAGAAAAGATTCTGCAAAGCGAGCTGGATATGGCGCTCGTTGAGGGGATCGTCAAGCACGCGGAGATCGTATCACAGCCCGTGATTCGCGACAGGCTCGTGCTGGTGAGCGCGCCGGACGGCCCGCTCGGGGGGCGTGATCGCGTGCGTTTGGCGGAACTGGAGGGCTTGCCCTTCGCCCTGCGCGAGCAGGGCAGCGGCACGCGCGAGCTGTTCGAGCAGGGGTTGATCGCTTGCGGCGTATCGATCCGCGAGCGGTGGACCTGCAACAACGCGCAGGCCATTGTCGCGGCGGTGCGCGCGGGGCTGGGCGTTACGGTTATCTCCCGCCGCCTCGTTGAAGAGGAGCTTAGCACGGGCGAGCTGTGCGAGGTAGTGGTGGAGGATGCCCGCTTTGAGCGGAATTTTTGCCTTTGTTACCACAAGGATAAGTTTTTATCGCCGCCGCTTCGCGTTTTTTCGCGTCTTTGCGCGGATTGGGGCGAAAAAGAGCGTTGACAAGCGGGGCGTATCGTTTTAACATGGTATCGAGACGCTCGTGGATGGGCGCGACATCGAAAGGAACTACAAAAATGACGGGAAAGACGATCGAGATTTCCTATGAGGATAAAAGCCTGCGCATCTGCAACCAGCGTTGCCGGGAATGGGCGTACCCCTACGCCTATAAGGGCGACGGCGAAGACCTGCATGCCGCGGGCTGCGGCATCTTCTCGCTCGCGCACGCGGTCGAGTGGATGACGGGCGCGCGCATCGACGTCGAGGAGGCGGCCGACTTCTCCGTTCATTTCGGCGGACGCGGGGACGACGGCACGGACCGGCCTGCACTGCTCGCCGCCCTCAAGGAACAGGGCAGGGCTGCGCAGCTCGGCTTTGACTACCGCATGGACGGGCATCTGAACGACCACGAGGCGCTCTGGAGGCACCTGTCGGGCGGGCGCGGGGTCGCGCTCAGCAACATCCGCGCGGGGCACATCGTGCTGCTGTGCAAGGGGCGCGTGCAGGGCGGGGAGAGGCAGGCGTTGGTCGTCGATTCCTTCTGCGAGAGCGCGGATGCGCGCGTGATGGACCGCGTGCGCGAGGTTGTCCCGGGCAGCGAAATCGAGTTTGAAGTCTGCAATCGGGTGGGCCTTGCCGTGGGTGCGGCGACGGGTTACGCGATGTACTGGGTGCCGGTGCAGATGGCCGCCGACTTTAACCTGCTCTATCACGTTGGAAACGGGGACTGACGATGAAAAAGGATAAGCGGCTGCTCTCGGAGGTCGCGGTGCTGGGCATGAAGGCGGCGCTCTACCTGCTGCTGTGCGCTACGTTTTTCATCTGCCTGTCCGTCAATAACTGGCAGATACTGGTGATCTCGCGCACCGCCGCGGTCACGCTGCTGACGTTCTTTCTCTTCGGCGTGGTGATGATATCGGTCTATGGAGGCTTCGCGGTTGGCAGGCAAAAGAGCCGGCCGATCGCGATCTCCCTGTCGCTCGCGGTCATGCTGACCGATGTGGTGACGTACCTGCAACTCCAGATCATGAACGTCAACGAGGCCAACAACGACCACCTCGTCCTCTTCGGGCCGGACATCTGGTGGCTGCTGCTGACGATGGCGCTGCAGTGCGCTTTGATCGCCCTGTTCGTGCGCGCGGCGAACCGCCTCTTTTTCCGTTTTCATACGCCGCAGCGGTGCCTGCTCGTCACGGCGCCGGGATGCGACGCGGCGGCGATCGTTCGCAAGATCGAGCGGCTGCCGCTGCAATACGCCGTCGGGCAGGTTTGCGATTACCAGGACGGGCGAATCGGCGAGGCGATGGAGTCCTGCGACACGGTATTTTTCTACGGCGTGCCCGCCGACGTGCGCGTAAGGCTTGCGGAGCGCTGCTATGCGCTGAACAAGAACATCTATATCCACATGGACGTGGCGGACGTCATCACGCACAGCGCGGAGCATATCGTGCTGGACGACATGCCCTTTTTGGATTTGGAAAACGGGGCGCTCTCCATCGAGCAGCGCATCGTCAAGCGGACGATGGACATCACGCTCTCGCTTTGCGCGCTGCTGATCCTCAGCCCGGTAATGATCATTTGCGCCGCCGCCATCAAGATCGGCGATAGGGGACCGGTCATCTACCGGCAGCGGCGGGCGACGCGCGGCGGAGAGGTGTTTGAAATCCTCAAGTTCCGCACGATGCGGGCGGACAATGGCGAGGGGGTACAGCATTCGGCGACGAAGGGCGACGATCGCATCACGCCCGTAGGGCGCGTGCTGCGCAAATGTCGATTGGACGAGCTGCCGCAGCTTTTCAACATCCTACGGGGCGACATGAGCCTCGTAGGGCCGCGGCCGGAGATGCTGGAGAACGTGACGCAGTATACCCGCGACGTACCGGAATTCTCGTATCGCCTAAAGGTCAAGGCAGGGCTTACGGGCTATGCGCAGATCGAGGGGAAGTACAACACGTCGCCCAAGGATAAGATGATCATGGACCTGCTGTACATCGAACGCTACAGCGCGTGGCTGGACATCAAGCTGATCCTGCGCACGCTGACGGTTTTCTTTAAAACCGACAGCACCGAGGCGTTCGGCGAGGCGGCGGGAGAAGATTCGGAGGATCGAAAGGCGATGTGAGCGATCAATCCTCGGGCTTTTCCGGGGGCCTTCGCAGCCGCTTATCGTACGACTTGACGATGGATTTGACGACGTAGAGCTCGTCGCGCAGCTCATCCACCTCTTCGCACAGCGCGGCGATGCGCTCTGCGAGCTCCGGATCGGTGCCTGCGCGCTCGTCGAGCGAGACCTCCAGCGCGTCGAATTGGCGGCTGATGTCGGACTTGATCTGCTCGACAGCCGTGCGCGCGCGCATCACCTCGCCGGAAGCGCGGCTCACGCCCGCGCGCGTCTGTTCGAGCTCGGCATGGATTTCCGTGCGGAATTGGCTGAACTCCGCCTGTAGCTGCCGAAGGGCAGCGAGTACTTCTTCGTTCATCGATAAAACTCCTCAAGGGGCGCGGACGCCTCAAAATGTGTGATGGCTCATTCTAAACGATCGCGCAGAAAACGTCAACCCATCGCGCGTAATGAGCGATGGGTTTCGGGCAATTGGCATATTTCGGATGGGGGTAAAATGCGCAGCCCTGTGCATACTAGAACCACCATCTATTGAAGGAGCGATGCATGATGAAACGCAAATTGCCGCGGATGATCCGAACGTGGCAGCGCAAAGGGCGCGAGGAGCGGGAGGCCGGCGAAGAAGCGCCCATCCCTTCAGACGTTCAGGGCAGCTACACCGGAACGCCCTTGGAGGAGGACGACGACCGCCCTGTGCAGGATGCGGACGACCTATAGCCATTAAACGATTACATATACGATAAGGCTTTGGCCAAGCGCGGGGTGATAACCAGTCAGCGCGAGGGTAAAAGCCTTATGCTATTTTTGCCTATGTGGCGATGCCGATTGCAGAAAAGAGCTGAAAATGCGTTCGGCCTATGGTATACTTTATGAGGGATGAACCAAGCGCACAGGCGGATAAACGATAAGAAACGGGGAGAGACGATATGGCGAAGCTAAGAAAAATGCTCGGGAGCGCCCAGTCGCCCTACATTCATGCGCTAATGCGGTTAATCGAGACGCAGAGCCAGCAGACGATTGCGCGCTGGTGCGCGGATTACGCTAAAGAGCACATCCTTTCGATTTATCAGAAGGAATGCCCGGCGGACGAACGCCCAAAGGAAGCGTTGGAGTCGGTTGATAATTGCCTGGCGGGCAATGCTCAAATCGCCGACGTAAAAAAGCGTGCCTCGGCCGTAAACGCAGCAGCCAGGGAAGCGGAGGCAAGCCCCGCGGCGCAAGCCGCCGCGCGTGCAATCGCGGCGGCGGCGGCCTCGCTCTATACGCCCACGAGCTCGTTGGGCATCGCGTTTTACGGCGCGGCGGCGATCGCTTATGATCGCGTCGGCCTGCACGAAAGCGCCGAAACGTACGAGCAAATCGCGGCAGAGGAATGCGCGAAGATGGAGGCGGCGCTGGCGGCCATCGCGGTAAAGGACGAGCAGAACCCGGCGAAGATCAACTGGTACTGCTGAATGGACGCATGCGCCGGACACGCGCTTAGGAAAGGGCTTTGCTACAGCACGTGGATTTCCTTGAGCAGCGCGACGCAGTCGAGGAAGCCTTGAAAGTAAATCCAATCCTCGTCCATAGCCTTGAGCGCATTGGAGAGCTCCTCAATTTCATCGCAGGGCTTATCGGGGCAATGATCCGCGCACTGCATCATCTCGTTCAGGAGGCGTTGGTAGGTCTCTTGTATTTTCACGTATTTCGGGTTCAGTCTATTGCGTGTACATAGGTCGTACATAGAGTCTTCCATGGCGTTATGAAAATTTTTAATAAAGCTGGTTTGCATTATTTATTATTCTCCATTCGCATAAATAATTTTGCGATCGCATTATTATTTTAGCATTCGCAGCTTACTGTGTCAAGCGTTTGCAAAGATTATTTTGTAATGGAGAGGAAAAGATTGCTTACGCAAAGTTTTTTGTGATCTGTTGCTGTTTTGAAATGTGGGAGCCAACCATGCTTCCAGACGTACCAGCGGGCGAAAAAGGCGCGCGGTCATGGAGGGATGCCGACCGCGTTAGCGGTCATTCAGGGCATCCCGTAATATTCTAGCGCGCCCGCCCGATGGTGCGGCTGACCCAGCGTTTTAAGGGGGTTATGGGGGTCCAGGGGGACCTAAGGGGGGAAATCGCAATCCCCCCTGGTCCCCCTGGCCTCAGCGGAGCGCATGTCTCCGCCGGAGGCAGGTGCAATCATACACATGGTTACGTACAGCGTGCGAATACGCCAATACCTCCGGCGGGGGAACGCGCTCCGCTGGGGCCAAAGGGGACAGGGGGATTCCGATTTCCCCCTTCGTCCCCTCTGGACTCCCCTGTAACCCCTTGAAGCGGCCACTCTCGGGGGCTTCCAGCCCCCT
>JAEYAR010000053.1 GCA_023404715.1 Bacillota bacterium | reverse complement strand
GCTCTATACGAACGGAATCGTCGGATGCGAATCCGGCAACGGGAGGTAGGCATGGCGGACGTGAGCATTTTGGAGACCTTTGACGTGGAGCACGGCGCCTTTGAGACGGCGGGCGAGGCCTCCGCGACGATCAAGCGCACGCTCAAGAAGCTGGGCGTAGACGTGAGCATCCTGCGCCGGGTAGCGGTCGCGACGTACGAGGTGGAACTCAACCTCATCATCCATAGCCTGGGCGGCAAGCTCATGCTTTCTGTCGACGAAAACTGGGTCTACATCACCTCGCAAGACGTAGGACCGGGCATTCCCGACATTGCCAAGGCGATGACAGAGGGTTACTCGACCGCGCCGGAGGACGTGCGCAACCTCGGCTTTGGGGCCGGCATGGGCCTGCCCAACATGAAGCGAAATGCGGACGATTTTTCCATCGAATCCGCGGTCGGGGAAGGCACGACGATCCGCATGGGGTTCAAGCTGAAGGGATGAGCGCGTACGGAAAGGAAGAACGAGGGGACGAGCCATGAATAGACCCTATCATTCGGTTAAACTGGAAAAGGAGCGCTGCAAGGGCTGTACGACCTGCCTGAAGCGGTGCCCGACGGAGGCCATCCGCGTGCGCGACGGGTGCGCGCACATCATCGACGAGCTGTGCATCGACTGTGGGGAGTGCATCCGCGTATGTCCGTACCATGCCAAGGTGGCGATGACGGATTCGTTCGCGTCGATCAATCAATTTCATTATAAGATCGCTCTGCCCGCGCCTGCGCTCTACGGTCAGTTTAAGAACCTGTCGAGCATTAACCGTGCGCTCACCAGCCTCAAGCTGATGGGCTTTGACGCCGTATTCGAGGTCGCTCGTGGCGCGGACGTGGTTTCCCGCGCCCTGATCGAACGGTTGAAAAAGCCCGATACGCCCAAGCCGCTCATCTCGGCGGCATGCCCTGCGATCGTCCGGCTCATCCAGGTGCGCTTTCCGGATCTGATCGACCACGTGGTCGATATCCGCCAGCCGATGGAGGTCGCGGCGCTCATGGCGAAGCGCGAGTTTTGCCAGGCGCACGGCGTGCGGGCCGAGGATGTAGGGTGCTTTTTCATCACGCCCTGCCCGGCCAAGATGACGGCGATCCGCTCGCCCATCGGGCACGAGGAATCCGCGATGGACGGGGCAATCTCGATCATGGAGATCTACGGGCTGCTCTCCTCACAGATGCGAAAGAGCGGTATGCAGGAGGAGGATCTGCGCGCATCGACGCCCTACGGCGTAGGCTGGGCGAACAGCGGCGGCGAAGCGGCGGCGATTCACAGCGAGAACAGCATGGCGGTGGACGGCATCGAAAACGTGATCCGCGTGCTGGAGGAGATCGAGAACAACCGGCTGAACGACCTGGACTTCTTCGAGGGACAAGCCTGCACGGGCGGATGCGTCGGCGGGCCGCTCACGTTTGAAAACGGCTACGTCGCCAAGAACACCATCCGCAAGCTCACCGAGCGCATGGAGCCAGTGCGGCCTGAAAAGGCGGTGGACGTTTCCACGCTCAACAAGTATCCAATCCACAATACGCTTCCGATCCTGCCAAACAGCAGCATGAAGCTGGACGACAACATCGTGGAAGCGATGCGCAAGATGGAGCGGATCGAGCAGATCAACAAGGAGCTGCCCGGGTATGACTGCGGCTCCTGCGGGTCGCCCACCTGCCGCTCGCTCGCGGAGGACATCGTTGGCGGGTATGCTGGCGAGATGGACTGCATCTACCGCCTCAAGAGCCGCCTTCAGGTGATGGCGCAGCAGATGGTCGAGCTTTCGGAACGCACGCGCAAATAGGGCAGAGAATAAGAAAGAGGGAAAAGGCTATGACGCTGAAGGAATTGATGGACAAGATGGGGCTGCGCCTGCTCACCAAGGACGCGTCGCTCGCGCGCGAGGTGACGACGGGGTATAGCTGCGACCTGCTCAGCTGGGTGCTGGCCCACGGGCAGGCCGGCATGGCGTGGATCACGGTGCAGACGCACCTGAACGTCATCGCGGTCGCGATGCTCATGGACATGGCCTGTGTGATCATCCCCGAAGGGATCGAGCTAGAGGAGGCGACGCTGCAAAAGGCGGTGGAAGAGGAGGTGCCCGTCTTTGCATCGGACAAGACGGCGTACGAGCTGAGCGGCCTGATGTACGCGCTCGGCGTAGGGCAGGCGGAACGCACGTGAAGCTAAAGGTCGACCTGCACATGCATTCGTGCCTTTCTCCCTGCGGAGACGACGACATGACCCCGAACAATATCGTCAACATGGCCTGGCTGAACGGCCTGGACGCCATCGCCGTGAGCGACCACAACACGGCGCGCAATCTACCGGCCGTCAAGGCGGTGGCGGATGCGCGCGGCGTCGTGTTGCTGCCCGCGCTGGAGGTAACGACGCGCGAGGAAGTGCACGTGCTTTGCTACTTTCAAACCGTCGGGCAAGCGCTCGCCTTTGACCGCTGGGTCTATGAGCGCTTGCCGCCGGTCCGCAACGTCCCGCGCTTCTTCGGCAGGCAGCTTTTGATGGACGCAGACGACGAGATGACCGCGCAGGAGGAAAGGCTGCTGCTCTCGGCGATCGACGCGGGCATCGAGGAGGTCGCCCGCACGGCGGCGCAGATGGGCGGCGTGGCCGTGCCCGCGCATATCAACCGCGGGGCGAACGGAATTCTTACGAACCTTGGGTTCATCCCCGAGGACGCGGGCTTTTGCGCGGTCGAGGTGGCGCCCCAATCGCCGGCGCCTGCGGCGGACCTTTCGCGTTACACGGTGCTGTATGCTTCGGATGCGCACAGGCTGGAGGATATTTTGCAGGAAGGGCACCGGCTTGAGGCGGGGGAACGGAGCGCGATTGCTATTTTTGAGTCAATTGCCCGGCGCCGCCGGCCTTGAAACGGCGCGGAAACGCGACCGATCGCTGGCGGATATGCGCATTTTATGTCGAAAAAATCTGTGAAAAAGGGAAAAGCGTGAGGTTACCTGTAGATAACCCTCGTTTTTTTAGATGCAATCCTGCAGGCGTTATGATATAATAAATCGGACTTTGTGACCGTTGCAACAAACATTCCTAAGGAGGTTTTGTTTTTATGGCGGATAAGAACGTGGCGGAACAGTACGAAGCGCTGCGCGCGGCGATAGCCGAGCACAAGGGCGAAGAAGGGGCGCTGATGCCTGTTTTACAGGCCGCGCAAAGCATCTTTGGCTACGTGCCCGAAGAAGTACAGAAGGTGATCGCCGAAGGCCTGGGCGTGACGCTCAGCGAGGTGTACGGCGTAGCGACCTTTTATTCACAATTCTCGCTCGAACCCAACGGGGAGCACATCATCGGCGTATGCCTGGGGACTGCGTGCTACGTCAAGGGCTCGCAAAAGGTGCTCGACCGCCTGGCGGAGGAGCTTTCGGTCGAGGTAGGCAAGACGACCGAGGACGGAAAGTTCACCCTGAACGCGACCCGTTGCCTGGGCGCTTGCGGCCTGGCGCCCGTCATGATGATCGGCGACGAGGTATATGGTCGCCTCGTGCCGGACGACATCCCCGACATTCTGGCCAAGTACAGGAGCTGAACGATATGCGCGACCTGTCGCTGCACATCCTGGATCTAGTGCAAAATAGCGTGAAGGCGGGCGCGTCGCTCGTGCGGGTGCGCATCCGCGACAGCGCGAAGGAGGACGTGATCGCCGTCGAGATCTCGGACGACGGCTGCGGTATGGACGAGGAGCTGCTCCTTCGCGTGACGAGCCCCTTTACCACCACGCGCACGACGCGCAAGGTGGGGCTGGGCATCCCCCTCTTCATGGCCAATGCGCAGGGCAGCGGGGGCGCCTTTTCCATCGATTCCAAGCCGGGGGAGGGCACGTGCGTGCGCGGTACGTTCAGGCGCAGCCATATCGACCGCCCGCCGATGGGCGACATTCAAGGCACGATGCTCACGCTCGTGCTGGGAACGCCGAAATGCCCGGACTATATATTGCGCTATGAGACGGACGATACGTCTTTTACATTTGATACGCGGGAGATTCGGCGCGCGTTGGACGGCGTCCCGCTCGATCTGCCGGACGTCGTCTCATGGATGCGCGATTACCTGCGGGAAGGTTTTGATCAAATCAATGGAGGTGCAATCCTATGAAAACCATCGCGGAGCTTGAAGCCATTCGCCAGCGTGCGAAGGGGCAGGTTGGGGTTCGCAACGATCGTGAAGGCACGCGCGTCGTCGTCGGCATGGCGACCTGCGGCATCGCCGCGGGGGCGCGGCCGGTCATGCTCGCCTTTGTGGACGAGGTCAACAAGCGCAGCCTGCAGCACGTCACCGTCTCTCAGACCGGATGCATCGGTATGTGCCGCTTGGAGCCGATCGTCGAAGTCTTTGTGCCCGGCAAGGAGAAGGTGACCTACGTGCATATGACGCCAGATAAGGTTTCGCGCATCGTGGCCGAGCATATCGTCAACGGACGCCCGGTAGACGAATACACCATCGGCGCCTGCGAAGAGCAGTGATGCGGATTTTTCAATCATACCGCTTCATCCAGGAAGATGCGGGCGGCGAGCGCGCCGCCTTTAAGTAGGAGGAGTCATTCATGGATTTGTATCGCGCACATGTGCTGATCTGCGGCGGCACCGGCTGCACGTCTTCCGGCTCGCAGGAGCTGATCAGCCTTTTTGAGCGGCAGCTCAAGGATAAGGGTCTGGATAAGGAAATCAAGGTCGTGCGTACGGGCTGCTTTGGCCTTTGCGCCGCGGGTCCCGTGGTCATCGTCTACCCGGACGGCACGTTCTACAGCCGCGTCAAACCCGAAAACGTCGAGGAGATCGTCGAAGAGCACCTCATCAAGGGCCGCCAGGTGCAGCATCTCATCTACGTGGACCATACCGCGGAAGAGGCGCACCATCAGTCGCTGGACGAGATCGGCTTCTATAAAAAACAGCGCCGCATCGCGCTACGCAACTGCGGCGTGATCGACCCGGAGAACATCGACGAATACATCGCGTTGGACGGATACAAGGCGCTGGAAAAGGTGCTTACGCAGATGAGCCGCGAGGCGGTGATCGACGAGATCAAGCGCTCGGGCCTGCGCGGAAGGGGCGGCGGAGGATTCTCCACGGGCATGAAGTGGCAGTTCGCCTACAATTCGCAGGGCGATAAAAAGTACGTGGCCTGCAACGCCGACGAGGGCGACCCCGGCGCGTTCATGGACCGCAGCGTGCTCGAAGGCGACCCGCACACGATCATCGAGGCGATGGCCATCGCCGCCTACGCAATCGGCGCGGACGAGGGATACGTCTACGTGCGCGCGGAATACCCCATCGCCGTGCAGCGCCTGCAAATCGCCATCGACCAGGCGCGCGATTACGGTCTGCTGGGCGACGATATCCTGGGCACGGGCTTTAAGTTTGACTTGCACATCCGCCTGGGCGCTGGCGCGTTCGTCTGCGGCGAGGAGACGGCGCTGATGGAATCGATCGAAGGACGCCGCGGCGAGCCGCGCCCGCGCCCGCCGTTCCCGGCGGTCAAGGGCCTGTTCGGCAAGCCCACGGTGCTCAACAACGTCGAAACCTACGCCAACGTCTGTCAGATCATCCTCAACGGCGCGGATTGGTTTGCGGCCATGGGCACCGAGCGTTCCAAGGGCACGAAGGTCTTCGCGCTCGGCGGCAAGATCGTCAATACCGGCTTGGTCGAGATCCCGATGGGCACGCCCCTGCGCGAGATCATCTACGACATCGGCGGCGGCATCCCGAACGGCAAGGCCTTCAAGGCCGTACAGACGGGCGGCCCCTCCGGCGGCTGCATCCCGGCCAAGTACCTGGACATCCCGATCGAGTACGACTCACTCATCGAGATCGGCTCGATGATGGGCTCAGGCGGCATGATCGTCATGGACGAGGATAACTGCATGGTCGACATCGCCCGCTTCTTCCTCGACTTTACGGTCGATGAATCCTGCGGCAAGTGCACGCCCTGCCGCATCGGCACGCGGCGCATGCTGGAGATCCTACAGCGCATCACGCACGGCGAGGGCGAGGACGGCGACATCGAAAAGCTGGAGGCGCTGGCCAAGAACATCAAGGCGACCGCGCTGTGCGGCCTGGGCCAGACCGCGCCGAATCCGGTGCTCTCCACCTTGCAATACTTCCGCGACGAGTACGAGGCGCATATCTACGAGAAGCGCTGCCCCGCGGGCCATTGCAGCGCGCTGCTCAACTACATCATCACCGACAAGTGCCGCGGCTGTACGCTGTGCGCCAAGGTCTGCCCGGTAGGGGCGATCAGCGGCGAGGTGAAGAAGCAGCACGTGATCGACAATACGAAGTGCGTCAAGTGCGGAACCTGTATCGAGAAGTGCCGCTTCGGCGCGATCATCAAGAAGTAACGGTGTAAGGAGGAAAATAAGCATGGATCTGATCACCCTTACGATCGATGGGGTAGAGGTGCAGGTGGAGCCCGGCACGACCGTGCTGGAGGCCGCGCGCAAAGCCCATATTCATATTCCCACGCTGTGTTATCTGAAGGACATCAACGAGATCGGCGCATGCCGTATCTGCTGTGTGGATACGGGCGCGCGCTCCCTGCAGGCCGCCTGCGTGCTGCCGGTTTCCAACGGCATGAAGGTGCGGACCAACACGCCTGCGGTGCGCGAGGCGCGCAAGATGAACCTGGAGCTGGTCCTCTCCAACCACGAGCGTAAGTGCCTCACCTGCGTTCGCAGCGGCAACTGCGAGCTGCAGGCGCTGTGCCGCGACCTGGGCGTGGACGACGAGAGCCGCTTTGAGGGACGCAAGACGAACCTGCCGGCGGACGATCTCTCGCCCTCCATCGTGCGCGAGGCCAACAAGTGCGTGCTATGTCGCCGCTGCGTCGCCGCCTGCGCCAAGGTGCAGAAGATCGGCGTCATCGGGCCGGTGCACCGCGGCTTTGAGACGGCGATCGCCCCCGCGTGGGACAAGCATCTCTCCGAGGTATCCTGCGTCAACTGCGGCCAATGCATCGAGGCGTGCCCCGTCGGCGCGCTGCACGAGAAGGACGACACGAAGAAGGTGTGGGATCTGCTGGCCGACCCGGATATGCACGTGGTCGTGCAGCCCGCGCCCGCCGTGCGCGCCGCGCTGGGCGAGGAGTTCGGTCTGCCGATGGGCACCTGCGTGACCGGCAAGATGGCCGCCGCACTGCGCCGCCTGGGCTTTGACAAGGTGTTCGACACCGACTTCGGCGCGGATCTGACGATCATGGAGGAGGGCACCGAGTTGCTCGGCCGCCTGAAGAACGGCGGCGTGTTGCCGATGATCACCTCCTGCTCGCCGGGCTGGATCAAATACTGCGAGCACAACTATCCGGAGATGATCGAAAACCTTTCCAGCTGCAAGTCGCCGCACGAGATGGTCGGCGCGGTGGTCAAGAGCTATTACGCCGAGAAGGCCGATCTGAACCCGCGCAAGATCGCCGTCGTATCCGTCATGCCCTGCACGGCGAAGAAGTTTGAGGCGCAGCGCCCCGAGCTCTCTCGCGA
>JAEYAR010000038.1 GCA_023404715.1 Bacillota bacterium | reverse complement strand
GTCTCGCTCCGCACGGAGCGAGTGGATTGAAATGTCGGTCGCGGATGGAGGATCGAATACAACGCCTGTCTCGCTCCGCACGGAGCAAGTGGATTGAAATCGCCCAAAACTGGAATGCTCTCCAACTTTGCAATGTCTCGCTCCGCACGGAGCGAGTGGATTGAAATAAGGGAGGGAAAGAAATGGAACTCAACAACATGAACGTCTCGCTCCGCACGGAGCGAGTGGATTGAAATTGCGTCCGTACGCGGCCAGGACGGGACGCGCCGGTGTCTCGCTCCGCACGGAGCGAGTGGATTGAAATTTACACATGGTTATATTTTTCCGCCCATTATGGGCGTGGTCTCGCTCCGCACGGAGCGAGTGGATTGAAATTTGTAGGAGATCTACCTGTAATTATCGACGGTGAGTCTCGCTCCGCACGGAGCGAGTGGATTGAAATACGTACTCCCGTTGGGCAAGGTACATTTGATACTACGTCTCGCTCCGCACGGAGCGAGTGGATTGAAATATGAATTGCGCAAATCCGACGTTCTGCATATGGGTCTCGCTCCGCACGGAGCGAGTGGATTGAAATCGCCTTTTATTTGCGCCCCGCGCCTTTCACGCGCGGTCTCGCTCCGCACGGAGCGAGTGGATTGAAATTGTCCGCCTCCAGCAGTTTTTTCGCCAGACCTAGTCTCGCTCCGCACGGAGCGAGTGGATTGAAATGCATATTGGCTGGAAACGCATCCACCGGATCTGGTCTCGCTCCGCACGGAGCGAGTGGATTGAAATTATGTAGTTCACGTTCATCGCACTTTACCCCCATGTGTCTCGCTCCGCACGGAGCGAGTGGATTGAAATTTCCACGAGGCTGAAAACGATGAGGACAAATTCTGTCTCGCTCCGCACGGAGCGAGTGGATTGAAATGACCGCACGCTGTCAAGCTCGTTTAGGCAGATCTGTCTCGCTCCGCACGGAGCGAGTGGATTGAAATGATATCGATCCGCTTACCACGCCGCGCTGGTTGGTCTCGCTCCGCACGGAGCGAGTGGATTGAAATGTTCTTATTCCAATAGCGCCGCAATCTCCGGGTGTCTCGCTCCGCACGGAGCGAGTGGATTGAAATGATTGCCGCCGGAACATCGTACACCCGGCAAAAGTCTCGCTCCGCACGGAGCGAGTGGATTGAAATGAGATAACGCTACGGCGGAAATGCGACAGCAGATCGTCTCGCTCCGCACGGAGCGAGTGGATTGAAATTTCCGTTACATCAAGCTCATCTGCAAGTTCCCAGAAGTCTCGCTCCGCACGGAGCGAGTGGATTGAAATTATGCCCTGTATCGCGAGTCGTGCCACATCATGGGTCTCGCTCCGCACGGAGCGAGTGGATTGAAATTGCCTCGTGCACCGTCAAAGTCACCCCCGGCAATGGGTCTCGCTCCGCACGGAGCGAGTGGATTGAAATTTTCTGCTCCCAAAGCAGACGTGCAAGACACACCACACGTCTCGCTCCGCACGGAGCGAGTGGATTGAAATTTTTCCCGTTCCTGTGTCGGCTTAATAAGCGTCCAGGTCTCGCTCCGCACGGAGCGAGTGGATTGAAATCTTCGTCTGCCTCAGCGGTAAAATTGCCGGGCAGCGTCTCGCTCCGCACGGAGCGATTGGATTGAAATTAGGCAAAACCCAGTACGCGCAAGTACCGGCGACGTCTCGCTCCGCACGGAGCGAGTGGATTGAAATAAATCGATGCAGGCAGCTCGCCCTGTCCAGCTCCGTCTCGCTCCGCACGGAGCGGGTAGTTTGAAATCAGTAAATACGGCTTATATGCACACTCACACCTGTCTCGCTCCGCACGGATAAGAAAGGCTGAAATAAAGATGAATAAAGGAAATTGACAAACGACTTCCAAGCGGGTAAGATGTTGTTAGCCAATTTAAGCGCTTTGCTAAGCATCATGATTTATCGTAGGCGGGCGTGAATACGAGGAGGATACAATATGATTTTAGGCGCATTAGAAGCGGGCGGCACCAAGATGGTTTGCTCTGTCGGGAACGAGCACGGTGAAGTGCTGGACAAACAGAGTTTTCCTACGCGTATGCCAGAGGAGACGGTGCCGCAGATGATCGAGTACTATAGCGGAAAGGGGATTGAAGCGCTGGGTATCGGTTCATTTGGACCGCTTGATCTGGATAAGCAATCCGAGACGTACGGCTATATTACGTCGACGCCTAAGCCCGGTTGGGCCAATTATCCTTTGCTGCCTGCGCTGCGAGACGCCCTTAGCGTGCCGGCAGAGCTGGATACGGATGTGAACGCTGCGGCGCTGGCAGAAATCACAATGGGCGCCGCGAAAGGTTTGAACAGCTGCTTGTATGTGACAGTCGGCACGGGGATCGGCGGGGGTCTCATCGTCGAGGGCAATCTCGTGCACGGTCTGGTGCATCCGGAATTGGGCCACATGTTGATGCGCCCGGTAGAAGGGGATCCGGCGCCCGATGGCTTTTGCCCATACCATAAGGGATGCTTAGAAGGATTGGCCTGCGGTCCTGCGATCGAAAAACGCTGGGGGGTGAGCGCGAAGGAACTTGCGCCGGATCACCCCGCCTGGACGATAGAATGTGAATATCTGGCGCAGATGTGTGTGAACGCGATCGTAAGTTTTTCCCCGGAATGCATCGTGCTCGGCGGCGGGGTGATGCAGCAGGAGCACCTGTTTGCGCCCATTCGTAAGCGTACGCTGGATCTGCTGGGCGGTTATGTGCGTTCCAATCGCATCGAGAAAGAGATTGACTCCTATATCGTCTCGCCTGGGCTAGGGGTGAACAGCGGCGTGACCGGCGCATTGCTCCTCGCGTTGCGCGCTGCAAAGAGCAATGACAGCATTCCTCAAAAATAAGCGGATAACCGGAACGGCGGTAAGCGCGTCATCTGTCGCTTGGATGCCATCCCTCTCATGAAGCGACATATGAAAGAAGCGCCCCGAAAGCAATGCTTTCGGGGCGCCGGCAATTAGCGGGGATATCAGACGAGTCCTAGATGATCTTCAATGCGGCGCAGCCGTTCTTCCCATTCGTGGGGGACGGATACGGCCGTAACGGGCAAGACGCGATCCACTTCCAGCGTGGCATGATCGTATTTTTTCACATCCGTACGCGCAAGCAAATAATCAACCGATACATCCAACGTGTCGGCGAGCAGGCAGAGCGTTTCCAGACTGGGTTGGCGCAGCCCCCGTTCGTATAACCCGACGGTATTTAGGCTCTTGCTGATGATATCCGCTAAAGCTTGCTGGCTAAGTCTCTTTGCGTTGCGCGCCATTTTGAGGCGTTCGCCAAATTGTACCATATGCTGCCCCTCCTGTTTCCAACTATATTATTAGTATACAAATAGATATGGTGTGTGTAAAGTGACAATTGATGTGTGTTTTTGCAAAAATATAAAAGATTCGACAAATAAATTATGCAACCCATACATTTTGAATGGAAAAATGTTCATTGATTTGACAGCTTGTTTGCCCTTTATCTTTAAAACAAGCGACGTTTTCAAGAAATATTGAAATACAAAATAAACGACTTGACATTCAAAGTGTTTTGCTTATAATAAAATGGTCCTCAATTTAACAGATAAAGGAGAAGACCATGGCAGTTCAAATTATTACCGACTCTACATGCGATATAACGCACGCGCAAGCCGAGCGGATGGCGATTGAAATCGTGCCCTTAAAGGTCATTTTTGGAGAAGATGCTTACCGTGAAGGCGTTGATATCGATATGGAGGCTTTTTACGGACGGTTGACCGGCGATAAGGTGCAGCCGACGACGTCTCAACCCTCGCCAGACGACTTCCTGTCGGCTTTTGCGCGCGCGAAGGAGGCGGGTGACAGCGTAGTCGTCCTCTTGATTGCGTCCAAGCTCAGCGGCACATTGCAAAGCGCGACGATTGCCAAGGATATGTGCGGTTATGCGGACATCCACATCGTCGATACGTTGACGACCATCACAGGCCTACGTCTTCTGGTGGAATACGCCTGCCGAATGCGGGACGAGGGCCAAAGCGCTTTGCGTATCGTGCAAACGATTGAAGAAGCCAAGGGACGCGTGCGACTTTATGCCGTGGTCGATACGCTGGAATACCTTTGGCGCGGCGGCAGGCTGTCGCGTACAGCGGCTGTGGTGGGGTCGCTCTTGAGCCTCAAGCCGATCCTATCGCTACGCGACGGCAAGCTGAGCGTTTTGAGCAAGGCACGCGGGCTAAATGCCGCATACGGCAAAATTGTAGAGGTGCTGCGCGGCGAAAGAGGGGTAGACCTCTCCTGCCCGGTTTATTTCGGCTACACGATGACGGATGAAAAATGCGTCGCTCTGCAGGGGCGCGTGCATAAGGAGCTCGGGTATCGGGGCGACGCGGTGCCCGTAGGCTGCGTCGTTGGCGCGCATGCAGGGCCGGGGGCCTGTGTCGTTACGTATTTGGAGCGCGCATAAATCTGAACGGAAAAGCCGACGGCTGGCCTGGGCGAGAAGTATCAAAAATAGGACGGAAACAAAAAAGTGGCAACGGCCACTGATTCGACAAAGTACGGGCTGCGCATACAGTCCGTACTTTCAGACTTAAAAAAACCCAGTCACTTCGTTGGGGATGCATGAAGGGGAGCATTCCCCTTCATCTGGAATCGTATCGACCGGCTCTGCCGGTCGGGCGGGGCGTTTTCCGTAGTCAAATGCGCAGCATTTGCGGAGGAAAACATCTCCCGTGATCTTCGTGCAAAATGATCTTTCATTTTGCACGAGGCTGTCGACTTTGTCGACGGCCAGAAAGTACGGACTGCGCATACAGTCCGTACTTTGTATTTACCCCACACGGGGGAGCAGAATGGTAAAGGTCGAGCCCTTGCCTACGGTGGAGCGCACGCGCACCTTGCCGCCATGGCTGAGCACGATAATCTTCAGGATAGAAAGCCCCAGGCCGTGCCCGGGCGTCTCGCCGGATCGCGCGGCATCCGCACGGTAAAAGCGATCGAAGATGGCGGAGAGCTCGCTGCCGGAAATCCCTACACCGGAATCTGTCACCGAGAAGGCGACGTTGTCTTGCCCGGCTTCGCAGGCGATCGTGATGACGCCGCCTTCCGGCGTATACTTCACCGCATTGTCCACCAAGATGCGCAGCGCCTGTTTGAGGGCGCCGCGGTCGGCGTTGACCTCGGCGTGGTCGAGCTTGCCCGTGCGCACCGTGTGCGCACAGGTGATGATCTCCGTCTCCTTAATCGCTTCATCCAACACCTCGCGTATGTCGAAACGCTCCGGGCGGAGCTTCAGCGTCTTTTTATCGTGGCGAGCGAGGAAGAGCAGCTTTTCGACCAGCTCCTTCATGCTCTGCGTCTCACTGAGGATGGCCGAGATCGCCTCGTCGCGCACCTGCGGATTGTCCTTGCCCCAACGGTCCAGCAGGTTCGCGTAGCCCTGAATGACGGCGATGGGCGTGCGCAGCTCATGCGAGGCGTCGGAAACGAATTGCTTTTGCCCGTTGTAGGCCAGCTCGATGCGGTCGAGCATCTCGTTGAAGACCACCGCCAGATCCTTCAGCTCGTTTTTCGTGCCCTCGACGTTAATGCGCCGCCCCAGATCGTTGACGGAAAGCTTCTGGGCCAATGTCGTGATTTCGTCGATAGGCTGCAAAACCTGCGCGTTGATGCGCCGGCCTGCCGCCATAAAACGCGCTGCGCGAAATGCATCGAGTACCAGCAGGACGCCGATCAATACGCCCAGCGCCGCTACATGCCAGGCGACGTCGTATGTGACGTATAGATCGCTCACGCGATACGTCAGCTTTAAATGATGGCGATCTTCCAGCGAAAGGCCGGTCAGGCCGTGTAGCGAACCTCCGAGGTAGATTTGGGCGCGCGGACGGGAGGCGGAGGTTTCGACCTCGACGGCGGGGATGACGCTCTTCTCACCGAAGTAGATTTGGTTTTGCGCGTCGCGCGGCAGGGCGTACATCTCCAATCCGATCGCAAGAATGAGGCAAAGGAGGAGCTCCGTTACGCACATCGAGAGAAGCAAACGCGTATAGTTCCACGAGATGCGCAGGCTCAGCGAGAGGCGTATGTTGCTGACGGCCTGCAGCGCGACGCTGTGCGTACGTCCGCTGATGCGATTAAAGAGGTTATCCTCGCCGTAAACCGCCGTACGCTTGCTGTAGGTATACTGCTTGCGCGCGGCCTTTTCCGCCCGCTTGCGCTCCTGCTTGGCGATGCGGATGCGCGCTTTGCGCTCCCTTTTCTGGCGTTTGCGTGCGCGGTGCTTTTCCGCCTTGATCGCCTTGCGGTTAGGATTCTTCATGGCGCAGCATGTACCCCACGCCGCGTACGGTGTGCAGGTATTTTACCCCCGTCTTTTCATCGATCTTGGTACGCAAATAGCGGATGTACACGTCCACGATGTTCGTGTCACCCGCATATTCGTATCCCCATACGTCGTTGAGCAGCATGTCCCGCGTGACGACCTGGCCCGCGTGCTCCATGAGGTAGGCGAGGAGATCAAATTCTTTCTTTGTGAGGGAGATGGGATCGCCCCCATAAGCCACCGCGTAGGACTTTTTATCCAGCGTTAGCCCGCCTGCGCGCAACGTGCTGCTCTCCGCCGCGCCCCCGCGCCCCCGCGTGCGCCGCTTGAGCAGCACGCGGATGCGGGCGAGCAATTCCTCGATCGCAAAGGGCTTGGTCATGTAATCGTCCGCGCCCATGTCCAGCCCCATGACCTTGTCGGACACGTCGTCCTTGGCCGTCAGCATGATGATGGGCAGGTCGCTCTCCTGGCGTACGCGGCGGCAGACCTCGATGCCCGACAGCCCCGGCAGCATGAGATCCAGGACGATCAGGTCAGGCTGCCAGGAAAGGGCCTTTTCGAGGCCGCTACGTCCGTCTCCGCTGATGGCGACGGTGTAACCCTCGTGCGTCAGCTCCAGCTCCACAAAGCGGGCGATTTTCATTTCGTCTTCTACGATCAGAATCTTGGGCATGGTCTCGTCCTTTCAGGCCTTTAGCCGATGGTGATTTCGTTTTCTTCGCCCGGCTCGGCGTCATCCGGCTTGGCGGTATCGGCCTTGACGGCGTCCGGCTCGGCGGCGCTTTGGGTCGTTTCCTTCGCCGGGCGCACGTCAAACTCCTGCACGGGCTCGCCGTAGGGTATGTCGCTGGGCGCGGCGGGCGTCTCATAGGTATGGGGCTCTTCGACAGGCTCCTGCTGCACGTTTTGGCGCACGGTCGCCGCCGTGTTCTTGGCCGCCTCGGCAAAGCTATCGGCGGTCTTGCGGATGTTCTCCGCAGCCTTATCGACGATGTCCTTGATCTCCTGCTCCACGCTTTCATCCTTGCGCTTGGTCTTGACGTTCAGCCGGCAGCCGAGCACGAACATGAGCAGGATGCTGGGGATCATCACGTGGGGCGCGAAGAGGAAGACGAGCAGGACGAAGAGCACCGGTAGGTTGGCGATGGTGTCCCCGTCTTTGGTGACGATGACGTTCGTGTGGAGGAAGGTGGACAGGATGCCGTTCCAATCGGACGATTGTCCCTTGGGCGCATGGCGCTCCTTTGCCTCTCTCTTAAATTCCGGCTCGGGCTGGCGAGGACGCGGCTTGGAACGGCTGGCGCCGCTGCGGGGCGCCGGGCGGATGCGGCCGCGCCGTTCCAAGTCGACCAGGCAACGCGTCAGGTCGCCGTTAAAGCGCTCCAACACCTCCAGCGCCTCTTCATAGGTCAGGTACGCTTTTTCGCGAAGATACTCGATCTGTTCTACCGTATAGTTTGCCATAGGGCTCCTCCTTCTCTGTCGGGCGTTCTTTACAGGCTCTATGATACCACGCGATCCTTCCTTGCGCTTTGGAACGGCCTTACAGATTCATGAGAATTGGATTAAATCAAATTCTGTTTTGCGCCTTGGGTATAAGCTGAGGCGTATCGTTTACGCGCGGTGCGATCGCGGCAGTAAAGTCGCGGGCGACCTGAAAGAGCGCCGCCACGTTCATCGCCATAGCGACCGTAAGCGCGGCGGTATACTGCGCGGTCAGCGCCGGCACGTAACCGAGGAATGCAGCACCCATGACCAGCACAGGCACGCGCACACGCCCCTCATATCGCAGCGCGTAGAAAAGCGAAAGCAGGGCGGGGAGATAGAAGCTGCGCGCGTTCATCCCCGGAAGGATCATGGGAATAAAGAGCGCGCCGATCAAAAGGACCTGCCAAAGCTGATCGCGCCAGACGGCGCTGCGAAGGCGCCTGCAGGCGGCGGCGCACCCGAGCAGCACGATCGAGGCCATGTAGACGCCCGCTGTAAAAAGGCGGTCGATGGAGGCTTGGGTGTACCATTTGCTGCGTTCCGCCGCTTCGACGCCGGGTACATAGCGTAAATAGCTAAACTCTTCGGTGTACGCAATGTCGGCGGAGGGGACGAACTGGTAAAGCGTTGGCGCGCAGTTTTGCAGCTGAGCGCCGGATTGTGCGAAGAGGCGCGCAGGGCCGACGGCGGCGAGGGCGGGGAGGGGGTCGCAGACCATAGCCAGGGGAAGCGTGATGACGAGCAGCGTGAGCAGCGCTGCGCCCAGGTGGCGCGCGCGCAGGCCGTGGTGCGGCCAGAGGAAGAGCAAGGGCAAAAGAAACAGCGCTTCCGCCTGCGCGGCGTAGGCAAGCGCGAAGAGCACCGCGCATAGGGCGCGCCGTCTGCACAGCAGCGCATAGAGCGAGAGGACGGCGAGCAGCGCGCAAAGCGCATCCCACTTGCCCCAGTAGACGCTGGTCAGCCAGGTCAACGGATTGTAGAGGACGGCGAGCAGCGCAAACGTACCATGTCGCCGATCGACGAAGCGGTCGACGAGCGCGCAGACCGAGAGGGCAAGCGCAAAGTCGCATGCGATGGCAAAGTACTTGATGAGGTAGAGCTCCCGGATGGGAAGACGTGCGATCAGGCTCAGCAGATACGTGCCTATCAGCCCAAACGATCCCGCCTGCGCGCCTGCGGAACCCAGGCCCTCCAGCGCGAGCTGATCGACGAATGCATGCGTTATTTCGTAGTCGCCTACGATTTGGCTGAGCGTCGTCGTACGCAGCACGAGCGCCGCCGTAAGCGCGCCGTAAAGAAAGAAAAAATTCAGCCCTCTTGCGCCGCGTACGAAGATGATGTAGGCCATGACGGGCGGGAGCAGCGCAAAGACGAGCACGATGAGCGCACGGCGCGCCTCCCAGGTCTCGATGTAATACAGGTTGGCGAGCGGACCGCTTTGCACGCTAAACAGCGCCAGGACGCCTGCGGTCAGCAGCGAGAGCAGCATTTGGAGGGCGCGGTGATGGCGGTCTATACGGGCTTGAATGCCGTGAAAAAAGTATTGCATGGATGTTTCCTTTCGTCTCATGGCACAGGCCTCATACGCGCTCCGGCGTCGGTTCGCCGGCTTCTAAAGGCGAACAAGGCGAGGCGGCCTGCTGCGCGCGCAGATCCCCCAGGATGTCGCGCGTGATCACGGCGAGCGCCGCGATGTTCATCACCGCGGCGACGAGCATGGGAACGCCCCGCGCCCGCGTGAGAAAAGGCATGTAGCTGGCGAATGACGCGCCGATTACGAGCATGGGCACGGCCGCGCGCCGCGGATAGCGCACGCCGTAGAGCAGACAGAGCATATCCGCCAGGTAAAAGTAGCGGTCGTGCATCTTAGGCAGTACGAGCGGCAGAAAGAGCGCGCTGAACGCCGCCATGCGCCAGACCTGAGGAAAGGCGATGAAACGGCGGCGCTTAAACAGAAAGAAGACCATGGAGACGACCGCGACCGCCGCGGCGATGAGCGTCGTGTTTTGCAGCCATTCCATGCTCGGTTTTGAAAAGGCCCAGTGGAACAGCGCTTCGCCGTCGATTTCCGGGTTTGAGAACAGGTGGCGCAGCCAGGGCCACTGCGGCGCGTTGGCGATTTGGTATTGGGGGAAGAATTGATAGATGTTCGGCGCGTTGTAGGTCAGCCGGTCGGTATACTGCCCCATCGATTGATGCAGGTAAATGGTGAGCGCGGAGATCAACGAACGCCCGGCCAGCAGCGCGGGCACGATCGTCAGCAGATAGGTAAGGGGGAAGACGACCGCGTGACGCCACTTGTATTTCTTGTGCAGCAGGCCGAAGAGCACCATGGGGAAAAAGAAGATCGTTTGCAGCTTGAAGGCAAACGCGACCGTCAGCAGCGCGACGGACAAGATGGGCCTATCCGCCAGCATGGCGTAAAAACAGGCGACGATAAAGAAGACGTATAGCGCGTCGCACTGGGCCCAATACGCGCTGTTCCACCACACGGTCGGCAGCGCCAGCACCAGGAGATAGACGAGCAGGCGGCGGTTTTCGTCGATGAAGCGCTCCGTCATGCTCATCATCATCAGCGCCAGGGCGAAATCGAAGCAGATGGAGACCAGCTTGATCAGATACAGGTCGGAAATCGGGCTTCTTGCGATCAGGGCGAGAATGTACAGATACGGCAAATTATAGTCGCCGATCTCCTCCTTGATCATCGCAAAGCCGCCTTCGCGGAAGATGTCCACCCAACGCTCCAGAAAAGAGGCGTAATCGGCGGAAACTTGGTCGAGCATCGTAAGGCGCAGCAAGAGCGCGAGCACCGTCGCCGCAGCTGCGGTGAGGAATGCGCCCAAGGATAGCCGCCGCTTAAAGCAAAGCGCGAGGAGCACGGCCGTGAGGAGCGCCGAGGTCATCGCGAGAAAGCACAGGCGCTCTCCCGGGGCGTTAAAGCGCGTGAGCGTCTGCAGCGGCCCCCAAAACGCCGCCAGGATCGTATATATGAGGACGGTGAGCAGCGCCGCTACGAGGCGGCCGCCCCGCCGCTCGCAGGCGAGCGCATCGCGCACGCGCGCAGGAAAGTGCTTCATTTCATTCCCCTTTCTGGGCCCATGGCATCCGTCGCCGGGCGGGCAGAGCGCGTATAGCGCCTCTTTTTCGTTTGAATCTTCATCTATTATACAAAAAAATGCGAATTTATCAAGGCCGCAGCCTAAAAGATCGCAAAAGCCCTTGCGAATTTTACTGGGAACGTTTAAAATGAATACATGCTTATGTCTATTTCGATAAAATCATTTAAGGAGTGACTGACTGCATGAGCATTGTGCGCGCCCCGTATGGCGTTATGCCTTCGGGCGAAGCTGTCGATTTATATACCCTGACCAACCGGAGCGGCTGCTCCGTATCGATCCTTACCTATGGGGGCACGCTGACGTCGATTCGCGTGCCTGACCGCAGCGGCGAGATGGCGGACATTTGCCTCGGGTTTGACACGCTGGAAAAATATCTTCATGTACCCGGCTATATGGGCGCTTTGATCGGGC
Organism: Bacillota bacterium; assembly: GCA_023404715.1. Taxonomy (GTDB): domain Bacteria; phylum Bacillota; class Clostridia; order Christensenellales; family Aristaeellaceae; genus Beduinella. The sequence continues at coordinate 68,338 of JAEYAR010000038.1, read as the reverse complement.
GCTACGCCAACCGCATCGCGCACAGCCGGTTCACACTGAGCGGCAAGGCGTATACGCTGTATGCTAACGAGGGCGAGAACACGCTGCATGGCGGCAAGGCGGGCTTTAACCAAAAGGTTTGGCAGGCCGAGACCGTGAGCGACGAGGGACAGGATTGCCTCATCCTGACGTGCGAAAGCGCGGACGGCGAAGAGGGCTACCCTGGCGCGCTGAAGGTGCGCGTAACGTACTGCTTTAGCGACGACGACGAGCTTTCGCTGCACTACGAAGCCGTGAGCGATAAGGATACGGTCGTCAACCTGACCAACCATTGCTATTTCAACCTTGCGGGCCATGCCGGCGGCACGGTGAACGACCATTACATACAGATCAACGCCGACCGCTTTACCGTCGTCGGCAGCGATTGTATCCCTACGGGCGAGCTGCGGCCGGTGGAGTGCACGCCGTTTGATCTGCGCGGCAGCCGGCGCATCGCGGACGGACTTGCGCGCATGGATGAGGACGAGCAGCTGCGCTTCGGCAAGGGCTACGACCATAATTTCGTCATCGCCCGCGAGGGCGAAGGGATCAGCAAAGCGGTAGAGCTATACGACCCGAGGAGCGGCCGCGTGATGGAGACGTTTACCGACATGCCGGGCGTACAGTTCTACGGCGGAAACATGCTCGAGTGCGAATTCGACGCAAAGGACGGCGTGCGCTACGCGCCCCACAGCGGCCTGTGCCTGGAGACGCAGTTCTTCCCCGATTCGCCCAACCAGCCTGACTTTCCCTCCTGCGTATTGAAAGCAGGCGCGAAGTATGACTATACTACGGTGTATAAGTTCTCCGTCCGTGAGGACGCGTAAAACATCCGCCCGGCTTTTATAGCCGGGCGGAACAGACTGCTGAAAAACCCCAGTCACTTCATTGGGGATGCATGAAGGGGAGGACTCCCCTTTATATGAGTTCGTATCGACCGGCTCTGCCGGTCGGGCGGGGCGTTTTCCGTAGTCAAATGCGTAGCATTTGCGCAGGAAAACATCTCCCGTGATCTTCGTGCAAAATGATCCTTCATTTTGCACGAGGCCGTCGACTTTGTCGACGGCCAGTATCCGCCCGGCTTTTATAGCCGGGCGAAATGTGTTTTATAGCTCCGTTCGATTGAGGAAACCGCGCAGCGGCGGCTCGCCTTCGCGGCGCAGCTCCACGCAGACGTTGCCTTCCAACAGATAGAAGAGATAGGTGAGCTCCGCTTCTTCTCCCAGCTCTACGCGGGCCAGCGCCGTCGCGCCGTTGTAAACGCCGTCCGCAAAGAGCGCGTCGTATACGGTATAGGCTTTACTTGCCTCCATCGGCGCGTAGGCCAGCTCGAGCGCCGGGGCTTGGGTCCCCTCCGGTAGGCATATGCGCGGCACGTAGCCGAAATAGCCCGTCACCGGATCGTCGCTTGCGTAGCGAATCAGCGCCCAACTGCCTTCAAAACCGCAGAGGCCGACCTCGTCCCCCGCCTTCAAAGCCCTCAACGGCTCCTCAAGGCGCAGGTAGTCTTCGCCCGGTCCGGTGTAGACGTCCGCATGCGATGCGAGGCGGATGCGCTGCTCGTCAGGCAGTTCGAGCAGATAGGTCGGTCCTTCGGGCAGCGCGCCGGCAAGCCACCGATCGGCGGTTCTGACGTCGGGCGCCTGCGCGCCGTGGGCGTCTACGAGCCAGGTTTGCGCCATGGTAATGCGCTGGCGCGCGCTGTTTTGCCGCTCGCTGCGAACCTGAACCAGGTCGCCGTCGTCGAGCACCAGCATGCTGCGCATAGCCCATTCTTCGCCCGGCAGCAGGGTGAGCCGTTCCGCGTAGTAGAGCGTCAGCCCTGTGTCCGGATGATAACGGTATTGGATGCGGTCGCCATAGGGGCGCCCGTTTGTATCGCCGGTGTAAAGCGTGTCGATAAAGCCCTGATCCGACGCCTTCAGCTCGAGCGGCCCGCCCCCTGGACGCAGGGCCGTTTCGCTCGCCGCCACCAGCGCGTAGCCGCCCTTATCCTGGAAGACGGTCAGCACGTCTTTGCTTTCCGAGGTGAGGGCCAAAGCGGCGTATGCGCGCGGCTCGCCCTCCGTTAGGGCGCTATCCGCTGCGAGCACCCCATATTCGGAATACTGCGCGCCGAGCGTTTCGCCGATGTCCGGCGGAAGGGGGACGCTTTGCGCGGCGCAGACGGCAGAGATAAGGCAAAGAGCGGTCGCAGCACAAAGAAGACATAGTCGTTTCATGACGATTCTCCTCCTCCTCGTTCTATAGATGAGACGGATGAAACTTGGAAAATCCTGCTCAACCGGGCGCTTTTTTTCGCATGCGGTTCAGCACGCGCGTGAGCGGATAGTCCCTGGCAAAATACAGCTCCTCCGTCTCGGCGCGCACGCAGGGCTGGCCTTCGTCCCTGCGCAGAAAGACGGCGCACCGAACCTGCGGATAAGGCCGCGCGGTGAAGCAGACCTTGTTGGGATAGGGCAGCGCGTCAAAGGCGCGCAATTGATCCGGCGTCGCGCCGTTTTGGTCGCAGAACTTGACGAGGAGATTGTCCCACTCGATGCGCGCGCAGCGCCGCTGCCATTTTTCGCGCGCCTCCTGTTCGGAGGCATAGTGCATGAAGTAGACCTCCACGTCGTCCAGACGCGCGACCGGATAGCTGCCGTAGGACGGGTCCTGCAGGGCCAGCGCCTGCGCATAGCGGGCCTTATGCGGCTCGATGAAGCAAAGGGGCAGGGCGAAGTAACGCTTAGGATCGCTCAGCAGCCGCAGATAGTCCTCCGGCATGAAAAAGAGCCCGACGGTCGGCGTAAGATAGGGAAGGCGATAGCGCTGGTAGACGAAGCCGCCGAAGCAATTGTTGGAGAGCACCGTGAAACGCCGGTTGCGCAGCGCTGCGCGGCGCAGGCCCTTGTGCGCGCGCTCAATGCGTTTGCGCAAGCGCCACCACGCTCGCAGCAGACGGTCGCCCAAAAAACGTTTGAAGCTATCCTTATCCATTATAGGCCCCCCGATGCAGGATTTTGATCTCTTTTCGCGTATTATACGTTAGCACCATTATAGCGCGACAGGGGCGGGGTGACAAGTTGACATTCGGGCCCCGGCCTGTTACAATGCTCATAGAGACAGGGCGGGAATGCCCTGAAATTGGGTGAAAAATCCCGCCTCCTCTGATTTGGGCTGGCCAAGAAGCTCAAGGGGGCGAAACGGAGGTATTACCAGTTATGAAGCGTGTAATCCTGATCGCCGCGTTGCTCGTATGCGCGCTCGCGCTGTCCGGTTGCCAGGCGCTGGGCCTGCCGGATACGACGCCGACGCCGATCCCCACGGCCTCGCCCTCGCCGACGCCGTCCCCTTCGCCTGAGCCGACGCAGGATCCGACCATCAACACGGACATGCCCCCGCTGGATCCGACGGAGCCGGGGCAGACGCCCGTGCCGATCGACCCGATCGACATGCCGACCTCGACGCCAGAGCCCCGGGCCGAGGTGACGTACGACCTGTTTAGCTCCAGCGCGGTCGGCGTCGAGTTTAAAAAGCCGAGCACCTGGATTCAGACGCCCGGCACGGTGCCAGAGTTTATCCAGTTTGTCGAGCCGGCTGGCGAGGCGGGCCTGCGCGAGGACGGCGGGTACCCGACGCGCATCACGATCGTCAAGCAGTCGAAGGGCACCAAGCAGTCGTCCGACGACGCGAAGGATCAGCTCGACATCTCCATTCAGGAGCTGGGCGCCGACTTCCTCGAGTTTACCGCGAGCGAGGATTCCGCTCCGCTGAGCATGGGCGGCGGCAGGGGCTACTACCGCCTGTATAAGGGCGTCGTGGCCGATCCGGCCGACCCGAACAAGACCTACAGCGTACGCGGACGCATGGGCGTCGTGGCCAAGGATCAGGCGCTTTACCAGATCCGGTATTCGACGGTCGCGAACTACTATAACTTCTACGGGGATATCTACCGCGAGGTAAGAAACTCGTTCAAGGTGCTGTAAGGCGTTAGCGCGCTAAGTCAAAAGCGCTTTCGACAGGAAGCGACGCATAAGGATATAGAGCAAACGGGCATATCGTCTCATCCGCGATATGCCCGTTTTACTACATGTAAGATCGATTGCCCGTGATCTGTCAGTTTTCATCGCCGGACGGCAAAGTTTGCATGAGGGCAAAGAAATGCTCAGGCTTACCGGAGCTGAAATAGTCATACCAGGCTTCCAATGTGTTCGTTTCAAAGACGCCTAAACGCCCTATAATTTGTTTCGTCCATAACAAAGCGCCGGCACAACCGGCGGTAATCAGGTTGTTATCTGCTACCGACGGCTTGTCTATATAAAAGCTTTGCCCCTTATAGCGGGGAGAGATCCTTTCGAGAAATCCCGGTCCGTTGCTGGTATGCGGACGCGCATCCAATAGCTTGAAGTCCGCAAGGGCAGCGGTTGCCCCACAAATTGCACATACCGTAGCGCCTAAAGAGAGAAATTCCTTTGCTTTTTCGATGATAGCGCCATGCTGCGGGTCATTCCATCTATCTGCTCCCGACAAGATCAATACGCTCGTCTCCCCCACAACGATGTCGTCAATCGAGCAATCGGGCACGATTGTCAGTCCCCCCATCGTTCGGATTGGCGCATGAGCATAACCGACTGTTTTGAGCGTGAGGCTAGGGGCGCCCTTCTTGAAAAATCGGCCGGAATGAAGCTCCGCGGTAACATAGCCTATCTCCCAGTCTGCTAAAGAATCAAGGACGTAAACATAGATATTAGACATAAATAACCTCCTCATTGATTATCGGATTGATTTGTTATCGGCTTTATTGTACCATGCAATTGTTGACAACTATATGGCAGCGATTAGGATTGAAGGCGGCTGTTGGATGAAAATAGACAGGCTTGTTAGCATGATTATGATACTCCTCGAAAAAAGACGGATAGGCGCACAGGAATTAGCGGATATGTTTGAAGTTTCGCTCCGCACCATCTACCGAGACATAGACGCTATCAACATGGCGGACATCCCTGTTCGCGGGATATCGGGAGTGGGCGGGGGTTTTGAGGTCATGCCGGAGTACAAATTGGATCAAAAGCTTTTTACGGCTGACGATCTATCCGCTATCTTGATGGGGCTTTCCAGTCTTTCGGGCATGATACGTGGTAACGAGTTGGTGCGGGCGCTTGCAAAGGTCAAGCGTTTCATTCCCGCCGACAGGGCGGAGAGCATTGAGTTAAAGGTAAATCAGCTATGTGTAGATATAACTCCGTGGATGGGCCCCTGCAGCATACAACCCTGTTTCGAAATGATCCAATCCGCTTTGCGGGAAAACAAGCTGCTGGCCTTTGATTATGTCGCCCACCACTGGAATAAAACGGCACGTACAGTCGAGCCATATCAGCTTGTGTTGAAAAGCAGCCGCTGGTATTTACATGGGTATTGCTACATGCGAAATGATTACCGATTATTCAGATTATCCCGCATGTCAAACATACGAATGAAAGCGGGAACCTTCACGCCACGCGCTTGTCAGAAGCCCCTGCTTCATCTTGACGATGCTTTGACGGCCGTGCAAATAAAGGCCAAAATCCGCTTTCATCAATCCGTGATGGATAGAGCGCTTGATTTTTGCGCTTATGAGGATTTTTCGCCAGACGGCGACGCGCATTACATTGTGGATTTCCCTTTCATTGAGAACGAATATTACTACGATATTCTTTTGGGCTTTGGGGATAAATGCGAGTGTTTGGCGCCTTTGCATGTCCGCGAAGAATTAAGGCGTAGAATACAAGATATGGCTACCCTCTATACGGGCCTATAGGCAAGGCGCGATAGGATTCTGCGATTTGCATACGGCGCTCTTTATCCGGCGCGCTGCATGCGCTATAATGGACGCAGCAGCAAAAAACGACGAGGAGGCTTTACCCATGCGCTTTACGAATGGATATTGGCTGATCCGGCCTGAATTTGAAATGCACTACGCGACGGAATGGTACCGCACGCGCAGGAAGGACGGCTGCCTTTCGGTGCTCGCGCCGACCAAGCACGTGGAGACGCGCGGCGATACCCTGAACGCGGCCGCGCTCACCGTCACATTTACATCGCCCATGGAGGACGTCGTCGCGGTTCAGATCGTGCATTTCAAAGGGGAAAAACAAAGCCGCCCGCATTTTGAGACGAAGGATGAGCGCCCTGCGGTGGAAACGGGGGAGGATGAGGAGACGGCCTTCATCCGCAGCGGTCAGCTTACGGCGCGGGTGCGCAAGGCCCCCAGAGGCTGGCAGGTGCGCTACGAGGCCGACGGCAGAATCCTCACGCAGAGCGGCGAGCGCGCCATGGCGCACGCGAAAGACAAGGAGACGGGCCGCGTATACATGAGCGAATCGCTGACGCTGGACGTGGGCGAGTGCGTATACGGCCTGGGCGAGCGCTTTGGCCCCTTCGTCAAGAACGGGCAGTCGGTGGACATGTGGAACGCCGACGGGGGCACGGCCAGCGAGCAGGCCTACAAGAACGTGCCGTTTTATATGACCAACCGGGGATACGGCGTGTTTGTCGAGGACACGGGGGACGTATCCTTTGAGGTGGCGAGCGAGAAGGTCGAGCGCGTGCAATTCTCGACCGAAGGGGAGAGCCTGCGCTACTACGTGATCTACGGCCCGACGCCCAAGGAAGTCATAGAGAAGTATACGCGCCTGACCGGCAGGCCCGCGCTGCCGCCCGCGTGGTCGTTCGGCCTGTGGCTGACGACGAGCTTTACCACCTCGTACGACGAGCAGACGACCTCCTCCTTTATCCAGGGCATGGCCGACAGAGATATCCCCCTTCACGTATTCCACTTCGACTGTTTTTGGATGAAGGGCTACAACTGGTGTGATTTTACCTGGGATACGGATACGTTCCCCGACCCGGCGGGCATGCTGGCGCGCTATAAGGCGCGGGGGCTGCGCATCTGCGTGTGGATCAATCCCTACATCGCGCAGGAGAGCCCGCTCTTCGAGGAAGGAATGCGTAGCGGCTACCTGATCGCCCGTGAAGACGGCGGCGTCTGGCAGACCGACCTGTGGCAGGCGGGCATGGGCATCGTAGACGTGACGAACCCGCATGCGCGGGCGTGGTACTGCGGCTACCTCAAGCGCCTGCTCGACATGGGGGTAGACTGCTTCAAGACGGATTTTGGCGAGCGCATCCCGGTGCGCGGCGTACGCTACCACGACGGCAGCGAGCCGCTGGGCATGCACAACTATTACACGCACCTGTACAATCGGATGGTGTTCGAGCTGCTGGAGCGAGAGCGCGGCGCAGGCGAGGCGGTGCTCTTCGCCCGCAGCGCGACGGCGGGCGGGCAGATGTACCCCGCGCACTGGGGCGGCGACAACAGCGCCTCCTATCCCTCTATGGCGGAGACGCTGCGCGCGGGGCTGTCGCTGGCCGCGAGCGGGTTCGCTTTTTGGAGCCACGACATCTCCGGCTTTGAGCAGACCGCGCCGGCAGACGTGTATAAGCGTTGGGCCGCGTTCGGGCTGCTGAGCAGCCACAGCCGATTGCACGGCTCCTCGAGCTACCGCGTTCCCTGGCTCTTCGACGAGGAGGCGGTGGAGGTCGTGCGCCGGTTTACGAAGCTCAAGTGCAGCCTGATGCCCTATCTGTACGGTCTCGCGGCGCAGGCGCACGAAAACGGGTATCCGGTGCTGCGGCCCATGTTTATGGAGTTTCCAGACGACCCGGCGTGCGACACGCTGGAGCGCCAATACATGCTGGGCGGCGACCTGCTCGTAGCGCCCGTCATGCATGCGGACGGACATGTGGACTATTACCTGCCGGAGGGGAAGTGGACGAACCTGCTCACCGGCAAGACGGCGCGGGGCGGCCGCTGGCAAAGAGAGACGCACGGTTTTATGACCCTGCCGCTCATGGTGCGCGAGGGCGCGGTGCTTGCGGTGGGCGCCCTTCGCGACCGGCCGGATTACGACTATGCGGACGGGGTGACGCTGCACGTATACGAGCTGGAGGTGGGCGAGACCACATTCGTGACCGTGCCGGACCTGGGCGGCAATACCGCGGCTGCGTATGCGCTCACGCGGACGCCGTCGGGCGTACAGGTGGAGACGGACAGCGACTTGCCCTACCACGTCATATTGCACGCGGACGGAACGGAAATGCGCGTGCGCTGAAGGCATAAACATACATCCCTTCCCGTATGATGGATGCAGACGGTTTCCATCATGGGGGAAGGGATGTTTGAATTTGAAAAGGATTGTGGGAATGCTGACGGCGCTCATGCTATGCCTAAGCCTCGCAGGCTGCGCGCAGGAGGCGCGCCCTCTGGCGACCGCCGTGCCCGAACAGACGCCCGGCGCCGTGCTGCAGCCTGCTGGCGAAAAAAAGCCCGAGATACCGGAGAAGCTGGAGCGGGATGAGGGCGGCGAACCGATCCTCAGCGTTTACGACGTGAAGCGCTCTCAGGTCGTCACGATGCCGATCGAGGAATACCTGCACGGCGTGCTGGCGGGCGAGATGCACGGGGATTGGCCGCTGGAGGCGCTCAAGGCGCAGGCGATCCTGGCGCGCACGTTTGTGCTCAAGTTCGTCGAGGAAAAGGAGAGCCGTTATCCCGGCGCGGACATCTCCACCGACATCGAGGAGGCGCAGGCCTACGAGCCCGCCGCGATCAACGAGCGCATCCGCCAGGCGGTCTCGGAGACGGAGGGCATGGTGCTTTCCAGCGGCGGCAGCCTACCTTACGCCTGGTTCCACGCCCATTCCGGCGGCAAGACGGCGCTGGCCCAAGAGGGGCTGGATTATCAAAAGGAGGAGCCGCCTTATACCCAATCTGTCGCAGGGCTTGAAAGCGACGAAGCGGACGAGGAAGCGGCGCAGTGGGAGGTATCCTTCCCGGCGGCAGAGGTGCTCAAGGCCGCCAACCAGGTCGGCGCTTCGGGCAATCAGCTCTCCAGCATCGCGGTCGCCAAGCGGGGCGAGTCCGGCCGGGCGACGCGGCTCGCCGTCAACGGCAAGGAGGTGAGCGCGGCGGCGTTTCGCATCGCCCTGGGGTCGACGCAGATGCGCTCGACGCTGATCGACTCGCTTACGTTTTCAGACGGCAAGGTCGTCATCAGCGGACGCGGCTACGGCCACGGAGTGGGCATGAGCCAATGGGGAGCCTATGCCATGGCCAAGGCGGGCAAGAACGCCAAGGAGATCGTCTTGCATTACTTTCAGGACGTCGAGGTCGTACGCCTGTGGTGATACGCCGCGCTGAGACGGTTACTGTTCCTTGCGTGCGTCTCGTCGCAAACGCGAGCGCACCCATCGAAAAGAGCGGTAAACCGTCTGGAAAAAAGGAAAACGCGCCGCCGTTACGCAGCGCGTTTCCCTCCTTTTGGCACAATTAGGGCCTTCCGCCGGGCCTGCCGCCGCCGGGGCGGCCCTCATCCTCGTCGTCGTCTTTAACAGGCTTGGGCGACTTGCTCGCAGAGGGAGCGACGGTCAGGAGACCGGAGCTTACGAATCCTACGTTGCTCTCGCCATAGACGACCAGGGACCAGGTGCCATACGTCGCGTAGACGTATGCTACGCGATCCTTGAGCAGCGTGTACGTCTTCTCATAATCCGTACCCGGCCCGCTGCGCACGTTGATGCTATCCGGCTTTACGTGTTTTTTGGGCACGGAGGCGCTTTTATTGAGCCAGATTTCAAACGTGACGCCGCCGATCGTAAGGGATTGCCCTGTGCTGGTGAGCGCGCAGGTGCAGGTCACGCCTTTATGTTCGGCGGTGCAATACAGGCTGGGCGTACCGTTTGCGCTGACGGTGAGCATCAGACCGGTTTGCGGTTCCAGAAAGCCGACGGTTACAGCGTCGGACGAGGCCCTGACGCCGGAGAGGGAGAGCAGCGCGTCGGCTACGGGCGCGCGCTGCTCTGGGGTCAAAGCCTCCACCGCCGTAGCGTCGGCGTCGGTCGGGGCCAAGGAAGGCGCGCTCGTGGGCGCTTCCTCCGGCGCCGGGGTGACGGCGGGCGGTGAAACGGGCGCTGGCTCGCCCTCTGCCAGGGAAGCGTAAGCGGGCGCGCAAAGCACGCAGCACAGCGCAAGCACGAGAAAGGACTTTACGTTGTTTGGTTTTATCATATCACGGGCTCCTTTTCCAAGACGGCTTAGCGCCGCCTTTCGAACGATGTGTTCGGTAGCCCTTATTTTAACATTTTAGAAAATGCGGGTCAATGCGATGAGGCAAAGCGTCACCAAAAAGAACGCGCGCGTTCACAAAACGGCCTTATTTCGGCAGAAAATTGTACGGCCTGTGAAGGGAATCAAGCCGCTTGCACGTGAAATTACATAAAAACAAAAAAAAGAGACACAAAACGATTGACACCTATTCCATTGCGTGATACAATACTATATTGCATCAGTATGTCAAAATAGGTGTTCTATCCTCTTGCATTTGTCCTTGTGTTGCTATTGTACACCACCGACGCACGGTTTGCAACGGGAAAATGCAAGAAGCGAAAAAACATTTGTTTTGCGCCATACGCTTAGGTTCCAACACAGTTAGGGGTGATGGCATTCATGGTTCACGAGGTAAAAATGGGAAAGCGACGCACCAGGATGAGCTTTTCCCGCATCGATGAGGTCTTGGAAATGCCCGATCTGATCGAGGTGCAAAAGAACTCCTATGAGCGCTTTCTCAAAGAAGACCTGCGCGAGGTCTTGAACGATGTTTCACCGATCACAGACTACAGCGAAAATCTCGTGCTTGAATTCGTGGATTATTCGCTTGACGAGACACCCAAGAACACTCAGGAACGCTGCCGCGAACGCGATATGACGTACGCGACGGCGCTTAAGGTTTTTGTGCGCCTTAAAAATAAGGAGACCGGCGAAATCAAGGAATCGGACGTGTTTATGGGCGACTTCCCGCTCATGACCGACCACGGTACGTTCATCATCAACGGCGCCGAGCGCGTCATCGTCAGCCAGCTGGTTCGCTCACCGGGCGTTTATTACCGCGAGTCCATCGATAAGGCGGGCAAGCATCTGTACGACACGCAGGTCATTCCCAATCGCGGCGCCTGGCTCGAATACGAAATCGATTCCAACGACGTCATGTGGGTGCGCGTAGACCGCGCGCGCAAGCTGCCGGTCACCTCGCTGCTTCGGGCGCTGGGCTACGGCACCAACCAGGAGATCTTAGACCTTTTGGGCGAGGATGAAAAGCTGACCGCTACGCTCGCGCGCGACGAGGCCGCTCAATCGGTCGAGGACGGCCTGCTGGAAATCTATAAGCGCCTGCGCCCCGGCGAATTGCTCACGGCGGATTCGGCCCGCAGCCTGCTGCGCAGCCTGTTCTTCGACCCCAAGCGCTACGACCTGATGCGCGTAGGCCGCTACAAGTTCAATAAAAAGCTCGCGCTTTCGGCCCGCATCGCCGATCACATAGCCGCCGAGGACGTCGTCAACCCCGAGACGGGCGAGGTGATGGTCAGCGCGGGGGAAATGATCCAAAAGGCCGTGGCCGTGGAAATTCAAAACGCCGGCGTGAGCGTCGTGCACCTGACGGCCGATGGGCACACCGTGCGCGTCATCGGCAACAACTTCGTGGACGCGTCCGCGTGGCTGCCCTTTGACCCTGCGGAGGCGGGCATCAATGAAAAGGTGCACCTGCCCACCCTGAAGGAGCTCATGAGCCAGGTCGCTCCTGAGGATCTCAAGGAGGCTGTGCGCGAGAACGTCGGTCACCTGAGTCCCAAGCATATCCTGATCGACGACATCATCTCCTCCGTCAGCTACCTGATCGGGTTGCCCTACGGCGTGGGCAAGACGGACGACATCGACCACCTGGGCAACCGCCGCCTGCGCTCCGTGGGCGAGCTGCTGCAAAACCAGATCCGCATCGGCCTGTCGCGCCTGGAGCGCGTTGTGCGCGAACGCATGGCGATCCAAAATGCGAGCGAGGTGCGCCCGCAGGATTTGATCAACATCCGCCCCGTCAGCGCGGCGATCAAGGAGTTCTTCGGCTCCTCACAGCTTTCGCAGTTCATGGATCAACCCAACCCGCTGGCGGAGCTCACGCATAAGCGCCGCCTATCCGCCCTGGGCCCCGGCGGCCTTAACCGTGAACGCGCATCCTTCGAAGTGCGCGACGTACACTACTCGCACTACGCGCGCATCTGCCCGATCGAGACGCCTGAAGGCCCGAACATCGGCCTGATCGGTTCCTTGGCAACCTACGCGCGCATCAATGAATACGGCTTCATCGAGGCGCCGTATCGCGTCGTGACGCACGAGGACGGCGTGACGCGCGTGACGGACGATATCGTCTATCTGACGGCGGACGAGGAAGACGGCTGCCATATCGCTCAGGCGAAGGAGCCGATCAATCCGGACGGGACATTCACGAACGAGCGCGTCACCACCCGCGTATGCGCGGACGTCGTGGCCGTGGCGCCTTCGCAAGTCGATTACGTCGACGTATCGCCCCGGCAGGTCGTTTCCGTCGCGACGGCGATGATCCCCTTCCTCGAAAACGACGATGCGAACCGCGCGCTGATGGGCTCAAACATGCAGCGCCAGGCGGTGCCGCTGCTCAAGCCCGAGGCCGCGTTCGTGGCCACCGGCATCGAGTACAAGGCCGCCTGCGACTCGGGCGTGGCCATCACCGCCAAGGAAGACGGCGTAGTCGAAAAGGTCAGCACCGACCGTATCGACATCAGGGCCAAGGATCACAGCCTTCACACCTATAAGCTCACCAAGTTCGCCCGGTCGAACCAATCCACCTGCATCAACCAGCGGCCTATCGTGGATGCGGGCGAGGTCATCGAGAAAGGGCAGGTCATCGCAGACGGCCCGTCGACGGACATGGGAGAGATCAGCCTGGGCAGGAACGTCCTGATGGCGTTCATGACCTGGGAGGGTTACAACTACGAGGACGCCATCCTGCTCTCCGAGCGGCTGGTTAAGGAGGACGTCTACACTTCCATCCACCTGGAAGAATACGAGTGCGAGGCGCGCGACACCAAGCTGGGGCCGGAAGAGATCACCCGCGATATCCCCAACGTGGGCGACGACGCGCTGCGCGATCTGGACGAGGAAGGCATTATCCGCGTGGGCGCGGAGGTGCACTCAGGCGACATTCTCGTGGGCAAGGTGACGCCCAAGGGCGAGACGGAGCTGACGGCGGAGGAGCGCCTGCTGCGCGCGATATTCGGCGAGAAGGCGCGCGAGGTGCGCGACACCAGCCTGCGCGTGCCCCACGGCGAAGAGGGCATCATCGTCGACGTCAAGACGTTCACCCGCGAAAACCACGACGAGCTCTCCCCGGGCGTCAACCAGATGGTGCGCGTATACATCGCGCAAAAGCGCAAGATCTCGGTCGGCGACAAGATGGCCGGCCGCCACGGCAACAAGGGCGTCGTCTCGCGCATCATGCGCGAGGAAGACATGCCGTTCTTGCCCGACGGCACGCCGCTTCAGATCGTTTTGAACCCCCTGGGCGTTCCCTCGCGAATGAATCTGGGCCAGGTGCTGGAAGTGCACCTGGGCATGGTCGCCAAATCCCTGGGGTGGCACGTCGCCACGCCCGTCTTCGACGGGGCGACCGAGGAGGACATCGAGGACCTCATGGAAAAGGCTGGCCGGCGCCGCGACGGCAAGACCATCCTCTACGACGGGCGCACGGGCGATCAGTTTGAAAACCCGGTCACCGTCGGCTATATGTACATGCTCAAATTGCATCACCTTGTCGACGACAAGATGCACGCGCGCTCAACCGGCCCCTACTCGCTCGTCACGCAGCAGCCCCTGGGCGGCAAAGCCCAGTTCGGTGGCCAGCGCTTTGGCGAGATGGAGGTCTGGGCGCTGGAGGCTTACGGCGCCGCGAATACCCTGCAGGAGATCCTGACCGTCAAGTCGGACGACACGGTCGGCCGCGTCAAGACGTACGAGGCGATCGTCAAGGGCAAGAACATCCCAGATCCGGGCGTGCCCGAGTCGTTTAAGGTGCTCATCAAGGAGCTGCAGGCCCTGTCTTTGGACATCAAGGTCCTTTCCGCCGACAAGCAGGAGATCATCATTCGCGAGATCGACGACGAGGAAGAGGAAGAGACCGAGCGCACGGATACCGTTTCGCTGGTCGAGGAGGCGCCTGCTGCCGCGATCTACGCGGAGGGCGACTTGGAGGCTGAAATCTCGCTGGACGATCTGGACGACTTCGACGTGGAGGATGTCCCCGATTTGGAGGACATCTCGCTGGACGACGACCTGTAAGCCGGCGTTACCCAAGGCGTGTAGGAATTGGAAGGGAGTGTCTACCCTTTGTTTGAACTGTCGAACCTTGATTCCATTCAAATCGGCATGGCATCGCCGGAGAAGATCCTCGAGTGGTCTCACGGCGAGGTTTGCAAGCCGGAGACCATCAACTACCGTACGCTCAAGCCCGAGCGCGACGGTCTGTTCTGCGAACGCATCTTTGGACCGCAGAAGGACTGGGAGTGCAACTGCGGTAAGTACAAGCGCGTGCGGTATAAGGGCGTCATCTGCGACAAGTGCGGCGTAGAGGTCACCCGCGCCAAGGTGCGCCGCGAGCGCATGGGCCACATCCAGCTCGCAGCGCCCGTGAGCCACATCTGGTACTTCAAGGGCATCCCCAGCCGCATGGGCATGCTGCTGGATATCTCGCCCCGCGCGCTGGAGAAGGTGCTTTACTTCGCCTCCTTCATCGTGCTCGACCCGGGCAAGACGAAGCTGAAGCAAAACGAGCTGATCACCGACCAGAAATATCGCGAATTGACCGACGAATACGGCCAGGACGCTTTCCGCGTCGGCATGGGCGCCGAGGCGGTCAAGGAGCTGCTGCAAAAGATCGATTTGGACGCGCTGAGCGTCCGGCTGCGCAATGAAATTAACGAGCTGACGATCAAGGAACGCGATCGCGAGAGCGAGGGACAAAAGCGCGCGCGCGCGGTCAAGCGCCTGGAGGTCGTGGAGGCCTTCCGCCAGAGCGGCAACAAGCCGGAATGGATGGTGCTGGACGTGGTGCCGGTCATCCCGCCCGACCTGCGCCCGATGGTGCAGCTAGACGGCGGCCGGTTCGCCACCAGCGACCTGAACGACCTGTACCGGCGCGTCATCAACCGGAACAACCGCCTCAAGCGCCTGCTCGAGCTGGGCGCGCCGGACATCATCGTGCGCAATGAAAAGCGCATGCTGCAGGAGGCCGTCGACGCCCTGATCGACAACGGCCGCCGCGGCCGCCCGGTCACGGGCCCGGGCAACCGCCCGCTCAAGAGCCTGTCCGACCTGCTGCGCGGCAAGCAGGGGCGATTTCGCCAGAACCTGCTGGGCAAGCGCGTCGACTACTCGGGCCGCTCGGTCATCGTCGTGGGCCCGGAGCTCAAGCTTTACCAGTGCGGCCTGCCCAAAGGCATGGCGCTGGAGCTGTTTAAGCCCTTCGTCATGGAGCGCTTGGTCTCCACCGGCATCGCGCACAACGTCAAGTCCGCCAAGCGCATGGTCGAGCGCGCGGAAACGCGCGTGTGGGACATCCTGGAGGGCGTCATCCGCGAGCACCCGGTGCTGCTCAACCGCGCGCCGACGCTGCACCGCCTGGGCATTCAGGCGTTTGAACCGGTGCTGGTCGAGGGCAAGGCCATCAAGCTGCACCCGCTTGTGTGCACGGCGTTCAACGCGGACTTCGACGGCGACCAGATGGCCGTGCACGTGCCGCTTTCGATGGAGGCGCAGGCCGAGGCCCGTTTTCTGATGTTGGCTGCCAACAATATCCTCAAGCCGCAGGACGGCAAGCCGGTCATCTCGCCTACGCAGGACATGGTCATCGGCTGTTACTATCTGACCTGCGTGCGCCCCGGGGCGCTGGGCGAGGGCCGCTATTTCTGCAGCGAGGATGAGGCCATGATGGCCTATCAGACGCAGCAGCTGCACCTGCAGGCCAAGATTCACGTGCGCATCGCGCGCAAATGGCAAGGAGAAACCTACCGCCACGTGATCGAGACCACGCTGGGCAAGCTGATCTTCAACAACGCCATCCCGCAGGACATGGGCTTTAAGCCGCGTAACACCCTGGAAGATATGTTCGCGCTGGAGGTCGAAGAGCGCGTCGGCAAAAAGCAGATCGGCAAGATCGTCGACATGTGCTTCCGCGCGCACGGCGTGAACAAGACGGCCGAGGTTCTCGACAACATCAAGGCCATGGGCTATAAGTATTCTACGCGCGGCGCGGTAACCGTCTCCGTTTCGGACATCATCGTGCCGCCGGAGAAAAAGACGATCCTCGCCGAGGCCGAGGAGCAGGTAAAAAAGATCGAAAAACTGTTCCGCCGCGGCTTGCTTACGGACGAGGAGCGCTATGACCGCGTCGTCGAGGTATGGTCCAAGACGACGGACGACGTCAAGGGCACCATCATGAAGCACATGGATGACTTTAACCCCGTGCGCATGATGACGGACTCGGGCGCCCGCGGCTCCATCTCGCAGGTTTCGCAGCTCGCCGGCATGCGCGGCATGATGGCGTCGCCTACCGGCAAACCGCTGGAAATGCCCGTCAAGGCGAACTTCCGCGAGGGCCTGACGGTGCTCGAATTCTTCCAATCCTCGCACGGCAGCCGCAAGGCGCTGTCCGATACGGCGCTGCGTACGGCAGACTCGGGCTATCTGACCCGCCGCCTGGTCGACGTATCGCAGGAGGTCATCGTGCGCGAGGTCGATTGCTTCGCCTCACGCGGCGAGAAGGTGCGCGGGATCACCGTGACGGCCATCGGCTCTGCGCAGGATCCCATCGAGTCGCTCGTGGACCGCATCGTCGGCCGCGTGGCGGCGGAGGACATCGTGAACCCCAAGACCGGCGAGGTCATCGTAGCGCTTAACGAGCTCATCTCCTTTGAAAAGGGCAAGGAGATCGTGGATGCGGGCATCAAATCCTGCCTGATCCGCTCCGTGCTCACCTGCCGTAACGAGACGGGCGTATGCGTCAAGTGCTACGGCTCCAATCTCGCGCACGGCGGCTACGTGGACATCGGCGAGGCGGTCGGCATCGTCGCGGCGCAGGCCATCGGCGAGCCGGGCACGCAGCTGACGATGCGTACGTTCCATACCGGCGGCGTGGCCTCTGAAAAGGATATCACCCAGGGCCTTCCGCGCGTTGAAGAGCTGTTCGAGGCGCGCAAGCCCAAGCGCGAGGCGACGCTGGCCGAGATCCCCGGCGAGATCAAGTTCAGCGAATCCAAAAAGCGCCGCGAGATCGTCATCACCGGCGCGGAGGGTGACGTCAAGACCTATCCGATCACCTACGGCAGCCGCCTGAAGGTGAAGGACGGCGACCACGTCGAGGCGGGCGACGAGCTGACAGAGGGCTCTGTCAATCCGCACGATCTGCTGCGCATCCTGGGCGTCAAGGCCGTGCAAGAGCACCTGCTCAAGGAAGTGCTCATGGTCTACCGCCTGCAAGGCGTGGGCATCGCCGACAAGCACATCGAGGTCATCGTGCATCAGATGCTGCGCAAGGTGCGGGTAGAAGATGCGGGCAATACCGAATTGCTGCCCGGCAGCCTGGTCGACATCTTCCACTTCGAGAAGGAGAACGAGGCCACCCTCATGCGCGGCGGACGCCCCGCAGTGGCCAAGCGCATCCTGCTGGGTATCACGAAGGCATCGCTGGCGACGGAATCGTTCCTCTCCGCGGCCTCCTTCCAGGAGACGACGCGCGTGCTGACCGAGGCCGCCATCAAAGGCAAGGTCGACCCGCTCGTTGGCCTCAAGGAAAACGTCATCATCGGCAAGCTTATCCCGGCTGGCACGGGCATGAAGCGTTACAAGAACATCGAGATACACGAAGCATACTAAGTTCAAAAAAGCTGTCCGGAGCTGGAAGGTTCTGGGCAGCTTTTTCGTCTGTTGATGTAGAAGCCTATGAGGAGGAATCGATATGCATGAGCGGATCAAAAGGAAAGGCGCATGCCTTTTGGCGTGTATGCTTTGGCTATTGGGGATGACCGCCCTGGCGGAGGGTGCGGCGGATATAGAGGTGCGCCTGCCGCCGCAGGCTGAGCGGGAGCGGATGATAGAGGCCTGCCGGCGCTTTTTCAAAGCAGCGCGGGGACCGAGCCAAACAGTGACGTTTGAAGAAGCGTTGGCGGTCGACCGGGACATGAACCCCAGCTTGGCTCCGCCGGATGGGGCGGTCAGGCGCACCTGCAACCGCTATCGTTGGACGACCCTCGCGGGGGCCATCGAGCGCGCGTATACGGCCTATACGGATCTGGAGGGGCGCGTCTACCGCCTGACGTACGAAGGGCCCTCGCTCGCCGCAGCCACGCCGTGGCCGCTGGGCGACGAGGAGACGACGCGTACGTTTGTGAAGGATTGGCTCAAGGAGGTCGGCTGGCAGCAAGCGCAGATCGTGGAGGTCGCAACGTGTCCTGCGCAGCAGATGGAAGGCCCTATGGGCTGGCAGGGGCACGAGGTGCTCCTGTGGTTCCCAGGCGGCATGGAGGCGCGCGTCAAGGTCCACACCGCCGCCGCAGAGGTGCGCAGCGTCATGTGGTCCGAGCAAGCCCCGTCGGGACAGAAGACGCGTGTGGACGAGGCGCTCTGGTATGAGCAGCAGGCGCGCGCTGCGGTGCGCAGGTACCTGGGTGAAGAGCTGCCGGAGGCCATGAACGTATCGGTGGACACGGGCTCACAATACGTCATAGAGGGGTATATTCCCGTATGGGCCTGGAAAATCGTTGAGCTCGTGCCGAAGGACGGCAGCGATTGGCTGTACCGCGTCGAGCTAAACGGCGACGGCATCCGTAGGGTGCAGCGCGCCTATACGGGCGCTCAGATGCAGGGCGATATATACAGCGCGCAGGATGCGATGTTGACCGCCTGGGATGCGCGCTGGGCGCAGAAAGAACCACAGCGGGTCAGGGCGCTAGAGGGCGAAATTTCGGCTTATCTGGACGAACAGGGGATCACATACGAGCCGTGGGACGGTTCATACGGAGTATCCGGCATGATGGCCTATCATGGGTCGGTCATCGCGGGCAAAGATACGGATTATTATCTGCTCTACGCCTATGCAAAGCCGGGTGGCAGCCTCTATACGGCGAACGAGTACATCCAGGTGGGGTATTCGCTCTACCAGAACCGAATCGCCTATATCGACCTATGCGTGGATGGCAATGGATGAGAGAGGAGCGTAGAATACTGTGATGAAAAAATGGATGGCGGTCTTGAGCGTGATTTATCTGTTGACGTTCTCTTTTGCAGGCGCTGAGGCGCCCACCGAGGATAGCCTGCCGGTCACGGAGACGCCTGAGATGTCAATGACGGAGGCGGACGCGCCTTACGTCCAGGCAGCGCGCGATGCGATCGAGTGGTATCTGGAGGATACGATCGCACCGGAGGCGAGCGTGAAAAAATATCAGGCGCTGGCGGAGCGCTTTATCCTGGAGATCGACCCAAAGGATGAAAGCGGCCTGCTCTACCGCGTAGAATTTGCGAGCGACGGGGTGCGCCGCGTGCAGCGCGTCTATACGGGCATCGAGGATTTTTGGGCGGAGGGTTCGCCTGAATTGGAGATATGGCTTGAGGCTTGGGGATACGGATGGTTAAACGAGCGCGAGCTACCCGTCGCCGACGAGCGCCTGGCGAAGATGGCCGAGGCTGCGCGCGCCTTTGCCAGGGACAAGGGGATGGATTGCAACGAATGGACGGGCGTCTATCTCATCGGGGCCATGCCGTTGCCGGCCGAAGGGGTGGAAGACGGGCGCAACACGGATATCTTCCTCATTTTTCAATACCCGGTCGTAGCGGGGAATACGGACCTATATTACGGGGGATCGTCGATCAACGTCGGCTATTCGCTATACCAGAATAAAATATCGTTTTTTGACTTCCGATACGATAGCAACGGCTAAGGGAAAGCGGCAGGCGGGGATGCTTTAAGGCATCCTGCTGCCTGTCTTTTTCAACTTATGGGGAGTAGACAAGTTTTTACTTGACGCATAGAGTAAACAGGCGTATACGCATAGAGTAAACAAACGTCTACTTTGCAAGGAAGACGGAAACGCGAGAGAGGGGGATACGCGTGCATGAACGCGAACGCTTGACCGATGCGGAGCTGAAGATCATGCATGTCCTTTGGGCGCAAGCGCCGTTGACCATGCCCGAGATGACCAAGGCGTTGGCGGCGGAGACGGGATGGACGCGCCATACCGTCATCGGGCTGCTCAAACGGATGATCGAAAAGGGAACGGTGCGTGTGGAAGAGGGCGAGGGGCTCAAGCGCTATCATCCGCTCGTGCAGCGAGAGGCGGTGCAGCGAGAACAGACGGACGCGCTGGTCGGCCGTCTGTTCGGCGGCGACATGCTGAAGATGGTTTCTAACATCGTGGACGGCGGGGCGCTGGACGATGCGGAACTGGATGCGCTTTCCCGCATGCTCGACGAGGCGAGACGGCGGGAAAAAGGTTCCGGGCGTTGAATGGCTTGAAAGGAGGCGCGCGATATGATCGAGAACATCCTGACGGCTTTGGCCCATGGCAGCGTAGCGGCCTGCCTGCTCATTCCCCCGCTGCTCCTCCTTCGCCGCACCCTGCGGATACCGGCGCGTGTGCAGTACGCGCTGTGGCTTTTGGTGGCGGCGCGCCTGCTACTGCCGGTTCAGATCGACGTTCCTGTGAAGGCGCCGCAATCCGCGAGCGTACAGGGGCAGCAGGCACGGCCTTTAAATGCCGCGGGCGGCGTCCTGCCGTCTGCGGAGCCGGTCGAGACATGGACGCGGCGAGCGCCTGAAGGCGCGGATGCGCTAAGACCGAACGCGGAGCAAATTGCCGTCTGTCTATGGGCGGCCGGCGCGGCGGGGACGGCGGCCTATATGCTTTGGGTGAACGCGGGCTTCAGGCGCGGGCTATGCCGCGCCAAGGTGCGCGGGTTAAGCCCGGAGGAACAGGCGCTCTATATCGCCTTGTGCGAGGAACGCGACGTGCGCAGGCCGCCTAAGGTGACCGTTTTCGAACCGCTTGCGTCGGCGTGTCTGTACGGGCTGCTGCGCCCCGGCATCGCTCTGAACTTGAACTCCGCGCAGCCGCAAAACATCACGGACGTGCTGACGCACGAGCTATGTCACCTGTGCCAGGGCGATCCTCTGTGGGCGTCGCTGCGAGGGGTTTGCCTGGTGCTCTACTGGTTTCACCCTATTGTGTGGTTGGGGGCAAGGGCGAGTATGCGAGACGGAGAGCTTTCCTGCGACGCGCGGGCGGTGGCGGCCCGGGATATGCAGGGGATCGTAGATTACGGAAGAACGTTGCTACGCCTGGCGCATGTGCAACGGCGCCCTTCTTCGTTGTTACAGGCGACGTCCATGTACCTTCGGAAATCCGAAGTAAAGGAGCGGATCGAGCGAATGTTGATCTCAGGGAAGCCCAAACATCTTCTGACAGCATTGTGTATGGCTTTTATGCTCGCGCTCACGCTCGGCTCATTCGCAGCCGCAGCGCCGGCCGCCGTGCAGGGCGCGGAGCATGCCGCCATCCTGCCGGAGGCGTCGCCCGGCGAGCCGTGGGGCGGATATATCAGCCCGAACGGACGGATGTATGCGCCCAATGAGATACAGCGCAGCATTGAACGGGCCCGGCAGGCGGCGGAGGAGTATCTGGATCTCGACTTGGACGCACAATGTAAAGCCAGTTGGAGCCCGGGACCCGACGACTTGTACCAGCAGGTGGTATTCATGGCTGCGGACGACCTGGAGTGCCGGGTGGATCTGGACGCAAGAGGCATCCTTCGCGTGCAATGCGCCTTTATAGGTGAAGCGGATTTTTGGCCTGCGGACGAGGAGGCGTACCCGGACACGGAGATGTGGGCCGCTCGCTGGGGAGAAACGTGGTTTCATGAGTCGCTATCGGGCGACGGCCTCGAGCTCGGCGGTGAGGCGGGCGAACGCGTGCGCGGAATCGAGCGCGAGACGCGCGCTTATTTGGAGTCGCACGGCATCGAGCACGAGCCCTGGACGGGCTGGTGGGAGAGCAACTGCGGCATATTGACAGGGGGCGGCGGTCAATGGCGCGGGGATACCGACGTGGTGATCGTCATTCGGTATCCCAACGAAAGCGGCTTGATGTTGAGTAGCGCGCTTTCATCGATCGATGTAGGCTATTCGCTGTACCTCAAGCGCGTCGTGTACCTGGCCATGGTGCACGAAGGGAACGGATAAAATGGAACCGGTGGAAGGCTTGTAAAGTCGGCGGTGATGCGCCTGCGGCCATTCGCAGCGCGGGAAAGGATTGAGCATATGTTGAACAGAAAAAAGGCAGTGGGTGCGCTGATCGTGTTGATTACCCTGGCGATATCGATGGCGACGTCCGCAGCGGCGCAGAACGATAGGGTCGAGGAGGCAAAAACGGCGAGTACGCCGCTTGCGGATTCGTTCGTCGAGGCGGCGCGCGGGATCGTTTGGGATTTTTTTGGCGTCGAGCTGGGGGCGGATACGCCGGTATCCAGCCGTGAATCGGAGTGGAGCTATACGCTGAACGGGGTGCGTACGGCATGGACGAGCGTGGAGTTCACCCCGCAGGACGGGAGCGGCCTGCTCTACCGCGTGGAGTTGGACGAGCAGGGATTGCGCAGGCTGCATCGCGCGTACACGGCGGAAGCAAACTTCTGGGGGGAGACGGGTTCACCGGACAAGGCGGCTTATGCAAAAAAGTGGGATTTTGAATGGGTACTGGGCGCTCCTGATGTAATCGGCGGCATGGGCACGCTGATAGACCGGGCAGGTACGGGCGACAGGGTAGCGTACGACCGCAAACTGGGGGAAATCCGAACGGAAGCAGAAGCGTTTTTGGATGCGAAAGGCATCGCCCATGCGGGGATCGGCGAGGAAGAAATGTTGCTTGCCAACAATCGCTATGAGGACACCGACACGGATATCTACTTTGTCCTCTCCTTTACACAGGCGGACGGCCGCGAGGGGCTGATCGGCTACTCCCTTTATCAGCGCGACATCGCTTTTTTGGATTTGCATACGGAGGATGAAATAGGCTGAGCAGCCGCGCTGTCTACGGTTTTTCAAACGGTGCGATACGGGTTCGTTTGCTTCTTACGCGCCGCATCGCCTCTTGCATTACGCTTGACATGAGGGCAAAATCCGTCGCTGGTTTTTCGTCTTGATTTTCGCTTCATGCTCGCGCCGTGTTGGTAGAGATGGGATTCTGATGCGGAAAAGCGGATATCCACTTCCATAAACAACGTTAAAAGTATGAATACGCGTGAATTAGAAAAAGAATTTCAATCTTTTTTTTCAAAACTATTGCATTTGAAGGTAGTATTTGCTATTGTATGTACAGTACTGGTACTTAGTATGAAAGGTGGATGTTTATGAAGCGGTATACCCAGGAAGAAAAGGACGTCGCGCTGCAGCGCGCGGCGGAAATCGGCGTCATCAAGGCGGCGGAAGAGCTCAATATTTCTTCGCAGTCGCTTAGCAAGTGGCGCAAGGAAGTGAAGGCGGCCGCGCTGGCGGAGGCTGCGCAGGCGGCGGAAGAGAAGGCAAAGCAGGAGGCCGCTGAGGCGGAAGCGCAGGCGCAGGCAGCTGGACCGGAGGAATTCCTGAGCGAGGAATATCAGACCATGGCGCAGCGTCTTGAGCAGGCCGAGAAGGAGCAGGAAGCGCTCCGCGCGCAGAACGCCGACTTGCAGCGGCGGCTGGATCGCGCGATCAAGATGATCCGCTCCATGATCGAGTAACCAAATAAAGAAAACGGGCTGGCAGTGAAAAACGATGCCAGCCTTTTTTGCATGCATTACGGGGTTTGGATCCCGCCGGTGATTTCGACATCCTGCGCGCTGACGTATGCGATGAGCGGGAAAGCGCCGTCGAGACCGCTACCGTAGCAGACGATATGCCAGCCTTCCTCATAATCGATGGCCGTGAGGGCGCTGCCGTCTGCCAGCCTATCGGTATCCTCGGATAGCGTCTCCAGCGCAGGCCATTCATCGCCCGGGCCTGTGCGCAGCTTTGTCTCGCGCAGCGTGTGCAGCCGGTGGCAGACGCGCGCAGGGTCGTATGCGCGCAGCGCTAGATCCGTCCACAGGCGGGTAGACGTAGGCAGGTAGGCGACCGTGCCCGTCAGGTCGACGGCGTAATCCTGCGGCAAAACCTGAACAATTCGCAGCTGCGTATTCACAGGCAGCACGATGAGCGGGACGCCCAGGCCGCCGGGGCCCCCGTATACGGCGGCGCCCTCCCGCAGCACGAGGACGGACGGATCGGACGGGAGGGGCGAGACGCCGGGCGTAGGGATCGCCGTCGGTTGCAGAGGCGCCGGCGTGGCGGGCGACGTGGGATTCGGGACAAAACCTGTCATATCCCCGAAGCATACGTGCAGCCAATGCTTGGATAGGCCCAAAACAGCGCCTTGGTCCTGCCCTTTGAGCTGCGCAAGCGGGGCGGCATCGAATGCGGGGGCGGCGTAAAGCGTCCAAGGCGTTCCGGTGGCGTAAACCGGCAGCGGGGTGAGGCCCGCGACGTCCTCCTCGAAGACGAGATAAGCGCTCGCCATAAAACCGTGCAGCGCCCCTGGATCTGCGCCGACGCTGACCTCGACCCACTCAGGCGCGGGCCGATCCAAGACCTTTACCCGCACGCCGCTGTAATACTGCATCAGCACTTCGGCGTCGGAGGAGGGCGCGGCGCGCAAGTTTAGCCGGGAAGTCGACGTAGGGTTTTTGACGGTGGCAACGCCCTCCTCTACGAGCGCCGCGAGGGGGTACGATAGCGCTATAGCGAGCAGGAAGAGCGCGCAAAACCGACGATAGGACGTATATGGGAGCATGACGATCCCTCCTGTTTGGTAGATGTTATTCTATTCATATTCGGAATTTTACGATACGATTCGCGTATCGCTACTCTATGCGTTTTGCTGCGCCTTCACCAGCTTCGTGATCGGCTTGGGCATCGCCTCGCTGCTCGACAAGGACATTAAATGCCGCGGCCTGTTTCGCGCGGCGCTGCTCATCCCCTGGGCCTACTCGTTCTATCAACGGATGCTGCGCTGCATCTGGACGAAAGGAAGGCGAAGATACGTGTATAAGACGCGAAAGAGGCTTCGCCGGGCGCTGCTGTATGCGCTCGTCGTGGCGCTTTTCGCGGCCGCGTTCTGCGTGCTTTTTACCGCGATGGCGGGCTTTGCGCTCTCCAGGGCCCGGGGCACGTAAACGCCCGCCCGTTCTGCCACAGAGGCGGAGGGAATGAACGTCCGTCGCCCGACGCATAGGAAGAAAGCGCGGCGCCATAATAATTCTATTCAGACGAATGGAGGAATGTATATGGCGACCCAAAGGTTTACCGTGCCGCGCGATATCTATTTTGGCAGGGGCGCGCTCTCGCAGCTGGGCGAGCTCAAAGGGGAGCGCGCTATGCTCGTGCTGGGGGGCGAGGCCATGCGGCGCTACGGCTTTGCGGACAAGGCGGAGAGCTGGCTCAAGAAGGCAGGCATGCAGGTGAGCCGTTTTGAAGACGTCGAACCGGACCCGACCTTGGAAACCGTACGCCGGGGCGCAAAAGCCATGGCGGCATTTCAGCCCGATTGGATCGTCGCGCTCGGCGGCGGCTCGCCCATCGACGCGGCGAAGGCCATGTGGATCTTCTACGAGCATCCGGAGCTCACGTTTGACGCGATCAAAAATCCCTTTAACCTCCCCGCGCTTCGCCGCAAGGCGCGGTTTGCGGCCGTTCCCTCGACCTCCGGCACGGCGACGGAGGTGACGGCGTTTTCGGTCATCACCGATGACGACACGCACGTCAAATACCCGCTGGCGGATTATGCGCTGACGCCGGACGTCGCCATCGTCGATCCGGAACTGGCCATGACCATGCCGCCGGAGCTCACCGCGCGCACCGGCATGGATGCGCTGACGCATGCGATCGAGGCGTACGTCTCTAAAGGCGCCAACGCGTTTACCGACCCGCTGGCCCTGAGGGCCATCGAGATGATCCACGCGTATCTTCTACAGTCCTACAAGGAAGGGGACGACGGCGCGCGCGAGCAGATGCATTACGCCCAGTGCCTGGCCGGCATCGCCTTTTCCAATGCGGGGCTCGGCATCTCGCATGCGCTGGCGCATGCGACCGGCGCGCGCTTGGGCATCCCACACGGGCTGGCGAACGCTATCTACCTGCCCTATGTCATCCGGTTTAATCAAAAGGCGTGCGCGCAGCGTTATGCGGCGATCGCGCAGCGCCTTTGCCTCAAGGGCGATTCGGCCGACCGGCTGACCGATTCGCTGTGCGAGGCGGTGACCGCCTTTAACAACGTGCTGGATTTGCCGACGTCGCTGCGTAAGGCGGGCGTAGACGAGCGGCGGTTCGCCGCTGTGGCGGACGAGGCGGCGCTAAGCGCGGCGGAGGATGCCTGCGCTAAGACCAACCCGCGAAGGGCGGGCGAGCACGAGCTCAAGTCGATCTTGATGGAAGCCTATGACGGATCGAGGGAAAAGTAGGTCCCTTTGGCTGGGGAGAGGAAGCTCCGCTTGACAAACCGCATGCAAGGCATTAAGATTAAACCTGCAATTTATTTTGATGTCTTAGCATTGGGGGAGTTTCATGTATCCGATTCGCAAGGCCGAAAAGCTGGCGGACAAGATTTATCTCATGGACGTCGAGGCGCCGCGTGTGGCCAGGAACTGTCAGCCCGGTCAGTTCCTGATCGTCAAGATCGACGCCAGGGGGGAGCGCATTCCGCTGACCGTTTGCGATTACGACCGGGAGAAGGGCCTCGTCACCATCGTATTCCAGACCGTTGGCGCGTCCACCGAGCGCATGGCGCAAATGGCCGCCGGCGATGCGTTTGATACGGTGGTGGGGCCGCTGGGGCGTCCGAGCGAGATGACGCAGGAGGACAAGGCGGCGCTGAAGCGCAAAAAGTTCCTCTTTATCGCGGGCGGCGTGGGCACGGCGCCCGTCTATCCACAGGTCAAGTGGCTGCACGAGCGCGGCATCAAGGCCGACGTCGTCATCGGCGGGCGCAGCGAGGAGCTGCTCATCTTGGTCGAGGAGATGAAGGCCGTCGCCGGGAACGTCTATCTCGCGACCAACGACGGTTCGGCGGGCGTAAAAGGCCTTGTGACCGACGTGGTGCGCGACCTGGTGCAAAACAAGGGCGCGCACTACGACCTTTGCGTGGCGATCGGCCCGATGATCATGATGAAGTTTGCGGCGCTGTTGACGAAGGAGCTCGGTATTCGAACGATCGTCTCGCTCAACCCCATCATGGTGGATGGAACCGGAATGTGCGGCGCTTGCCGCGTAAGCGTGGGCGGCGAGACGAAGTTTGCCTGCGTCGACGGGCCTGAATTCGACGCGCACCTCGTGAATTTCGACGAGGCCATGAAGCGCCAGCAGATGTACAAGACCGAGGAAGGCCGCGCGCTGCTGCGGCTGCATGAGGGAAAGACCCATCACGGCGGATGCGGGCATTGCGGAGGTGAGGCATGATGGCAAAGCGGAGAATCCCCGTGCGCGAACAGGAGCCGGGAAGGCGCGCGCACAACTTTGAAGAGGTCTGTCTCGGGTACGACGAACAGGAGGCGGTCGCGGAGGCGCAGCGCTGCCTCGGCTGCAAGAAGCCGCAGTGTGTGGCAGGTTGCCCGGTCGGGATCGATATTCCCGGCTTTATCGCCCGCCTCAAGGAGGGCGACGCGGCGGGCGCCAGCGAGGTCATCGCCCGCGATTCCGCCCTGCCCGCGGTCTGCGGGCGCGTGTGCCCGCAGGAGACACAGTGCGAGGGCAGGTGCATTCTGGGCGTCAAGGGCGAGCCGGTGGCCATCGGAAAGCTGGAACGATACGCCGCAGATACCGCCAGAAAGGAGGGCGTTCGGCCGGCGCCGCCGCAAAAGCGCAATGGAAAGCGGGTAGCGGGCATCGGCGCGGGCCCGGCGGGCCTCACCTGCGCGGGCGATCTGGCGAAGCTCGGCTATGAGGTCAAGATCTTTGAGGCGCTGCACCAGGCGGGGGGCGTACTGGTCTACGGCATACCCGAATTTCGCTTGCCCAAGGCGGAGGTCGTCGCGGCGGAGGTCGAAAACGTGCGCCGGCTGGGCGTGGAGATCGAGACGAACGTCGTCATCGGCCGCTCGGTCACCGTCGACCAGCTGATCGAAGACGAGGGCTTCGACGCCGTGTTCATCGGATCGGGCGCGGGCCTGCCCAAATTCATGGGCATTCCGGGGGAAAACGGCAGCGGCGTGTTCTCCGCGAACGAATACCTGACGCGCGCGAACCTGATGAAGGCCTTTTCAGACGATTACGATACCCCCCTCGTGACCGGCAAGCGCGTGGCGGTCGTCGGCGGCGGCAACGTCGCGATGGACGCGGCGCGCACGGCGCTGCGCCTGGGCGCGAAGACGCACATCGTCTACCGCCGCAGCGAAAAGGAATTGCCCGCGCGGGCCGAAGAGGTACACCATGCCAAGGAGGAGGGCATCGTCTTCGACCTGCTAACCAACCCCAAAGAGATCTTGCTTAGCGAGGACGGCCTTGTGAAGGGCATGGTCTGCGTGCGCATGGGACTGGGCGAGCCGGACGCGTCCGGCCGCCGCCGGCCCATAGAGATTGAGGGAAGCGAATTCACGATGGACGTGGACATGGTGATCATGGCGCTGGGGACCTCGCCCAATCCGCTGATCGCCTCTACCACGGAGGGGCTTGAGACGAACAAATGGCGCTGCATCATCGCCGATGAAGAAAACGGCAGGACCACCAGAGAGGGCGTCTACGCGGGCGGAGACGCCGTCACGGGCGCCGCGACCGTCATCCTCGCCATGGGCGCGGGAAAGGCGGCCGCCAAGGGGATTCACGCCTATCTGAGCGAGCGGGAAGCATAAGATATCAGGCCTGAAAAGAAGAATGTAGAAAAAAGACAGACAGGTGTTGTTAGCCTATCTGTCTTTTCAATTCGTCGGGCCGAAGTGCCGCCCGCACTTTTAAGGAAGAAAGGGCGGGCTTTTTGGTATGCCGTCATTTGACGCACTCGACCGGCATGCGGCGCAGTAGCAACTCATAACCGCACGCTGCGAGCATGAGGCTGCCATAGACCCTTGAAAGCGTCTGAAGGCTTCCAAACGTCAGGCATACGACGACGATGCCGCCCGCGCCTACACACAGGGCGAGGAGCGCGAGCACCTTGCGCAGGGTTTTGCTTGCAAGCCGCGCGACCACGAGATAGGCGGCGCCCTGTGCCAGCGCCAAAGCGCCCAGATAGACCGGCAGCCCGCTGACGAGGCGGCGGTGATAGGCGATCGATAGGATGCCGAACAACAGCAGCAGGATGCCTATAGGAAGGCTCAAATCGCCTGACGGACCACGCTTCTCATAAGCTGCGTTGAAGGCCCTTAAAATGCGCAAAGCGCCGCTGAGCATGGCATACGCCGCCAGCGCATACACGACCGGTCCGAACAAAAAGCCGGGGAATGCCAGCGTGATCGCGCCGGTCGCACCCAGAAAGAAGGTTCGAAGCATTGTGTTTTGGGAAAACAGCCGATGGAAGAATATACTCAAAGCATTCTACCCCCCTGTTAGCGTGAGGATAGGTTACCACGCTGCGCTTACGCGCAAGTGAATTTGAGCTTACGGTTTTGTAAGAGGGGAGACGTTGGGAACGAGATTCATGTCTGTGTGCGGAGCGCACAGAGATTCCAAGGTTTGCCTGTCTGGTATGGCGTTCTGAACGCCTTTCCACATGACGCTGTAGCCGGCTGCGGCATTGGCGTAGTAGATCGCCTCCTCCATAGCGCAGGACTCCGACAGGTAGGCGGCCAGGCAGCTGATGAAGACGTCGCTAGCGCCGGTGGAGTCGATGCAACGCACCGGCGTGGCGGGGTAGGCGCGCGCACCGCCCGCGTGGAACCATACGCATCCTTTGGCGCCGAGCGTTACGATGACATGCTCGACGCCCAAGTTTAGCAGCGCATGGGCTTTTTCCTCAACAGATGACGCCCCGGGCATCAGGATATTCAGCTCGTTTTCATTGGGTACGAGGATATTGGCAAGCCCGATGGTCTTTTGCATAAACAGGAGGGTCGGCACGAGGTTGGGCTTGAATATCGAGCAAATACCGTTCTTCTTGCAGAGCTTGAAAAGGTAAGCGAGGGCATCTTCTGCAAGTTCGCCCTCAGCCAGACAAAAGCTGGCGCCTACGATCGTGGATTCAAAACGGGAGATGTATTCGCGATTCAAGCAGCAATTTGCGCCGGCATTTCCGACCGTCGTGCTCGATCCATCCGGAATGATATGAATGTAAGCCGTACCGGTGGGGTGACGCTCGTCGAACGTGACGGCCTGCATGTCGACTCCGCCGCGCATGAGTTGCGCGTAGATTTGTTTCCCATATAGGTCGTTGCCTAGCACACCGACCATGGCGGCAGACGCGCCGAGTGTGACAGCTCCCATCGCTTGATTGCCCCCCTTCCCACCGGGCAAACAGTTCATATGCGTGGCCGTAAGCGCATTCCCCAAAGCGGGATGATACGGAATTTCCAGATTAATATCCATATTGAGCCATCCGACGACGGCGATTCGGCAGGGCGCACGATTCGTCTTTTGCCCAACGCTGCGGCGGACGGTGAGCCGTGCGCTTAGCGGCGCTATAGGCTCCACCGCTTGCCCGGACTTCGGCTTCAACTGTGACATAAGCTGGCAGAAGCACGCCTGTGCCAATGCCTCGGGCGAAAAACCGCAGGTCGTCAACGGCGGCGTTAACAGTGGGGCATAGGGCGCATCCTCAAGGGAAACGACGCCTACATCGTCTGGGATGCTCAGGTGTTGCTTGGACAAATAGGCATATACCGCTTGAGCGCATGCCATGTCCTGACAGACGACGGCATTGACGCCTAGCCCAAGCAGCATATCGGCCCGACGGTCAAAATGCTCGTCCAGTTCCTGCATCAGGCTTGGGTCATATTCGAAACCAGCCTCCAGCAGCGCGCGCCGGTAGCCGTTTGTCAGCCATCTGCGGACGACTTGTGAACCCGGCTTGACGATGAGCCCAACCTGGCGCGCGCCGGCCTTCAAAAGCAATTGCACGGCCTGTAAGGTTGCATGCGCATAGTGGCAGGATACGCGGGTGTGCATGGGCGCGGAATCGTCCGCGTCGATCAAGACGATTGCGGACGGCCTTTGCACATGATCGAGAAGATATTGACGGATTTCACTCCCAGAGGGATACAGGACGGCACCAGCCGCCTGACGTTCGCAGAGGCTATCGATGGCTGTACGCTCAGCTTGCGTGTCAAAGCCCGTAAGAGCGAGCGAAAGGGTATATTCCGTAGGCTGAAAGAGCCTGGATAACTGGGTGTAAAAACCACCGAAAAAGGGCGATTCAATCTCGGGAAGAATCACCGATACGACGCCGCTTTGCTGGGCAAGCCGATGGCGTATTTTGGAATAGGGGACAAAGTTGTTTTCTCGGACAACTTGCAGCACGCGATTACGGGTTTCGACACTAACGCCCTCTTCTTTTCCATTGAGCACCTTAGATACGGTCGCGATAGATACCCCTGCCGCCATGGCAATGTCCTTAATCGTCATACGGATCCCCCGATTCTTCAGCATGATTTTATTTTAGAGGATAATCTTGCGGATTGCAAGCGCTTATGCGCGGTGATAAATCATTTTAGGAAAATGTTTTAAATCTATTGACATGCCCTATGACGGTGTGATACTCTATGCCAAGAGAAAACATTTTAAGAAAAAGGTTTATATCCCGATAGGGGGAAGAAACCGGCATGGAGAAATATGCAAAACATCATCATCGATACCGATATTGGGGACGATATCGACGACGCGTATGCGTTAGCGTACGCGCTTGAAGAGCCAGCCCTGAACATACTTGGCGTTACGACTGCCTTTCGGAATACGCGTATACGCACGCAACTGGTGCTGCAACTGTTGCGTCAATACGGCAGACTGGATATCCCGGTCGCAGAAGGGATTGGGCAGCCGCTGATTGAGCCGGCTAATCCGGCCGATATTCCAGCGCATTGGGACGAGGAGATAAAGCCCGTTTCCCCCAACTGCAATCTGGATGCGGTGCATTTGCTCATTGAAACGGTTAAAAATAATCCGAATACGTCAATATTGGCGATCGCCCCTCTGACCAACCTCGCCTGCGCGGTGCGGATCGCGCCCGATGTCATGCGCGCCGCGCCGCTATGGATCATGTGTGGTATGTACTCAGCGCATTATCCAGAGTGGAATATCTGCTGCGACCCGGAAGCTGCCGACATCGTTTTCAAGAGCTATGATCGTATCACGATGGTCGGTCTGGATGTTACGCTAAAATGCCGGGTGACACCCAAGGAGCTCGAGCGGATGTACGCGCTTACAGACAGTAAGGCAAAACTGCTTAGCCGGTGGACGCACAGATGGATGGAAAGGTCGCGCCATATGCCGATCCTGCACGATCCCTTATTGGCCGCAGCGTTTGTTCATCCGTATCTGTTAACGTTTGAGCCCATGCATCTGCAGGTGGAATGTGCGGGTAACATCTCCAGAGGTGTGATTGCCCGCAAGGTGGACGCGTTCTGGGGTGCAGAGCAGAAGCCCAACGCGCGGGTCGCGACTGGGGTAGACTGTGAGCGTTTTAAAGAATTGTTTTTTGCCAGCGTTTTTCCGGATCTATAACATGATCGGGAACGCGCTGGAGAAAAGATAACCCCAAAAACGAAAGGAGACGCACTATGAGATCGATCAAACATTGGATGGCCCTTTTCCTGACAGCGGCACTTATGATGGGAACCTGCCTGGTATCGGCGGAGGAGTCGGTTGAGATCGAATTTTTCTCGCGCAAGAGCGAGACGGTTGACCTCTTTAACGAAATCTTTAAGATGTACGAAGCGGAACATCCGGGAGTAAAAATCACGCAGACACAGGTGCCGGATGCGGCGACAGTGCTCTATTCCCGCATGGCGTCGGGTGATCTGCCCGATATTCTGGGCGTGTTCCCCAACGAATCGGACTTTCGCTTGCAAGCTTCCGAAGGTTACTATATGGATTTGACGGATAGCAAGTTATTAGAGAACCTCAACGAGAGCTTCCTAACCGGCATTCAAGTCGACGGGAAAAGCTTCAGTATTCCCATGACGGTCAACGGCTGGGGTATCTTTTACAATAAGACCAAATTCGACGAACTCGGACTGACGCCCCCGGCTACTTGGGATGAGCTGAAGGCCGTATGCGAGCAGATCAAAGCTGCGGGATATGTCCCTATGGCCACCAGCTTTAAGGAAGGGTGGACAGTCGGTCACCTGGCTGAAAATATTTTGCTGAACCTCGAAGGCGCTGAGGCAGCCAATGCTTTCTTCGCTGACACCGGGGTGAAGGCGGCAGACAGCGCGTTGTTTCAAACGATGATCGACTGGCTCGATTTTTTTGAAAAGAACTCTCAGCCCGACTCCATCAGCACCGATTATAGCACGGCTGTGGCGCTGTTCAGCCGCGGGGAAGCGCTGATGCTCCCGCAGGGCATCTGGGCGCTCGCCGTGACGGAACAGGCCGGCATGCAGGATGAAGTAGCCATGTTCCCCATGCCTAACGAAGCGGGCAAGGGCATGATTCAGTATGGCATCGATCTGGCGTTCTCAATCGCTGCAGATACCGAGCATCCGGAGCAGGTGGCGGAATTTATCTCCTATATGACCTCGACGGATACAGCGCAGTACTTTGCTGACCGCGAGAAATCCCCTTCTACAGTAAATGGCGTGAAGGCCGTGTCCCCGCAACTCGAGGGCGTTACCAGCCTGCTTTATGAGGAAGGTCGCAGCGAACCCTGGCTGCACTTTCATTGGGCGTCCGGTGTGGACGGCGAGTGGCAGCAGGAACTGGCTTCCTATTACGTGTTGCACGACCGCGATGCCTTCAACGCAAACATCGATGCAATTTTCGGCAAATGATTCAATGGCCGAACCGCCGCGATTGCGGCGGTTCGGCCCTAAATGGCTGCGAAAGGCTGTGAATGTATGCAAAAGCGCAACGGAATCATCTACTTTTTGATGAGCCTTCCGGCTGTCACCCTGTATGGCGTCTTTTTTCTCGTCCCGCTGGTGAGCGGCATGGCTTACAGCCTATTTGATTGGAACGGAATCAGCCGCAATAAGCATTTTATTGGCCTGCAAAACTACTTTGCGCTGTTCTCAGACCGTAAAATAGCGCGCACCGCGACCTTTACGGTGGAATATACGCTCGTCATGCTCATCGGAGTGCTGGTGCTGGGCCTTGTGATCGCCCTGCTACTCAATACCGTAATTCGTGGGCGCGGCTTTTACAGGACGATGTACTTCCTTCCCGCGGTGCTCAGCACGGTGACCGTAGCGCTGATCTGGAACCAGCTTTTTACCAACGCGCTGCCTCAAATCGGCAAGCGCATCGGTTCTCAGCTCTTATCTTCGAGCGTTTTGGGGAATGTGCACTTGGCGTTCTGGGCGGTCGTCTTTACCGCGCTGTGGCAGGGCTTATCCACCAATATCCTGCTCTTTTTGTCGGCCTTGCAGAACGTGCCGCAGGATTTGATCGAATCCGCTTGGTTGGATGGAGCCAATGGCTGGCAAACGTTTTTGCACATCAAGGTGCCTTTTTTAATGCCGACGCTGAACATCGTCGCTATCATGACGCTGAAGGGCGGATTGATGGCCTTTGATAATATATATGCTTTGACTGGCGGCGGCCCGGCCCGGACCACGGAGTCGATCGGTATGCTGATCTATAATTACGCCTTTTCCGAATTGAAATTCAGCTACTCTAATGCGCTTTCGATCATGGTATTCATCGTCATTCTGATTTTTACCGTGGTACAGCTGCGTGTCAGTAATAGATTCGAGGTGAAGCAGGATGGTTAGGCGTGCAAGAAACCTATCTAGAGCGTTTGCCTATCTCGCGCTTACGGCGGGGCTGCTGGTCATCTGTGTGCCGTTTTATTTGGCCATCCTGACGGCCTTTAAACCGACGGCTGAGAGCATGAACGACTTTTTCGCCTTTCCCAACACCCTCTATTTAGAAAACTTTAAGACCGTAATTTCTAAAAACAATTTCGCGCTCTACTTTCAAAATTCCGTGCTGATCCTTGCCCTTTCAATCGCGGGCATTCTGGCCATCGTGCCGATGACCGCCTATGTAATTCACAAGAATATGAAACAGCTCTACTATAAGGCGTTCAATGCGCTGTTGGTAGCAGGCATTCTGATCCCATTTCAGGTGTTTATGTTGCCTATGACTCAGCAGATGAGCACACTGAATTTGATGCACCAAGGCGGTTTGATCGTCCTTTATATTACGTATTCGCTTACGCAAGGGGTGTTTTTATATCGCGGATATCTTCAAACGGTCATCCCGGCGGAGATCGAAGAAGCGGCGCGCATCGACGGAAGCGGCATTATGACGACCTATACCCGAATTATCTTCCCTATGATGAAGCCCATGACCGGAACGGTCATTATCCTTAACTCTTTGTGGATTTGGAATGATTTTTTACTCCCGCTGCTCGTACTCAACCGCTCAAACTCGTTTTGGACACTGCCGCTTTTTCAATACAATTTTAAATCGCAGTATGCATTTGAGTTTAATTTAGCGTTTGCGACGTTCGTCCTCTCTATCGCCCCCATCATAGTCATCTACGCTTGCTTTCAAAAATACATCATCGCGGGCCTTACGAGTGGCGCGATCAAGTGTTAAGCGAAAACATGCCGTCTGCAATTGCAGACGGCGTATTTTTTCAGACGGTGCACACGGCGAGGGCTACGTATCCCTCGGGGAGCGCGTAATCCTTGTTTGGCGCACCCAGGGTCCAATGAAAATCAGGATGGCGATCCAGGCGCATGACGGCGAAATGCAGCATGACGATGCCGGCGTTGAGCCGCTCGTCCAGGCACGCCACATCATCGGCGCGGCGAACGACGAGGACGACCTGCCCGCCGTCGACGATGAGCTGTACGGGCTGGCGGTTCAGGTAAGAGGGCGCGCGGCTGGCGGCATACAGCGCGGGCCAGAGCGGGCTATCCGCGAGCTCAAACGCATTGGAACGCCTGCCCCAGCGCTCGATATGCACCATGTCCTCGACGCCGACCTTGGGGGCGGAGTAGGCGTCGCTTTGCTTGACGTCGACGTCTGAGAGCGTCTTGAAGTCGAGGCGGACGTTCTTGGGCGCGGACTCGGCGTAACCGAACGCGATGATGGCGGCGGCCTGCCGATCGGTATCGATATGAAGCGCCGCCTTTACAGCATCGCCGTTGCCAAACGTGATCCAGCAGGAGGCTAGGCCCAGTTCGGTGATCTTCAGGACGATATCCTCGCCGATAAAGCCTGCATTTTCGATAAAATGATCCGCATCATCGCAAAGCAGTAGGATGTAGGCGGGCGCGCTGATCATAAAGCCTTTGTAGCCCGCGACCCCGCTCAATGCGTCGCAGGCGCAGGCATCCAAAAAGCGGGCCTCCCAACGGATATCGGGGCACAAGCGGTGACACTGGGGGAGAAACGCGCGGATAGCCTCCATTTCAGCTGGCGGGATGGCCTTGTCTTTGTAATTCCGGACAGATTTGCGTCTTTGTACTAATTCAGCGTAATCCATAAGGCAACTCCTTTCCAGGCGTCGGTCGGTTGGGGTAAGCGGCCTGCACTGAAGTTAATAGGGGCTAACTTCTGGCTCTATCTTACCATTTCCCTGGCAGAGTGTCAATCGGACAAATATGATGGATATCTTGTTAAAAGTTTCATTATAGAGGGATGTCAAACGAATAAATCACTAAATGTGCGATATTGTTAAATTATCTTTCATTTCAGATGCGCTTTCGTGCGCCTGAACGTGGAGGGTGCCCCCGCAGGACAGATAGTGCATATGCGGTACGCGCGCGGATAAGTACGCGTAGGCGCGCAATCCCGTACAATGGCAGGTATAGAAATCCGCCTCATAATCGGAAAGCTTGCCGGCTATTTCCGCAAGCAGGGCCTTTGGGGCGGTCCGCCGGTCGATCGGGTTGTACAGGTGATAACCCCCGATGCAAACCTGCGGGCGTGCGGGCGCGGCGGCAAGGATATTCAGGATGCCTGTATGTCCGCAGCCGGTGATGAGGACGTTACGGTTTGCTCGGATCAGCAGGTTCTGCTCGTGGGCAAAGTGATCCCGTCCGGCGTCGTCATACAGCATATAGTTGGCCGGGGAAGGACAAAGAGACGTATCTTGAACGGTAAAGAGCGAAAGCTCTTCGTCGATGCAAAAATCGCCGTCTAGCGGTACGAGCTGCGGGTGCGACGCGAGCGCCGGGTCGAGACCGGCATCGCGCCTATAAAAGAGCACGCGGATATAATGAGGCTCAAAGGCTTTCCGTTGCACGTAGACTTTGGCGGTCTTGTTGAGCTGCAAAAAAGCGCGCAGCGCCCCGCCGTGGTCGTTATGGCCATGCGAGAGAATCACCGTATCGATGCTCCTCAGGTCGATGCCGAGCGCGCGGCTGTTTTTAAACAAGGTCGCGTCGGGGCCTAAGTCAAAAAGGAGCTTGTGGCGCGCCGTTTCAACGTAAAGGGATAGGCCGTGTACGGGCTTGAGCTTGCCGCCGGCCCTGTTTTCGACCAGTGCGGTGATTTTCATATGCCTTCCTCCTGCTGACGATCGCTGAACCTGCCCGTCAGGATATTCATATCGATGGTGATTTGGCAAATTTCGCGCAGCGCTGCTGGATCCGCCTCTTGGCCAGCGGTGAGCGGCGTCATGTGAAAAAAGAGATCGCGCGACGTTTCATCCAATGTGCGCGCATAGCGAAGAGGCGTATTGGTCACGTCATCCAGATGTGCATGAAAATAGGCGACTACCTCGTTATTATCATAGGGAGGCTGCTGTACAGCCGCCCGAATCTCCTTCAAATACCCGCCCGCGGGCACGACCTTGACGCACAGCCCGCCTGGGCGCAGGACGCGGCGAAACTCCCCATAGTTGGCGGGCGTGAGCACGTTGAGCACCGCATCCAACGAGCGATCGGCGAAGGGGAGACGCGCCAGGTCGGCCACGCACCAGCAGACGGCTTGCGCATGCAGCGTCGCGAGCGCGACGGCGTCCCGGCTAAGATCGATGCCAAAGACGCTGTGCCCGCCTGATGCGAGCGAAGCGCTGTAATACCCCTCGCCGCAGCCTGCATCTACGATCTGAAGCGGGCGGCCAAGGCGCTCGGCCTCCGCGCCGAGGATCGCCTGCAGGGCGCCGGCTACGGGCGCATAGTATCCGGCTTGAAAGACTGCGCTGCGCGCTTCAAAAAGCGCGCGTCCGTAATGCGGCAGCTTGCCGGCCCGGGCAAAGTTGACGTAGCCTTTTCTGGCGACGTCAAAGCAGTGCCCTTGCGCGCAGCGCACGGACGCCTCCCGGTCCGCGCGGATGGGCTCCCCGCAGATCGGGCAGGCGAAGAACGCCTGGCGCGCCGAGATGAGCGCCCTCGCGCGGTCGAGCTTTGTAGCGAGCGGTGCGTCCTGCATGCTATAGGCCTCCTAAAGAAAATCTCAAGCTTCATTATCGCGGACAAGCTGGTTTCTGTCAAGCAGTCATATCTCCCGGCCCTTTTGCATAAAAAAATGGAGGCCGATTGGCGCCGCGAATGAAAGGGGATTAGGGGGTCAATGCGAGGGAAAACGTTCACACCGGCGCTACAATCCGCACATTGGACAGCCATTTTTATGGGCTATACTATCGCCAGAGAGAAACTACAGGAGAGGCGGCGCAAGACGCATACGATTTAAACCAGTCAGAGGTGAAAGAAATGGACGCACATTTAACTCGGGCGGCTACGCGGATGCAGCTCGTGCCTGCCGGCGTGCAGGACGAGCGAATCAGCCCGACGGCGTACCGGCGCATGCAGCACCTGTACGGCGCGGCCCTGGAGGAAATGAACATGCGTGTATCGGTCCTGCGGCGTGAGATGGCGCTCATGAGCAGGAGAAGCCCCATCCATCATGTACAAACGCGGATCAAAGCGTTTTCGAGTATTTGCGAAAAACTGACGAGAAAGGGATATGACATCAGCTGCGAGAGTGCGCAGGCACATCTATACGACATCGCGGGCATGCGCATCGTCTGCCCGACCGTGCAGGACGTCTACGCCGTGGCGCGTATGGTGCGCGAGCTACAGGGCGTATACGTGGTGCGCGAACGCGATTACATCCGGATGCCCAAGGACAACGGATACCGCAGCCTGCACGTCGTGCTGAACGTGCCGGTTTGCCTGATCGAGGGCACGCGCTACGTGCCCGTGGAGGTGCAGGTGCGTACGCTCGCGATGGACGTCTGGGCGAGCATGGAGCACGACCTGTGCTACAAGCGCGAAAGCGATTGCGCGCCCAAGGCCATGAAGGAGATGCAGCGGCTCTCCCGGCGTATGGCGGAGGTCGACGCCCGGCTGTCGGCCCTGCAAAAGGAAGCGGACCTCTCGTGAGTTAGACCGGAAATCACAAGACGCGACAATAAAAGACCAGCGCAGGCATGTCTTTTTAGATGGCACTTCTGTTATGATATTCCCAAACCCCGTCGGGAAAATCATAAGAGAGGTGCCATCTCATGCGATACGGACATTTTGACGATGCGCGGCGCGAATACGTCGTCGACCGCGTGGATACGCCGGTTTCTTGGACGAATTATCTGGGCACGCAGGACATGGCGGCCTGCATCGCCCACCATGGCGGCGGCTATTGCTGGTACAAATCCCCGCAGTATCATCGGGTCACGCGCTTTCGCCCCAACGGCGTGCCGGCGGACAGCCCGGGTCACTACGTATACCTGCGCGACGACGCGGACGGAGACTATTGGTCCATCAGCTGGCAGCCCACCTATAAGCCGCTGGACCAGGCGTCGTATTGGTGCAGGCACGGCCTTTCCTATACCACCTTTGAATGCGAATACAAGGGCATCTATGCGTCGCAGACGCTCTTCATCCCCCGGAACGACGATGTAGAGATTTTCGACGTGACGATCGAGAACCGCTCCGACGAGGTGCGGACGCTTTCGGCGTGCGGATACGTGGAATTCTCCTTTCACCACATCGATATGGACAACCAAAACTTTCAGATGAGCCTGTACGCGGCGGGGTCGCATTACCGGGACGGCGCGGCGCTCATCGAGCTGCATTACGAGGAGGACAGCTATCAGTACTTCACGTGCAGCGAGACGCCGGACGGGCACGAAGGACGAAGAGAGGCGTTCCTGGGCGGCATCGGGCGCACCGAAAAAGACCCGCTGGGAATAGAGAGCGGCGCGCTCTCCGGCTCGACGGAGCTGGGCGGCAATCCCGTCGGCGCGCTGATGAAGCGCGTCACGCTAAAGCCCGGAGAGCGCCGCAGGCTGCTGTTCTTCCTCGGCCAGGGGGACGAGCGCGCGGCGCGCGCGGCCCGCGAGCGCTACACCCCCCGGGCGGTGGACGACGCCCGCGCGCGGCTGCACGCCTATTGGGAGGAGAAGCTTTCCGCTTTGCAGGTGATGACGCCCAATAGCGGCATGAACACGAGCCTCAACACCTGGAA
This sequence comes from Bacillota bacterium, assembly GCA_023404715.1. Classification (GTDB taxonomy): domain Bacteria; phylum Bacillota; class Clostridia; order Christensenellales; family Aristaeellaceae; genus Beduinella. Next base: position 27,824 of record JAEYAR010000038.1, on the reverse strand, counting down.
CCTGTACCAGAGCGAGGTCAACGTGCTCTTCTCGCGCTTCGCCTCGTTTATCGAGGTCGGCGGACGCACCGGCCTGGGCTACCGCGACACGGCGCAGGACGCCATGTGTATCCCCCATGCCGAACCGGAGGGCTGCAAATGGCGCATCGGCCAGCTGCTCAAGGGGCTCACGAGCATGGGCTACGGGCTGCATCTATTCGATCCCGCCTGGTTTGAGCCGGAGGGCAAGCAACAGTCCTTCAAGTCTCCGACGGTCGTGCCCACGCCCGATAAGTCGCAGATCATACACGGCCTGAAGGACGTGTGCGCCGACGACGCGCTATGGCTCGTCCCGGCGATCTGCGAATACATGAAAGAGACAGGAGAATTGTCCTTCGCCGACGAAGTATTATCCTACGCGGATGGCGGCGAGGGCACGGTGCTCGACCACATGCGCAGAATCCTCGATTTTTCCGCGGAGCAGGTGGGCAAGACCGGCATATGCAAGGGGCTGCGCGCGGACTGGAACGATTGCCTGAACCTGGGCGGCGGCGAGAGCGCGATGGTCTCGTTCCTGCACCTGTGGGCGCTGGACGCGTTTTGCGACCTGTGCGCGGCGCTATCAAGGACAGAGGACGAAAAGAAGTACGCCGAGATGCGCGCGCGCGTACGCGAGGTCTGCCGGCGCGAGCTGTGGGACGGCAAGTGGTTCATCCGCGGCATCACGAAAAACGGGAAGCGGATCGGCACGCAGGAGGACGCGGAAGGCCGCGTGCACATGGAGAGCAACACGTGGGCGGTCATCAGCGGAGCTGCGGACGACGCGCAGGCGAGGAGCGCCATGGACGCGGTGGACGAGAACCTCTACACGCCCTACGGCCTGATGCTTAACGCGCCCTCCTTCGCGACGCCGGACGACGACATCGGCTTCGTGACGCGCGTGTACGGCGGCATCAAGGAAAACGGCGCGATCTTCAGCCACCCCAACCCCTGGGCATGGGTGGCCGAGGCGATGATCGGGCGCGGTACGCGGGCGATGAAGTTCTACGACGCGCTGCTGCCGGAGAACCAGAACGACAAGATCGAGGTGCGCCAGAGCGAGCCCTATGCCTATTGCCAGTTCATCATGGGCAAGGACCATACGGCGCACGGGCGCGCACGCCATCCGTGGATGACGGGCAGCGCGGGCTGGGCCTACTTCGCCGCGACGCAGTACATCCTGGGCATCCGGCCCGAGTGGGAATGGCTCACGGTCGATCCGTGCATTCCGGCCTCGTGGGACGGTTTTACCGCCGTGCGCAGGTGGCGCGGCGCGACCTACCGCATCAAGGTGGAAAACCCGGAGCACGTAGAGAAGGGCGTCGCTTCCATCCAAGTCGACGGAAAGGCGGCGTCGGTCATTCCAGCGTTTGAAAAAGGGACGACGCACGAGGTTCGCGTCGTCATGGGCTGAGAGCGGCGGGGATTGTGCCGCGAAAAAGGAGGAAACCAGATGATCACATTCGGAACGGGCGGCTGGCGCGCCATCATCGGGGATGAGTTTACCAAGGAAAACGTGCAGCGGCTGGCGTGCGCGCTTGCGCAGCGCATGGAGCAGGAGGACGTGGCCGCTCGCGGGCTGTGCATCGGCTTTGACCGCCGCTTTCTCTCGCGCGAGGCGGCGCAGTGGGCGGCCGAGGTCATGGCCGCGCGCCGCATCCATACGTATTTCATCAACCGGGAATCGCCCACGCCGCTGATCATGTACACCGTGCAGCAATACGGCCTGTATTACGGCATCGCAGTGACGGCCAGCCATAACCCGGCGCTTTACAACGGCATCAAGCTCTTCACAAAGGGCGGGCGCGACGCCCAGCAGGAGATCACGGACGAGCTGGCCGTAGCCTGCGCATCCATCGCGGCGGAGGATATCCCCGCCATGCCGTTTGAAAAGGCCGTGGCGGCGGGATATGTCGAAATCATCAGCCCCTACAACAGCTATATCGATACCATTCTGCGCGCGGTCAACATCGACGCGATCCGCTCGCGCGACCTCAAGATCGTGCTCGACCCGATGTACGGCGTCAGCCGCACGGCGCTGCAGACGATCCTGCTCACCGCGCGCTGCGAGGTGGACGTCATCCACGAGCGCCGCGACACGCTCTTCGGCGGGCGCCTGCCCGCGCCGAACGAGCGCACGCTCGGCGCGTTGCGCAGCATGGTGGTCGAGACCGGCGCGGACATCGGCATCGCCACGGACGGCGACGCGGACCGCCTGGGGATCATCGACGACGAGGGCAAGTTCGTGCACCCCAACGAGATCCTGGTGCTGCTGTATTACTACCTGATCAAATACCGCCGCTGGCGCGGGCCTGCGGTACGCAACATCGCCACCACGCACCTGCTGGACAAGGTGGCGCAGGCCTTTGGCGAGGTCTGCTATGAGGTGCCGGTCGGCTTCAAGCACGTATCGGCGGCCATCGACGAGCACAACGCGGTCATCGGCGGCGAATCCTCCGGCGGGCTCACGGTGCGCGGGCACATCAGCGGCAAGGACGGCATCTACGCGGGCACGCTGCTGGTGGAGATGCTGGCCGTGACGGGCAAGAAGCTCTCCGAGCTATATAAAGAGATCACCGACCAGTTCGGCGAGTGCTTCATGGCGGAGCACGACTGCAAGTTCGACGCGGAGCTGAAGACCAGCCTGCAAAAGCGCCTGATGACCGACAAGGAGCTGCCGGAATTCACGGAGAAGGTGGATCACGTGTCGTACATGGACGGCTGCAAGGTCTACTTCGAGGATGGATGGATCATCGTGCGCTTCTCGGGCACGGAGCCGCTGCTGCGCGTGTTCTGCGAGATGCCGACGCTATCGCGCGCGGAGGCCGTCTGCCGGCAGATGGCGGACTTTTTAGGGCTTAGGCTGAACTGAGCGGAGCGACGACACGCATAGGCAACTCGGCGGTGAAAAGTGCTAGATAATAAGGCCATAGCTGGTGTCGCCCATGACGGCGACATTAGCTATGGCTTTAATAAGCGCCTATGCTTCTGATTTCTGCTATTCGGCTTATCCGCAACAGTCATCTCAGCGAGCCCCGGATCAATCAGTTTTCGCTACATCATGCAACGCATCTCGAATCGTGCCCAACAGAAACTCGATAAACGGCGTCGCGCTGGCTGTACTGTCAGATTTCCCGAGGACGGCATAGTATTCATCCTGCCGTTCCCGTATCAACGTTTCCACGGGAAGCCACGCAAATAGGGGCTTCCAGCGAGACAGCAGCAGCGTTTGCCACATTCTTCCCATGCGGCCATTGCCATCCGCAAATGGATGGATAAACTCAAATTCATAATGAAATACGCAGCTTTTGATCAGCGGGTGAACGGCTTCGTTCTTTATCCAGCGTAGAAGGTCTTCTATTTGCTGCGGTACGAAACTGGCGGGCGGAGCCATGTGAACCAGTCTATCCCCCGCGAAGATGCCTACGCCTCCACGTCGAAACACCCCCGCTTCTTTTACCAACCCCATCATCAGAATCTCGTGGGCTTTCAGCAGATCGGATACAGAATAGGGGTCGAAGGAGAGCAGATGCTCATAGGCTTCAAAGGCGTTTTTTACTTCCTGAACATCACCGGGTGCGCCTAACACGCGCTTGCCGTTGATGATTGCCGTTACCTGATCGAGAGAAAGGGCGTTATTTTCAATCGCAAGCGACGCATGAATGGTTTTCACGCGGTTATCCCGTCGCAGCTGCGGATTGGCATTCATGTTTTTTCCAACGCTGATGGAACCGACCATCTCGCTGATTTCCGCAATCAACTCTACGATCTTATTGGTAATCGTATAGGGGGGAATATATGGATCTGGCAACCTCATCACCTCTATCTTGTTTTATTGTAACGCATAAGTTTTAGCATTGCAAGCAGCGATTGGTGCAAAAGGAAATAGCGCATCGTCATCAATACAACCTGCATCTGCTGCTTCGCTGAAATACTACAATAGCACCTCGCAATATCCCTGGGCATGCGCGTTTTGGCGAAAGGCTGCGGGCGCGAGCCCGACGGCGCGCTTGAATGCCTTGCCAAAGTAATTCGCGTTGCTATATCCGCACTGCACGGCGATGGCCTCCAGGGTCAAATCGCTGTTTAGCAATAGCTGCGCGGCGTGGCGCATTCTGGCATGGGTCAACGACTGGATCAGCGTCCTGCCCGTTTGCGCGGTAAAAAGGCGCGAGAGGTGCTCCTGCGAGAGATGGAGCCGCCTGGCGATTTCACCTGCGCTCTCAAGGGTCGCATGCTCCGCTTCAATGATGGCGAGCGCCTGCTTGACGGGCGATTGCGCTCGCTGCGCGGGCTTGCTCAGGGATTCATGCAGGCGGCAAATAAAGCGAAACGCGACCTCCTGCGCATCGTTCGCCGTATTGATTTGCCCCGTGCGCGCCTTTTGGTAGGCTTGGTGCAGCGCCTCGATGGCGGGGGAATGGACGCTAAGGGTTACGACCGCCTCGTAATGCTCGAGTACCTGGGTCAAATACCGATCGGCCCATTCACCGCCGACGATGATCCAGATCAATCGCCAGCCCCCGCTGTCCAGCCAGTAGCGGGAATCGTTTGGCAGCCGCATCAAAAAACCCGTTTCGGGCGGCAGCGCATACTCCTTTCCCCCGAGGCGAAGCCGCCCTTTCCCTTCAAGCGTATATTGGAAAAGCCACAGATTCGCTTGGCGGTTTTCGTTGTGCCAATCGTAATCGCTCAGGCGGCATTCATGCCCCAAGCCGTGCAGGGTGAGCAGGTCCGGCGCAACCGCATCCAGGAAGCGGAACCCGTATGAATCGACCATTGCATCCATCAAAAAATTACCCTCACATCAAAACAATGCTCTTGAACACTTTTTGATTGCGCCCTATAATCAGATCATAACAATACCCATTATAGCATGAGGGAGTGGGAACCACAATGTCTTTTAAGATCGCATTCATCGGCGCGGGTTCCATTGGGTTTACCAGAAGGCTGTTGGCCGATATTCTGAGCGTAAAAGAATTTCGGGATATGGAGGTCGCCTTTACGGATATAAACCCCGATAACCTGCGCATGGTTACCCAGCTGTGCCAAAGGGATATCGACGAAAACGGCCTGTCCATCCAGATACAGTCCACGCTCGACCGCCGCGAGGCGTTTCAAAACGCCAAGTATGTGATCAACTGTGTGCGCATCGGCATGCTGGAAGCCTTTGCGACCGACATTGAGATACCGCTCAAGTACGGTGTCGATCAGTGCGTGGGCGATACGCTGTGCATCGGCGGCATCATGTATGGCCAGCGGGGCGTCGATGCCGTGCTTGGCTTTTGCAAGGATATCAAAGAGGTGGCTTTGCCCGGATGCATCATGCTCAACTACTCGAATCCCAACGCCATGCTCACTTGGGCGTGCAACAAGTACGGCGGCGTGCCTACGTACGGGCTTTGCCACGGCGTGCAGCATGGGCATCAGCAGATCGCTAGGGCGTTTAACAGGGATGTCAAGGATGTCGACATCATCTGCGCGGGGCTCAACCATCAAACATGGTACATATCCGTCAAGGTGGACGGGGTGGAACGGGTAGAGGAGCTGCGGACGCTTCTGCCGCAAATGGAGGAAATGCAGCGGGACGAGAGCGTTCGCTTGGATGTGCTCAAAAACTTCGGCTACTATTCCACCGAATCGAACGGCCACCTGTCCGAATACCTTCCGTGGTACCGCACGCATCCGGATGAAATGGCAAAGTGGATTAACCTGAGCATTTGGATACAGGGCGAAACGGGCGGATATCTGCGCGTATGCAAAGAAAGCCGCAACTGGTTTGAAACGGACTTTCCCAACTGGCTCAAAGAACCCCCCTTCCAGTTTAAGCAGGAGACCCATAGCAGCGAACACGGCGGCTATATCATCGAAGCATTGGAGACGGGGCGCGTTTACCGCGGGCATTTTAACGTGATGAACGACGGCTGCATCGCCAATTTGCCCGATGAGTGCGTGGTGGAGGTGCCCTGCTACGCGGATCGCAACGGCATCTCCGTCCCGCGCGTGGGCGATTTACCGCTGGGCTGCGCGGCCATCTGCGCCCAAAGCGTATGGGTGCAAAAGCTGGCGGTCGAGGCCGCTGTGCACGGCGACATCACGCTTTTGTATCAAGCGGCGCTGATGGATCCGCTGACCGGCGCCGCCTGTACCACCACGCAGATACGGCAAATGGTGGATGAAATGTTAATCGCGCAAGCGAAGTGGCTGCCGCAATACGCGGATGAGATCGAGCGCGCGAAGGCGCGCGTGGCCGCCGTAACGCCGGATTACCGTCCTGTCACGGGCTTTGTTCAGCAAGAGAAGACCGTCGCCGAGATGGAACGGCAAAGCGCTAAGTTTCGCCAGCAGGCCGCCGCAGCAGCCAAGGAGGATGTGAAGTAACGCCGCACAAAGGAGCGTTCCGTTATCGCAACCCCTCTTCCTCCGCCTGCATCCGCTCCGCGATGGCGTCGAGCTTTTCGACGAGCGCGTCGACGGACAGGGAGCCTGCGATGTATTGCTCCAGCAAATCCCCGATGTTGCCGGAGACGGCCGCATGCGACACGCCGGCGCCTTCGATGAAGGGATTGAGGCCGAAGTCGAGGAGGGGAAGAATATCGCGCTTATAGCGCTGCAGCGCGGGCTCGTAGACGAGCCAGTTATCCGGAGCGGCGTAAGCCGCCTCGATGTGCTCTGCGAGGGCCGCTTTGCCGGCCTCCAGCGCTAGCTTTTCCTCGCCGGCGGCGGTTTCGAGCTGCTGCTCCATGTCCGCCAGCATTTCTTCCGACTCACGAACCACTTTGAAATCGAAAACCGCTTTTGCCCACCCGGCTTCGATCATGCTTTGCGTTGAAACCGCCCGGTTTTGCGCGACGTATTCCAGGTAAGACAGGGCGGCCTCCTTGTTGCGGCTGAGTGGATTGACGACGTAGACGTACAGCTGTGCCGGAATATGCGGGCTTTCTCCCGGCAGGATGGCCGGGGAGGCGATCATGTGCGCGCTTTCATAGGTGTGGCCAGAAGGGGAGATATAGGAGCCCGTGGCGATCGCGCCGGGTATGCTTAAATCGGTTGGGTCGCCCCATGAGCCGGCCTGCTCCAGCTCGGTGCGGGCGCGCTCGAGCAACGCCTTTAGCCCCTCGTCTGCGAAGGACAAAGGCTGCTCTGGATCGTAACGGGCCATGGCGTACTGACCGTAGATGTAACGGATGGCGTCGCGCGGGCCCCAGGGATTGGGGCTGTACGCGCGGGTGATCCAGGGCATGTCCTCGCTTCCGGGATGTTCGCCCCAGGCGTCGATTTGGTCGAGGAGCGCCTGCACCGTGCCGGGCGGCGCGATTTCTGACAGGATGTCCGGGCGCATCGCCCAACCCGATATCGAGAGCGAGTCCGCCACGGCATAAACCTTCCCTTCATGCGCGAGCGTGTCTGCGAACACGGCGTGTAGCCGCGCGTGATCCCCGGTGAGCGCTACGCTGGAGAGCGGCTCCAGATAGCCCTTTTCCATCAGACGGCGCAAGCCCGTGCTGAGGCGAACGAGATAGAGATCGACGGAGTCGTCCCCGGTCTGAACGGCCGTGTGGATTTCCTCAGCGCATAGATGCTCGACGACGGACGTGGATACGGCGATCTGCGGATTTGCCCTCATAAACGCAAAATGCGTGTTTTGAATGCTGCGCGTCGTGCTTTGGATGCGCAGCGCGACCTGATCATTTTGATGGGGTTTTCATCCCGAGAATTTCCAAAAAAGGGCCTGCTGTTTCAGGGCTTTTGCGCGGCAAAGGCCCTATTTTATTGCGACCGGAAACGCATTGCAAACCTGTCCGAGCCCGTGTGCTATACTGAGCGCGTCCTCAAGGGACGACACGACGGAACAACAGGTACGGATGAGAAGGAGGAACACCTATGAGCAAGAACACCCTTCCCGCGCGGTACAATGAATGCGTCAAAATCGCAATGATCGCCTCTGCAGGGGCCGGGCCGCTCGGCGCTTTGTCCTCTGCCGCCGACGCCGCAGGCATCGCCGCCATTTGGGGTTCGCTGCTGGTCGGTATGGTGAGCAAGTCCGGCGCTGCAATGGACAAGGAGACCGCCAAAAAGGTCGTAGGCGCCGTCGTATCCGGCGCAATGGGGTATTACGGCGGATGCAAGCTCGCGACGCGCCTTTTTACCCTCATTCCGGGCGCAGGGCTGTTCATCGCCATGGGCGCCAGCACGGTCGCCAATATCCTGTTTACCTATCGCTTCGCGCTCGTGCTGGCCACATTGCTCGATGCGCACAAAATCTCCGCAGCCGAAGCAAAGGGCATCGCCCCGGCGGTGCTCTCCATGATGGCGGGGGGATTCAGTTCGCTGGCGAGCATTGAGGATATCGTCCGGATCTATCGTTCGTAAGCGCCTTACGGCGAGGGCGAACCCGCCGTATGCGCGAGGCGATCGGAGGGGAAAAGGAGGGGAGACAAAGAACGGGAGGTTCGCATGTTGGCATAGGCGCAGTCGGCATCGGTAGAAGAGAAAGGGGAGTAATTCATGAAAAATAAGTGCAGGATGGCTGCTATATTGGCGGCATTATGGATGATGGTATGTTCGTCGGCCGCCTTGGCGGACATCTCAAACAAAATGCAGGCGAGGGACGTTCAGGAAAACGTGCTGGCGCTCTGCCGCAGCGAGAACGACCATTACGGGCTGAACGAGGAGGTCTCCGTCGAAGATGCGTTTTACTTCACGCTGGAGGGCCAGGAGGAGTACGCGAGCGATACGCGCGGCGTCATGAGCATCCTGTTTACCCTGACGGTGCGCAGCGGCGAGGGGATGCCGGACGGCGTCGGCATAACGGACTATGATTTTGTATTGACGAGCATGGGGGCGGATCCGACGGATGAAGACGATTTCCTCTACTACTGGCCCGCTAACGTATACAGCCTGAGCAATGGCCGCGTACAAAACCTGGCCTGGCCGGTGCTGGTATACGACGAGCCCATGCAGCTTGTGATCGAATATCTAGCGCCCGCGAGCTTGACGGATTTTGCTTTTGTGTATACCAACATGTGGGAGCAAGAGGACGGAAGCCTGGCGAGCGGAGGTAGGCTCAAGACCTATGATTTTTTCCGCACGGTCATGGATTTCAACTTCTATAACAATTCCAGCCATGTGATTACGGGGCTATATATCATGCCGGAGGGCGAGAAAGGATGGGGGAGCAATTACCTTTTGAACTATCAATCGGCGATGCTGAGGGACGGCAAATGGATCGACGTGGATTTCCGCGATACGCCGTTGGAAAGCCGTACGGGGGAGAAATGGGAATTCATGATCGAGTTTGAGGATGCGGACGCGATCTATTATGACGGCGTGGAGTTGGACGACATCCTCGAGATCGATCTTCACCCCAGCGAGAAGACGGAGGGAAGGTACACCATGACCCTATCGCACTGATGCTCGGCGTTTCGTGCGGGGCGGTTTTAGAGAATAGTCTGGGCGCAGCCGGTCGTTCCGGCTGCGCCTCATCGCGGTTTGTGGGTTTCTTGCGGGCTTCATGGCGCGCATAGGTTGTTCGTTCATCCGTTTTATGGTATGATACGATAAAAATCAAGGTGAACGGAGGCGGATGTATGGGCGTTGCGATGACGGAACTGTCGCGCGTGACCATTGACAGAATACTGCAAGGGGACCTTAGCGCGGCGGACGCTGCCTTCGTATTGGCGCATGAGATCAGGCTGCGCACTTTTCGGGAAAAGTTAGAGCGCTTTGGCGGCGGGCGCGAGCTCAGGCCGCTATTGGTGAACGGGCTTGTAAAAAACCACCCCGAGGCGACGCGGGATTCGTTGGACCGCAAGGTGCGCGGATGGCTGGCGGGCAGCTATGAGCCCACCCGCAGGCAGGACATCCTCGAAATATGCTTTATCCTCGGGCTGTCGGTGACGGACGCGGACGCTTTCGTCGCCATGGCCTCCGGCGAGGGCTTCCACTGGCGGGATCCGGACGAAATCGTGGCCATCTACGCGCTGCGGCATGGCATGGACTACCCCGCCATGCAGGCGCTCAAAGCCCGGTTGGCGGACGCGGTTTTGCATGAAAATGCCGCGCTGCCCCCTGAAGAGGACAGCTTCACGCCGATGGTGCGCAAGGAGGTAGAGGCGCTGGAAACCGAGGAGGAACTGGGTGACTTTTTGCACCGCGCCAAGCACCGTTTGGGTAAATTGCATAACAACGCTTATCAGCAGTTCATGGCGTTTATGTCGCTGCTCGAGAGCCCGGAAATCATGGACTTGATGGAGCCCGACGCTCACTACACCACACGGCAGATCGTAGAGACATACCTGGATAAAAAACTGCCCGCGCTGCGCAAGGGCGCGGCGCTGACGGCTATGCAACGCGACGTGCGCGCCAACTGGCCGGATGAAACCTCCATTTCGCGCATGAAAAACCGCGAAATAGACGTGTCGCGCAAGGTGCTGATCCTCCTGTTCCTGGTTACAGACGGCGGCGAACGGGAGGACGACGACGAGCTGGACGAGGAGACGCCGGAGGAGGCCTTCCGCTCTTCGTACTGCAGGCTCGACAATATGCTCGAGCAGTGCGGCTACCGCACGCTCGACCCGCGCAGCGCGTTCGATTGGGCGGCGCTATACTGCCTGCGCGTAGACGACGTCCTCATGGCCGACCGGCAAATGCAGGATTTCCTGAATGCGCTTTTCTGCGACGGAAACTGAACGCAAATCCGGGGCGCGGGCGATGCTACAATAGGCATGAAAGGCGGATTGAAATCGCCGATCAAAGAGCGAAAGGGGCGATCCAATGGATAAAAGAACGCCTTTGCCCGCCGGGACGCCGTTGCCCTTCCCCGGCATGGCGTGCACCGTCGAGGACGTCGTAGGACGCGGCTCAAACGCCATCGTCTATGCGGGCGCCTATCCCGACGAGCTGCACGGGGAAATCATGCACCGCGTCCTCATCAAAGAGCTGTTCCCGCTCCACCCGCGCGGAGCGATCCGCCGTGCGGCGGACGGCAGCGTGATTTGCGAACCGGAGGGCCTTGAAACCTATGCGCTGCACCGACGGAGCTTCGAGCGGGGCAACGAGGTGCATTTGCGCCTGCTGGCGGCGCATCCCGATATCGTCGGCGCGAACCTCAATACGTTTGCCTACCATGATACGCTATACACGGTGCTGGGTTTTTCAGGCGGCCGGACGCTAGAAAAGCAGCTGGCGCAGCAGGAGACATCCGGCCTGCGCGCGCAGGCGGTCCGCTTGCTGGGCCTGCTGGACGCGCTGGAGGCTTTTCATTCGCTGGGCTTTGTGCATCTGGACATCAGCCCGGACAACATCCTGCTGATCGGGCAGGGCGAGAGCGAACGCGTATCCCTGATCGACTACAACAGCGTGCACAGCCTCGTCGAACTTCAAAGCGGACAGGTGCCGGACGCAAGCGCCAAGGAGGGATATACCGCGCCGGAGGTGCGCACGGGCAGGCTGACGACCGTCGGCAGGGCGGCGGATCTGTTCTCGGTCAGCGCGGTGTTTTACTGCTGCCTGATGGGCGCGCCGCCCTCCTTTGTGCAACTGACGCGGCCCCAATCGCCCGACGCGGCGCAAAGCCCCTACCTGCAGGGGGCGCCCGAGACCGTGCGAAGCATGATCCGGCAGATCCTCCGCCGCGGGCTGTCCGTGCCGCCGGAGAGGCGCTATCAGGATATCGGGGCGATGCGCCTGGACGTCAGGGAGCTGATCGACCGCATCGACGGCGTGGGGGTTACGCATTGGGCGCTGTGGGATGCATGCAGGCGCAACGTCGCCAGGACGATCCGGCAAAATCCGGCGCTGGGCTATCTGACGCAGGCGTGCGAGGGGTATCCCCTGCGCGGTCGGATGGGCGACGCGGCGCCTTTGCCGATCGAAGAGTGCATCCGCGGCTTGCTGGATGCGGACGCCGGGGCAATGCTGCGCGCGGAGGGCGGCATGGGCAAGACGACGGCCCTGTTGCGCTTCGCGCTGTCCCTCCATGCGCGGTATACCCCGGGCGTGACCGCGCCGGTGTACATCCCGCTCTATGCCTGGCATGACGGCGGGGAGAGCTGCATCCGAGACGCCATGCTGGAGGACCTGCGCTTCAAACCGGATACCCCCAGCTTTTCGGACGCGCGCCACGCGCTTTCGCTTCTCTTGGATGAACCGCTGCACGGCAAGCACGGGGAGCGCCCGCGGTTTTTCATCCTCCTGGACGGGCTCAACGAGGCCGTGGGGGATACGGCCCCTCTGATACGGGAAATACGCTATTTATCGGGCCTGCGGGGCGTGCGGCTGCTAATCGCCGCGCGCGGCGACGTGCCGGAGCTTACGCTGCCCTGCATCACCCTCGTGCCGCTCACGCAAGCGGATGTGCAGGACGTGCTCTTGGCAAGGGGGCTGCTTATGCCGGAGGAGCCCGAGATCCGCACGCTGCTGCAAACACCGCTCATGCTCTCATTGTTCGTTCAAGCGGCTGTCGACGGGGGAAAGCAGCTGCGCTGCCGCACGCCGCGGGAGCTGATGAACGCTTATTTCGCCGCGCTGCGCGCGCGGGCGACGGCAGGGCTGGCGGAGGGCTCGCCCGGAGCATGGCGCGTGGACGCGGCGCTTTCCTTCGTGCTGCCGCGCATCGCCGCAAGGCTGCATAGCCGAGGCGGCGCGCTGGGCGATCCGGCGCTGCTGCCGTCGGCGCGCGCCTGCTACCGCGTCTTCGCCTCCCGCGGGATGGAGGCGGCTTTCCCGCAGTGGATCGGTCACAGCGCGGATATCCGGGGAGGCGCGCGCAACGCGGAGGAATGGTACGGCGAGATCGTCCACGGTCTTTTGTGGAGGCGCCTGGGGCTTCTCATGCGCGACCGGCAAGGAACCTACCGCATCTCGCATCAGGTGATCGAGGCCTACCTGCTCACGCTGGACCGGGCGAACAGCCGCCGCCTGCGCAGGCGAAGAGGCGTCCGCTGGGCGGCCACGCTGCTCGCCGCATGCGTATGCCTGAGCGCGGGCTGGGGGATCTACGCGCGGTTTATCCGCCCGCAGCCCTATCAAACGCAGGTGGCGGAAACGGTCGTTTCGGCGGCGGGTTCCGCCTTTGTGCAGGCCGGCGACCAATGGGCTTACATGACGGAGCTCGCCAGCGCGGCCGGGCAGGACGAGGCCGCCTATCGCGCCGATTACGACAGAAAGCGCGATCAGATCCTACGCGTTGCGCAGTGGCAGGATGCGGACGCCGGGCTATACATCCTCTCTCGCATCGACGAGAGCGGCAGCGTCATGCCCTGGTCCTACAAATCGCTGGATCAGGAGAGCTGCAGAGAGCTGATCGAGTTGCCGGCGCGGCGGGCTGCGCAATACGGCGACCTCCTTCTGGTGCTAAGCGAGAACGTGATGAACCCGCAGAGCTTGTACTACCCGGACCGCGAATCCTTCCTTTCGCTGCTAAACGACTATTTGACGGCGGACGGGGCCTTGGATATAGCGCTCTATCAAGCCGTCCTGTCGCCGCATCTGGAGGCCCTGCGGGAAAGAGAGCCTACGGCCTACCGGTCGTTTATCAATACGTTTTCCATGGCGCGACAAATGCAGGCGTTAGGCCGTCCGGCGGTAGGCTCTGAGGTAGAGCTCGAGCAGAGCCTCGCGCAGCGCAAAGACGCCCGAGATCGGGCGCTCAGCGCGCTTTACACCCATGGCGCCATGCACTATCTGGAGCAATAGAAAGGGGAGCTACGACATGAAAAAGGCCTGTGCGCTGTGCGTTTGCTTGGCGATGCTCTTGGGAATTGGACCGGCCTACGCGGAGGAAAGCGCGGTCTCGGCGCTGCTGGCGCAATGGAAGGAAATTACGCAGGCGGAGGAGAACGCGCTCTTTTCAATGGGGTGGGCGCTGGGCTACGCCAAAGATTATTGCGAGAGCGGATCGTGGAGGGATCTGGTGCACGCGCGCGCGGCGGCCCAGGCGGCCTATGGGTCCGTGCTGATGCAAAAAAGGCCGGAGCGGCAGCTCACGCCGGAGCAGGCGTACGACCTCACGCTCAAGGGCGTGGAGACCGCGCTGGTTTTAAACGAGGCGGCTGCGTTTTTAGAAAACCAGCTCCTTCGGCTTGAGACGCTGACGGACTTGAAGCAAAAGCTGCAGGAGGACGTTTTCTTTTCGCAGTCTGCGAAGGACATCGACCGCTGGGTGGCGATCCAGGCGCAGTGGACAACGAAGAGCGCGATATACCATTGCCTTGCGACCAATTCCCTGTTGCTCGGCCTCGCAGAGGATCCGGCGGCAGGCGCTTTCTGGCGCGAAATGCCGGAGAAATACCCGTTTCTCGGGGCGGCGCAGGAGGCGTGGCAGACGGATCAAACCGCGCTCGCGGAAAGCGCGGGCCGGCTGCTGGACGGGCTGGAGGCGCTCGAACAGGACAGCGCAAAGCTCGTCGCGTCCGCGTCGGACGACCTACTGCGAATGGAGGCGGCATACGCGTCCGGCGATTGGGCGAAGCTCCTTTCGCATTACCGCCTGATCGGCGATACGCCCCCGCTCCTGCCGCTTCCACAGGGGCTCAACACCGTGGAGGCGACCTGTATTTATTACAGTCAGGAGGACGGAGGGCTCCGCGCGATAGCGCCCGGCGACGATCTGGCGGCCGTCGCACAGCTGCTCTGCGCGCTGCAATTCGGGTCGTTCAGCCACGAGGCGCTTGAGCGTTATGACCAAGCCCTTGCGCAATGCGGCGCCTCGCTTGCGGGCAGCGGCGTATCCGAAACGGGCAGCGAACAATTCCGGTATGCCTTGGCGCAAGGAACGCTGACGGTGATTTGGCAGGATGGGACGCTGCTGCTTTACTACGACCCACGGTGCGTCGGGGTCGTCGAATGCTGGTATTACGAGGCCGCGCAGCAGCTTTAAACGACGGCAATGCTTTGCGCCATCGTTTCTACGGCACGCCGGAGCAGCGCCTCCAGCTGTGCGGCGGCGTCTTGTGCGCAACCGGCGCGACGCATGTAAAAATGCTTGCCGCCCGCGTGCGGCGCAAAGCGCGTGATGCCTGCCGCGTCCAGCGTCACAGTCCCCGCGCGGCTCCATTCGAAGGGGGCCTTGGGGCCGAGTACGGCCGCGGCGACCGTCCCCGGGTCCCAGGAGGGGCGCAGCATCGCGCCCTTCGTGTGCAGGCGGTAGGCGACGCTCACGGGGTTTTGCGGATAATCCGACAGGCATGCGCCTGTCAGCACGTCCGCATAGGCCTCGAAGGGGCAGAGGCGCAGCTCGCCCGGCCAGAGCTCCAGCAGCGCGCGCGCCGCGGGGACGTCCATCTCGACGTTCCACTCGGCAAGGGGCGGCTCCGCCTCCAAGCAGCCGGCCATGAGCACGATGCGCGCCACCTTTTCGTGCATCAACCGCGCGGCGTCAGGATGCGTCAAAAAGCGGGCGACGTTGCGCAGCGGCCCGATCGCGATGAACGTGACGCTCTGAGCGGGCACGGGGGAGAGGGCCTGCATAAGCGCGTTCAGCGCATCGGGCTGGGGCGCGCCCGGCGGGTACCCGTGGGGGAAGGCGGCGGCGATGGCGGGCGTGTAGCAAAGCGCGCTACCGGAGGCGAGGAAGGCCTTGTCCGCGCAGGTTCCCAGCGTGGGGGAAGCGCCAAACGGGCGGCAGATGGCGTCGATAGCCGCCAGGCCGTAGGGGCTGCCCGTGCAGTGCGTGACGCCCAGGAGCGACGCGCGTCCCTCGCGGCACAGCTGCAGCAGGATGGCCAGAGCGGCGGTGTCGTCGCAATCCGGCCCGATATCGGTATCCAGAAAGACGCGCATGGGTTCGCTGGACATTTGCTTTATTCCTCCTCGGCGTCGTTGCAGGTCAAGCGGTAGGCACGCGGGCTGAGGCCGTAGGTCTTCTTAAAGACGTTGCTGAAATAGCTCGGTTCGTCGAAGCCCACGGCGGCGGAGATCTCGTACAGCCGCGCCTTTGTGTGCGCGAGCAGATGCGCGGCCGCCTTCATGCGCACGCTGATTACGTAATCCTGATAATGGACGCCGCAGATCTGCTTGAAGAGGCGGCTGATCTGATGGCGGCTGATGAAAAAGCGGGCGGACATCGCGGCGAGCGAGAGATCCTCCCCGTAGTGCGCGTCGACGTACGCGCGGATGCGCGCGATGGCCTCGGCGTCGGAGCGGCTGGCGGCGGGGTCCACGCGCTGCTTGAGGCTGAGCAGCGCTTCGACGAGGGCCTCGCGCAGGGCGTCCGCCGGGAGAAAGCCGCCCTCCTGCGGCCATGCGTGCAGGTCAGGCGCCTTTTCCCCGCAGTACGCGATGCGGATTTGCGAAAGCGCCCGGCGGCAGCCCTCCAGCACGGCCTCCGGCGCAAAGCGCCTGCGCGCGCACAGCGCGAACGCACGCTCGACCATCTCCGAGAGGGCGAGGGAATCCGCCTGCATAAAGCTATCGGCGATGTTGCCCAAGCACCCGTAGGTCTCCAGCGCAGAGCAGTACGCGAAGAAGCCCGCCTTCACGCGGCGCAGCGCAGGAGCGTAAAAGCTCTGCGCGAGCGCCTGCTCCGCCTCCCGTACGGCAGCGGGCAGGTCTGCCAGGGCGTCATGCGGGCCGCTCATGCCGGCGGGAATGGCCTCGGCCTGGAGCGCCCCGGCGAGGCGTTCCTCCGTGACGGGCGCCGCGACCAGCAGGTAAGCGCGGCCGAAGGCGGCGCAGCGGCAGACGGGCGCCTGCGTCTCGAGCGCGGGATGCTGCGCGTCCTGCGCCCGCAGGCAGAGGACGGCGTAGGAAAAGGCGGCGTCTTCCTGCGAGGGCATGAGGGACGCGTCCGGGCGCTCGCCGGCATGGGCGCAGCAGATGGGGAAGGCGCGCCGATAGGCATCCAGCCTGCGCGCACGGATGAGGCCCACGATGTCGGTGAGCAGGCGGCTCATTTCGTGCGGGTCGATCGGCTTGAGCATGTAGTGGCGCACGCCAAAGTCGATGCAGCGCTTGGCGTAGACAAATTCGTCGTAGGCGGAGAGCACGAGCGTCTCCGGGCGCTCGATCCCCTGTTCGCTCAGGCGCTCGAGCAGCGCGATGCCGTCCATGACGGGCATCTGAATGTCCAGCAGCATGACGTCAGGGCGCTCCTCACAGATGAGGCCCAGCGCCTGCGCGCCGTTTTCGGCGTGCAGCACGCATTCAAACCCCAGCGCTTGCAGGTCAAGCGCCTTTTCCAGGTAGAGATGGACGGAGCGCTGGTCGTCCGCGATCAGCAGTTTCATGTGGCGCCCCCCTTTTTTGATTCGTTTTCATCCTCGCGCCCGGGCAGGCGCACGACGACGGTCGTCCCATCGGGCCCGCTGTCGATGGAAAGGCCGTAGCCCTCGCCGTAAAGGGCGCTGATGCGCTGATGGACGTTGGCCAGGCCGACGCCGCTCTTCATCCAATCCACCCGCTGCTCTAGCCCGGCGCGGATTTGCGCCAGACGCGCCTCGTCGATGCCGTCCCCGTCGTCCTCGATGGAAACGATGAGGTCTGCTCCCCGTAGGCGGACGCACACGCTGACCGTGCACGTCTGCGCTCTGACGTCCACCGCGTGGCGGATGGCGTTTTCTACGACCGGCTGCAGCAGCAGCTTGGGCATGCGCAGACTTTTCGTCTCCGGCTGCACGTCGATGTCCGTCGTGAGGCGCCCCTCGTACTTGCGGGTGAAGAGAAGCAAATATTTCTCCAGGTATTCCATCTCCTGCGCGACGGTGACGGTCGATTCACCGCTCGCCATGTAGTAGCGCAGTAGTTGACTGAGCGATATGATGAGGGTGTTGGATTCCTCCACATTGCCGTAGAGGATCTCGGTCTGCAGCAACTGCAGGGTGTTGAAGAGAAAGTGCGGGTTGATCTGCGATTGCAGCGCGGCGAGCTCAAAACGGCTGAGCTCCAGCTGCGTGCGGTAATCCTTGCGGATGAGCAGGTTGATGTGCTCAAGCAGGTCGTTGAAGCGCGCGGAGATCCGCTGGAGCTCCACGTACTCCGGCCGCACGGCGATGGGCGCGGGGTTGGCCGCATCCACCTGCGCGAGCGCTTCGATGAGGGCGCCGACGGGGCGCTGCACGGAGCGCGCGTACAGGTAGGCGACGGCCGTGTTGAGCGCAAGGCAGGCGAGCAGCGCGGGGAAGAGGATCATCCGCAGGGGAGCCGCATGCGCTTTGATCTCGCGCAGGGGAACGTAGGAGACGAGCTTCCATCCCGAGAAGTCCGACGTGTCGTGGCAGACGAGATAGCGTTCGCCCGCCATCTGCGCCACAAAGTGGCCGCTGCCCTCCACGCTCAGGCGCTGCGCGTCCGCCGAGGAGAGCGCGAGCACATCGCCTGTGCGCTCGCCGTCGTTTTGCGCGCAGATGACGCCGGCCGGGTCGAGCAGGGCGATGCGGCCGCTGCGTTCATAGTTGCCCTCCATGAGCGTCTGCCCCAGCTTGCGCAGGTCGAGATTGCATACGACGGCGCCGACCGTTTCGTAGGAAGCGTTTGTGACCGCCATGGAGAGCGAGATCGTGGGTTCGCTGTAGGCCACGGGCTCCGCCTTCTTCGTATAATAGGTTTGGCTGTGCAGCGGCAGCATTTGGATGTAGACGCCGTCCTCGACGGTCACGGCCTGCCTATACCAGGGGCAGGCGGCGTAGTCGTAGCCGCTTACGAGGTTTTGGCGCTTGTACAGGTTGTAGACGTAGCCGTTATTGCCCAAGATCAGCACGTCCTTGACGGGGTTGAACAGATCGACGTTGGCCAGCTTTTCGTCGATCTCCCGCTCGTAGGCGAGCGTGCGCGCGAAGGAGACCTCCCGCTGGCTCATGCAGCTGACGACGCCCTGCATGGAGGCCAGGCGCACCAGCCGCGAGCGCACGTCGATCAGGCAGTTGTCGAGCAGCCGGTTCGCCTGCACGAGCATCTTTTGCGTATACCCGGCGACCTCGTCTTGTAAGACGCTTCCGGAGAGCATCGTCAACACGCTGCCCAGCGCGATGAGGAGCACGCTGTTGACGATCAGGGAATAGGCCATGACCCTGCCCGCAAGCGTTCTTTTGTGCCACATGACGAAGCCTCCCGTTGTCTTAAATCGACAATCATTATAACGTGTCCTACGCGAAATAACAATGATCCCAAAGAATGATGCGATAAATTATAAGTTACACGCAACATATTCCATTTTTCTTTGTGCGAATTTGGACTATAATGCGTCTAAAGGGATTTTATTTATAGGAGGCTTGGTTTCATGAAAAAGGTACTTTCCCTCGTTTTGTCGTTCGTCCTGCTGACGGGCATGTGCGCCGCCTTCGCCCAGGCGGACGAGAGCCTGTCCGGCACCCTCTCCATTCTCTCTTGGTACGACGAGTCCAAGAGCGAGCCGGTGATCTCCGCTTTCAAGGCGAAGTATCCGAACGTCACCGTGGATTATACCTACGCCCCGCCGGTCGCCGACTACGTCGAAAAGCTGAGCACGCTGCTGTACACGGGTTCGGCGCCCGACGTATTCTACATGGCGCTGGAGAACCGCGAGGCCTTGACCAAGGGCGGCTACACGATGGATCTCTCCGGCGAGCCCTACATGCAGGACGGCACCATCCCCGACGCGGTAAAGGAGATGTACCCGAACTGCGCGGCGGTCGATTGCTGGGTAGGCGGCCTATTCTACAACAAGGACATCTTTGAAAAGTGCGGCATCGCAGCGGAGCCCCAGACCTGGGACGAGTTCCTCGCCGTGTGCCAGACGCTC
The DNA here is from genome assembly GCA_023404715.1 of Bacillota bacterium. Lineage (GTDB taxonomy): Bacteria > Bacillota > Clostridia > Christensenellales > Aristaeellaceae > Beduinella. The sequence goes on along the minus strand of JAEYAR010000038.1, from coordinate 8,089 downwards.
AAGGACAACGGCTACGTGCCGCTGATGGATAACTGCCAGGATGCGGCGGTGAACTTCGTGGCCCCGCTGTTCGGCGCGGAGACCGTGGCCGAGAACCCGACCTTCACGCAGGACGTGTACGATGGCAAGGCGATGTTCGCCGACGGCTGGACGAAGCCCTTTGAGATGTTCCGCCAGCTGGTCGATCTGGGCTATCTGGACGCCAACATGGTCGGCGTCTCCAGCGACGACGTCGTCGTGCAGTTCGCCACCGAGCAGGTCGCGATGATCATGTCCGGCTCTTGGAACTGCGCGACGATCGATCAGATCAACCCGGAGCTGCATTATGAGGTGATGGGCATTCCAGGCACGAAGCACGTCTATTACTGCGGCTGCATCAACGTCGGCCCCTGCATCAACGCGAACGCGAGGAACCCCGAGATCGCGAAGGCCTTCGTCGAGTTTTGCGTCTCGCCCGAGGGTCTGGCCGCGCAGTACAGCACCTACGGCGGCTTCACCGTCGCCAAGGGCTACGAGCCCGAGATCCGCGAGGAGGTGGCGGACGGGGTGGCTGCGGTTCAGGCAGGCGCGTTCCACATCCCGATGAGCCAGTGGCTTACGCATACGGAGTCCCTGCGGCTGACGTTTATCGCCGCCCTGCAGGATGTATTGGTCGGCGCGTGCACGCCCGCCGAGGCGGCGCAACGCCTGGACGCCAAGCTGGCCGAGGTGAGCGCGAACTGACGAGATATGAGGGGGACGGATACCGTCCCCCAATTCCGATCCTATAACCCTTTCAGGAGGGAGTACGCGATGAACAAAAGACGGTTTATCCGCCAGCTGCAATACGAGATCTTCCTGCTGCCGGCCTTGCTCGCTTTTACGACGTTCACCATCTATCCGCTGATCAAGACGCTGCTTTACAGCTTTACGGACTTTGACGGCGTGCTGCATACGTACAACTTCGTAGGACTGAAAAACTACTTCGCGGTTTTTCAGGACGATGTGATGAAGCAGGCGCTGTTCAATACGCTCTTCTACACGTTTTTTACCGTCCTGCTCATCAATTTGATCTCCATACCGCTCGCGGTGCTGCTGGATAAGCAGCAGCGGGTCAAGACGTTCGAGCGCGCGGTCTTCTTCTTCCCCTCGGTCGTGAGCGCGCTGCTCATCGGCTATATCTGGAGCTATATCCTCTCCCCGCTCGGCACGGGCGCGCTCAACGCCATCCTCAAGAACTTCGGCCTGGGCCCGGTCGGCTGGACGGCCAATGCGTGGACGGCGAAATTTTCGATCATCGCGGTCGCCGTATGGACGAACGCGGGCTGGCACACGGTGGTGAACATCGCCTACCTGCAGGCCATTTCGCCCACCTATTACGAGGCGGCGGCGATCGACGGGGCGAGCCGGTTTGAACAGTTCCGCTACATTACGATACCGCTGCTGGCCCCGGCGCTCACGGTCAACACCCTGCTGCTGCTGACCAACGGCCTAAAGGTATACGATCTGCCCTACGCGCTGACCAAGGGCGGTCCGGGTTACTCCAACTACACCGTGACGCAGATCATCATCCAGCGCGGCATCTCCGAGCGCCAATACGGCGTATCCACGGCGCTGGCGACGATCTTCATCCTCTTGGTGATGCTCATCGCGGTCATCCAGTTCACGACCATGCGCAAGCGGGAGGTGCAGGCGTGATGAAGGGCTTTCTCAGACGCAATTTTACCCGATCCGATCTCTTCCTCCTGCCGGTGTGCGCGCTTTTCTTATACCCCTTTTACTTCCTGGTGATCAGTACGTTCAAGACGCTGCGGGAGGTCTCCTTTAACCCCACGGCCTTCCCGACCGGCCTGTTTCTGGGCAACTACGCGGACGTGTTTGAGAAGACGCCGATCCTCGCGGCCTTTCGCAATACGTTCTTCCTGACGGCCTGCGCCGTGCTGCTCATCGTCGTCATCGGCGAAATGGCGGCCTACCCGATCGCCTTCAATGAAAACAGGTTCAACAGCGGCGTCATGGTATACCTGATGGTCGGGTTCCTCGTGCCGTTTCAGGCGATATTGCTCTCGCTCTTCGAGGTCATGCAGGGCCTGCGCCTGATCGACAGCCTGGCGGGCATGGTCCTGTTTTACGCCAACGGCTCGGCGCTGACGGTGTTCCTCGCGGTGGGCTACATGCGATCAATTCCCCGGGAGCTCAGCGAGGCCGCGGTGGTGGACGGCGCGAGCGTCGGGCGGATCTTCTTTGTGATCGTTTTTCCGCTGATGAAGCCGATCACGACGACGTCGATCATCTTCAACACCATGTGGATCTGGAACGACTTCATCGCGCCGAACATCTTCCTCAACTCGCGCGCCAATACCACGCTGGTGCTGGAGGTCTTCCGCGCCAAGGGGCAGTTCAACACCAACTGGCCGATGTTCATGACGCTTTCGGTCATCACGATTTTCCCTATTTTCGTCTTCTACTGCTTCATGCAAAAGCACATCATCAAGGGGCTGACGGCGGGCGCCGTGAAAGGGTGACGCATATGAAGGTTTTGCTTCGCATCGACGAGAAAAAGCGCTTGCATACGGCGAGCCCTCTCTTGTTCGGTCAGTTCATCGAGCACTTCGGCCGCTGCGTCTACGGCGGCATCTTCGAAGTCTTTTGCGCTTGGGCAGTCCTTGACGCGCGCCGAAGGCTTTGCTACAATGTATAAAACGGACAAATAAATTATATGTTTTATGTCAATGCTGATTGCGGAATTAGAAGGAGCAAAACGCTTCTCCCTAATTCCGCTTGTCTCTTTTTGGACGCGGCTCAAAACATATACGAATCGAGAAAAAGGAACGTGAGACCGCATGTACCGGCTTTTGATCGTGGACGACGAGGCGGGGCACCGCGCGGGCCTGCTCGGCCTGCTTTGCCTGCTCAAGCCCGACTATCTCGTGTTCGAGGCGGAGAATGCCCAGCGCGCGCTGCAAATGATGGACGTCATGGCGCTAGACCTGGTGATTACGGATATCCGTATGCCGGGGATGGACGGTTTGGCATTCCTGTCGCTCGCTAGGCGCAAGCAACCGCATGCGCGCTTTACGATCCTGAGCGCTTACGGCACGTTTGAGTACGCCAAACAGGGCATAGCGCTCGGCGCGGACGACTACCTGCTCAAGCCCGTAGACGTCGAAGAGCTGCGGGACTGTCTGGACAGGATGGAAGGGCGGTTGCGCGAAGCGCGGACGATGAGGCAGGAGCAGGCGAAAATACAAGACAGCCTGCTCAACCTACAGAGCAACTATGTCGAGCAGCAGATGCACCGCTTTGTGATGGGCGAGCTGCCCGCTCAGGAGGCGGCGGGCATTCGACAGGTATTCGGGCGCAAATCGTCGGGCATCCTGCTCTATCTCATGCCGGAGTGCGGCTGGCGGGACGAAGAGACGTGCGCGGACGTCCGCTACCTTCTGCGCGAGCGCTTAAAACCGCACGGCTCCGCCGTCATCTTTCGCCCCATCACGGATGATACGGCCCTGGCGGGTATCTTGGCCTGCGACGGCGTACAAGTCCGGGCGGCAGAGGAGATCGTGGGCGCGGTATGCCGGGAGGTCGAGGCGCTAAGCGATCAACGCCTGATCGCCGGCGTTTGCTGCCTTGCGGACGCGTTCTTTGACCGCCTCAGCGCTCTGTATCATCGCGCCCGAGGCGCTTGCCTACGGCATTTTTTTGCGCCGGAGCGCCGCATCGCCTTTGCCCGGCTGGACGTGCCGTTCGATCCGTATCAGGTTGCAGGCTTGGAACTGCCGCTGGGAGAAATCGCTCAGTCCATCAAGCGGGCGGACGCGCGGGGGGCGTACGCCCTCTTCGAGGCGCCGCTGCGCGCCCTTTCGCAAAACGAGAGCGTCTATCCGAGCAAGGTCAAAGAGATCGTGACGTACGCGTTCGTGTTCATCGCCGGCAGCGCGGACATGCGGCTGGGCGCCGATGTCCGCGGGCGCTTGATGGAGAGGCTGGATACCGCGGTGCTCGAAAGCCGGAGCTTTGTTCAAATGCTAGAGGGCCTTCGCGGGATCCTCGACGCGCTGTGCGATGCGTTCTCTATCGATTCCGCGCAGCCCGGCGCGATGAATGAAGCCGTGCGCTACGTACAGGCGCATTTTTGCGAGGAGCTGACGCTCGCATCCGTAGCGCAACGTTTCCATTACAACCCCTCGTATTTCTCCCTTCAGTTCAAGCAGGCCGCAGGCGCATCATTTTCAAACTATCTGTGCGAGCTGCGCATGCGGGAGGCCGCCGGGCTGCTGCGGGAAACCGACCTGTACGCCGCTACGATCGGCGCGCGCGTCGGCTACCCCAACGCCGCTTATTTCACCAAGGCGTTTAAACGGCGCTACGGTCTTTCGCCGGATCAGTACCGCAAGCGCGGGGGGCGGGAATGAGCATGCGCACAGCCCTGAAGAGGCTGAACATCAAAGCGCGTATGTTCGTCTGCATCATCCTCCTTTCCCTGACGCCGCAGCTGCTGCTCGTCACTCTCTTCTTTCAAAGCAGCCGGGACAGCCTGATTCGCGCCACGAGGGACAGCATTTATCGGCTGGTCAGCGTGAACAACGAGGTGCTCGACGAGCAGCTGCGCCTGGTGCGCGAGACGACGATGAACATCCTGATAGACGACGATCTCTTCGAGATTTTTTCCGTCGCCGGCGGGGCGGCAAGCGGGTTTCAGACGGCGCCGCTTGGGTATTACGACAACGACCGAACCGAATCGGAGACGGCCAGGAATGTGCGCAAGACCCTGCTCAAATACTTCGGCAATAACGACATTATCGCGCAGGTGGAGATCGCTACGCGGCAGGCATGCTACGCCATGAACGCGCAGAGCGCGCGCTACGATGCCTTCTGGCAAAGCGATCCGTACCGCAGAATCGAGGCGCAGGGCGGCGGCATCGTCTGGCTGGGCAAGCAGGAAATGGCCCCATACCGGATCGAAAAGGACTATCTATCCTGCGCGCGGCTGATGAACCTGCGCCGCGTGTCCGAGGCGGGGATCGGCGAACACCTGCCTGAGGGCTGCGAAAGGCCCGTGCTGCACGTGATGTTTTCCGACGCGTTCATCGCACGCCAGATCGGCAAGAGCATCGAAGGGCTCAGCAGCGCTCAGTACGGCCTGCTGGGGCCCGCAGGGGAGACGCTGCTGAGCGGAGGCACGCTGCAGGTGCGGCTGGACGACGCGTGCCTGCGAAGAATCGACGAACAGGGCAGCGGCATGCTGCAGATGCTCGGCGCCGCGGGCGAGCCGGTGATCGTCTGCTTCGACCGCCTGCGCCAGTCCGGTTGGACGAGCCTCGCTGCCTTCTCCGTCAGCGCGCTCTCGGGGCCGCTGGAAGGGCAGATGCGCGCGATGTTCATCGGAGTGGTGATCGTACAGGCGCTCACCTCGCTGCTCGCGGCGCTCAGCGCGGCGAGGCTCATGGGCGCGCGCATCGATAAGGTCAGCCGGGCGGTGGACGATGTCAAGGCCGGACGCTTTACCGCGCGCATCGAAGACGACCGGCGGGATGAGTTCACCCGTCTCGTATTGAACTTCAACGAGATGAGCGCGACGCTACGGCAACTGATCGACGAAAACGTGAGCGTCTCCCTGCGAGAGCAGGAAGCCCGGCTGCAGACGCTGATGGCGCAGCTCAACCCGCATTATATCTACAATTCGCTTAACGTGATCAACTGGGTCGCCCTGCGTGAAGGCGATAGGGCGAGCAGCAAGCTGATCGTCGCGCTTTCGCGGATGCTTCAATATACGAGCAACAACCACGAGGAGGCCACGATCCTTCGTGACGATATCGCCTGGATGGAGCGCTACTTCCTGCTCATGGACGCGCGCTTTGCGGGCCTTTATACCGTGACGTGGGATGTACAGGAAGGCTGCCAGCCCCTACGCCTGCCCAAGCTGTTTATGCAGCCGCTGGCGGAGAACAGCATCCTGCACGGCTTCGGCGATCGCAGGGAGGGCGGACGCATCTGCATACGCATATGGCAGGAGGCGGGCTTCGTGCTCTGCCGGGTGGAAGACAACGGATGCGGCATGGACGCGACGCGGGCCGACGACATCCTGAGCGGCCGCACGGGCTGCGTGGGACTTTACAACGTGCATAGGCGCATCGAACTGGTCTGCGGCGCGGGCTGCGGCCTCGTCATCGCCTCCAAGCCGGGCGAGGGCACCTGCGTGACGGCGCGCATGCGCGCACAATAAAAAGACAAGCTTATGGCGATCAAAGGAACAGAATCCAACGAACAGGCGGCTTGAGAAGGGCCGTCTATTTCTATATAATCATCCTCAACGGGATGCATCCGAAATAGACATCAAACCTTTTAGCGATTGGGAGGATTGGACATGAAAAGAATCGTAGCTGCCCTGTTAACCGTGATCCTGCTGTGTAGCGCAATGTGCGCAGCGCTCGCCGACGATGCCATAAAGCTGCGCTTTGCCTATTGGGGCAGCGGCGCGGAGAAGGAAGGCATCGAAAAGGCCGTCGCCTCATTCATGGAGGCGAACCCCACGATCGACGTGGAACTGCTGCACATACCGGACGACTTTTCGACCAAGCTGAACGCCATGATCGCCGCAAACGAAGCGCCGGACGTGTGCTACAGCGGCCCGTGGAAGATCCAACTGGGCAAAGACGGCCTGATCTACAATTACTACGAGATCGCGCCGATGGACCCGAGCATCTCCGCGGACGACGTGGCGGATTACTGCTGGTGGAACTGGTCGCCGACTGAAAGCGCGGGCCCGTTCCAGGCGAGCGTCACGCCCAGCCTGATGTACAACGCGGACATGTTCACAGAGCAGGGACTCGAGCTGCCGCCGACTCGGGCGGAGGACGCCTGGACATGGGACGAGTTCGTCGAGATCGCGCAGAAGCTGACGATCGACCGCAAGGGCAACAATGCGCTCAGCCCGGACTTTGACCCGGAAAACATCCGCCAGTACGGCATCCAGATCGGCCTGGGCTGGAACGGATGGTATCCCTTCGTGCTTTCCAACGGTGGCAGCTACCTGAGCGAGGACGGCGCCGCGTTCGCGCTGAACGCCCCCGAGGCGACGCAGGCGCTGCAGAAGGTCGCGGATCTGATCAACGTGTACCACGTGCATCCCTCGCCCACGCAGGCGGCCACGCTGCCCTCCAACTCCGTCGCCCTGCAGACGCGCCGGGTGGCGATGACCCTTAACGGCTCCTGGACGCATGCGGACCTCGCGCAGACCGAGGACCTCAACTGGGGCGTGGGCGTGCTGCCGATCCTCAAGGAGTACAAAAGCTTCTTCCACGGCGGCTCGCTGATCATCTTCAAGAGCACAAAGAACCTGGAGGCGGCGCTCAAGCTGCACAACTGGATCATCAACCCCGAAAACGTGCTCGAGCTGCATCAGGGTCTGTGGATTCCGCAGCTGAAGAGCTGGCTGACGGAGGAGGACAAGCTCGCGCAATGGGCGAGCGAGGATCTGCCGGGCCGTCCGACGGGCTTTGTAGACGCGGTGGTTCGCTCGACCTACGAGCACGCCGAGCCCGCGCCGGAAAACAACGTGAACAACTTTGCGGAGATCGACGCGCTCGTCGGCCCCGCGTTGGACAACGTCTGGAACGGCGAGATGACCGCGCAGGAAGCGATGGATTCCATCGCGGACAAGGTCGCCCCGCTGGTGGACGGCTGGGCGTTTTAACCTGAAGGGGACGCTGCGGGCGGCATGCGCGACGGCGCGTGCCGCCCGCTTTGAAAACACAGAGAGGTATGAAGCGCGATGATGCAAAGACGAACGGCATCCCCGGTCAGGAGCCGCTTTCGCTCCATGGAAAACGCCTTCGGTTGGCTATTCGCAGCGCCGGCCGTGCTGGGCATGTTGCTCTTTACGCTGGGCCCCATGGCCGCGAGCCTGGGATATAGCTTTACGGATTACAACATCAGCGGCAAGTGGTCGTTCATCGGCCTTGGCAATTATCGCAATATGTTCTCCGGCACAGACCCATATTTTTATAAAGCGCTTGACGTGACTGCGCAGTACGTGCTGCTGAGCGTGCCGATGAAGATCGCTTATGCTTTTTTGCTGGCGATCCTGCTCAACCAGCCGGTGCGCGGC